>CAOKNO010000042.1 GCA_948470065.1 uncultured Eubacterium sp. | reverse complement strand
CCTTTAAATCCAGAAGCTGCATAATCTTCCGGTTTTTGATATCATAAATAAGCAGCCCCCAGTAATCAGAAAGGATGGCACGTTCCTCAGAAGCATACAAAAGCTTTGGGAGCGCAACGCCATAACCTGCGGACGCCGCTTCCTCCGCCGTAAGGCCAAGCAGTTTGGAACGCATTTCCAATAGCCGCTCCCCCGCCTTATCCTCTTCTGTTTTTGCAGTTCCCTCCTGCCCTGCCGAAAGCTGTCCTGGATCGGGTGTGGAACCCACCGTATCCTCTTTCTGATCCAGGGTATTTCCAGCGTCTTTCCCATCCTGCCCAAACGCCACAAAAAGGCTTACCGCCGCCAGAAGACCAATCCCTACGCAGACTACAGCGCCTCCTTTTTTCCTGCGGCCACTCGAACAGATATTTGCCAAACGTGCCTTCAGCGTCTTTGTTTCCTTAGACAAGCTGCTGGTGCAAAACAGTGGGACGCCGCCGCAGGCTGCGTAAGCAAGAAGTGTTTCGCTATACCGTTTTTTCTCCTCCTTCGTAAACCCTTCCACCACCTGGCTGTCACATAAAAACTCCATATCCCTGGAAGCCTGGCGCCCCAAATAAGCCACAAGCGGGTTGAACCAGTGCAGCGTCCGGGCAGCCAACAGCACAAGCTTCACCCAAAGATCGTTCCTCTTATAATGGGTAAGCTCATGGCTCAGGATAAATGCAAGCTGATCTTGGCCATGCGCTGCCTGTGGAAGCAAAATCTGCGGCTTCCACAGCCCAACCAGCATAGGGGAAGAAACATAAGCATAGTATACCGGAACGCCTTTTTCCGCCATGGCAAACACCTTCGTGCCATCTACCATACGACGGAAACGCCAGTAACACACAACCTGCCAAACCAAATAACACACAGCGCCTGCCGCCCATAGGAGCGCTGCCGCCCGATAGAGCAGATAAGCATCGACACGTTCCTCTAAGGATAACTCCATCCCCGTCCTCTCCGTGCCCTGCCTTTGGGCGGATTTGCTCTCCTTTTCTCCTGGATTTGGAGCATCTATCTTATCCTGCTGTCCTTCCATCCTTGGGGCTTCCGCCCCTTCTTGCCCTAAGCCATGATCACCAAATGACGCCTCCTCCATTTCTTCTAACCGGGAATCCCTGCTCATATCCTCCCCGGAAACGCCGCCTTCGTGAGATCCTTCCCCTATCCCTTCCAACTGGGTGCTACTTGTCCCATCCACGGCCAAAGCGCCCGTTTGTACCTCTGCTTTCCCTGGCTCCTCTGGATGGGAAAGCCCGGATTCCAACCTTGGGAACATAAGGACTGGAAGGGAAATGGTATGCCCGGAAAGCGAAATGTCAAAGGGCAACGCCAGGCGCAGGGCGAGGGCGGTCCACAACACATATCTCCAAAATACCGTATGCTTTTTCTTAAGAAGCGGGGAAACCGCCAGGATCAGAAGGATTCCCAGGCTGCATATTACGGACACCGCCAACACTTGGTAGAAGAAACTGTAAATCCCTTGGAATTGCAACATCCTCATAAGCGCCCCTCCTACAATTCATCCAGGTAATCTTTTAATTCCTGGATCTGTTCTTTGGAAAGCCCTTCGCCATCGTATAAGGCTGCGACAAATTTTTTAACAGAACTTCCATAAAGCCTTTTTAATATAGAACTGCTCTCTTGCTTTAGGTATTCCTTCTCCTCCACCAACGGGATATAACAGTTATTCCTCCCTTCCTTCTTCACCTGCACAAATCCTTTTTCCTCTAGACGCGACAAGAACGATAAAACCGTAGTCTTTGACAGACGCCTCTTCGGCGGCATCTTCTCTTCGATTTCCGTCCGTGTCATAGGCTTCTTTCCCCTCCATAGGATCATCATCAATTCCAATTCTGAATTAGGCAACGTCTTGTATCCCATACAAACCTCCTTTACGGCATTTGCCGAACTTTTAATTACATTCTACAATTGCCGAACAGAATTGTCAAGCTTTTTCCCTTGTTGCCGTTTCCCTCTGGTATGCTTCTAGCTGCGTTTTCCAGATCTTATGATCTTCTTCTGTAATTTCCCGGATGACCCTGCATGGATTCCCGGCTGCGACGACATGGCTTGAGATATCCTTCGTCACCACCGATCCGGATCCGATTACAACGTCATCCCCAATCGTCACGCCTGGATTGATCACGGTATTCCCGCCAATCCAGACGCTTGACCCAACCTTAACCGGCCATGCATACTCCAGTTCCAGGTTCCTCACTTCTGCGGATATCGGATGGCCTGCCGTATAAATGCTGACATGCGGCCCTAAAAACACATCATCCCCAAACACGACGGTGTTTTCATCCAGGATCGTCAGCCCAGTATTCGCATAGAAATGCTTGCCAAAGGATATCCTGTCCCCATGATCACAGAAAAACGGCGGGGTAAGGATCAAATCTTCTTCTGCCTTTGCAAAATACGGTTTCAACGCTTCCATTGCCTTTCCATACTCCCTGGGATCCGCTTCATTAAATTTCTTACAGGCTGCGCGGATGTCCTCCCATGGGTTATCCTGCACCTTATATGGATGATATAATTTCCCTGAAAACATAAGTTCTTTCTCTGTCATTTCCCACAAACCTCCCAGATCCTACGCCCCCAGATTCGTATAACCCATCAGGCTTTCGTCGACTGCCCTCGCAGCTTCCCTTCCTTCCCGGATGGCCCATACCACAAGGGACTGCCCCCTGTGCATATCTCCCGCGGTAAATACATGCTTTACATCCGTCTCATATTTCCCTGGCTCCGTCTTTGCGTTCGCCCTCTCGTCTAAGGAAACGCCGAATGCATCGGCCGC
This sequence comes from uncultured Eubacterium sp., assembly GCA_948470065.1. Taxonomy (GTDB): domain Bacteria; phylum Bacillota; class Clostridia; order Lachnospirales; family Lachnospiraceae; genus Petralouisia. The sequence goes on along the minus strand of CAOKNO010000042.1, from coordinate 22,713 downwards.
ATATTTCTCCGTCCCCAAAAAGCCTGCTGCAATCAATACCAGATCGGCTTCTATCTTCTGCTCAGAGCCAGGGACTTTTTCCATTACGATACGCCCGGTCTTTTCCTCCTTCTTGCATTCCAGTTTTATAGCTGTCAAGCCGCAAAGCTTCCCGTTTTTGTCTTTCAGAAATTCTTTTACGGTCGTCTGGTACATGCGCGGATCGCTTCCAAATACAGCAATGGCTTCCTCCTGCCCATAATCCGTTTTACAGATCTTCGGCCATTGCGGCCAGGGGTTATCTTCCGCTCTTTGATCGGGCGCCTTTGGCATCATCTCTAGCTGCACGACAGACTTCGCCCCATGGCGGATCGAAGTGCCCACACAGTCATTCCCGGTATCGCCGCCGCCAATCACCACAACCCTCTTGCCTTTTGCGGAAATATATTTGTTGTCCTTAAGATTTGAATCTAAAAGGCTTTTTGTCGTTGCCGCAAGGAAATCTACTGCAAAATAAATATTCTTCGCATCCCTGCCTGGCGCTTTGATATCGCGTGGTTCCTTGGCGCCGCAAGCTAAAATAATACGATCGTACTCCTTTTTCAATTTCGCCGCCTTAACCTCCTTGCCAACATCCGCCCCCGTAATAAATTCCACGCCTTCCTCTTCCATCACCTTAATCTTCCGTTCCACGATGTGCTTCTCTAGCTTCATATTCGGGATCCCATACATCAGCAGCCCGCCGACCCGGTCGTCACGTTCATATACCGTCACAGAGTGCCCGCGTTTATTCAACTGATCCGCGGCTGCAAGCCCGGCAGGCCCTGAACCAATCACCGCTACCTTCTTTCCAGTACGGATTTTCGGCGGCTTTGCCTTGGCAAAGCCATTGGCATAAGCATGCTCTACAATCCCATACTCGTTCTCCTTTACCGATACGGCGTCCCCATAATGGCCACAGGTACAAGCCGTTTCGCAAAGCGCAGGGCATACCCTGGATGTAAATTCCGGGAAATTATCCGTCTTTACCAGACGGTTATAGGCCTGCTCCCAGTTCCCAGTATATATCAGATCGTTCCATTCCGGCACCAGGTTGTGCAGCGGGCAGCCGGACGTCATGCCCATCAATTCCATGCCAGACTGGCAGAACGGGACGCCGCATGCCATGCAGCGCGCGCCTTGCGCCTGCTGTTCCTCTTCGCTTAAGGGGGTATGGAACTCATAGAAATCCCTGATACGCGTCTTGGGAGCCGCCGCCTTTGCTGTCTGCCTCTCATATTCCATAAATCCTGTTGGTTTTCCCATCCTTGCACCCTCCTAATGTTTCATATTGGCATAAAATGCCTCAATCTGCGCCTGCTCGGAACTTAACCCTTTTTCTTCCATCTGGACAATCGCCATCATCATACGATGGTAGTCGTAAGGTATGATTTTCTTGAATTTCGGCAGGTATGTCTGGAACTGATCCAGCACTTCCTTCCCTTTCTCAGAATTTGTCAGCGCCACATGCTCCTTGATCATTTCCTTCAATTCCATCACGTCGTATTTGGAAGTGATTTCCTCAGAAAACACCATTTCTTTGTTAAGCCTGGTATACAGATCACGCGCTTCATCCAGGACATAGGCAATGCCGCCGCTCATACCTGCTGCAAAGTTCTTCCCAGTTTTGCCAAGGATCACGACGCGCCCGCCCGTCATATATTCGCAGCCATGGTCGCCAACGCCTTCCACAACGGCGACCGCACCGGAATTGCGGACACAGAACCGTTCCCCGGCAACCCCGTTGATAAAGGCTTTCCCACTGGTGGCTCCATACAACGCCACATTCCCAATAATAATATTTTCATCCTGCTTAAATTTCACGCCGGACGCCGGATAGACCACAAGCTTCCCGCCAGATAGGCCTTTTCCGAAGTAATCATTGCTGTCCCCTACCAATTCCAGGGTAAGCCCTTTTGGGATAAACGCCCCAAAGCTTTGGCCGCCTGCCCCGCTACATTTTACTAAGAAGGTATCCTCCTCTAACGTATCGCCAAAACGCTTTGTAATCTCCGATCCAAACATGGCGCCAAAGGAACGGTCGGTATTTGATACCTCCAGGGCGATGCTCCGCTTCTGCCTGTGCTCCAACGCGCCTTTCCACTGTTTGAGCAGCACGTTTTCATCCTTTGTTTTTTCCAGCCCAAAATCATAGACCTGCTTCGCGTCAAAAATCACCTTAGATTTTGGCCCGGCAAAGGGATTGTTTAGGATCTTCGACAAATCCAATTTTTTTTCACGCCCTGCCAAATCCTCGCGTACTTTTAGCAAATCGCTGCGCCCTACCAGCGCGTCTATGGTACGGATGCCTAGCTTCGCCATGTATTCCCGCAGTTCTTCTGCGATAAAGCGCATAAAATTTATAACGTATTCTGGCTTTCCTGCAAAACGTTTCCGCAATTCAGGGTTCTGGGTTGCAATCCCCGCAGGGCAGGTGTCCAGGTTGCAGACACGCATCATTACACAGCCCATCGTAACCAGAGGCGCCGTTGCAAAACCAAACTCTTCCGCCCCAAGCATTGCGGCAACCGCAACATCACGCCCGGTCATCAGCTTCCCATCGGTTTCAATCCGTACCTTGTTGCGCAGGCCATTTAAAATCAAGGTCTGGTGGGTTTCCGAAAGCCCAAGCTCCCAAGGAAGCCCCGCATTGTGGATGGAGCTTTTCGGCGCCGCCCCAGTCCCTCCGTCATAGCCCGATATCAAGACAACCTGCGCCCCTGCCTTGGCAACGCCTGCCGCTACTGTGCCAACGCCCGCTTCCGATACTAATTTTACCGTAATCCTAGCGTCCTTGTTGGCATTTTTCAAATCGTAGATCAACTGCTCCAAATCCTCAATGGAATAGATGTCATGATGCGGCGGCGGGGAAATCAAAGACACGCCGGGCGTAGAGAGCCTTGTCCTTGCGATCCATGGATAGACCTTCTGCCCAGGCAGATGCCCGCCTTCCCCAGGCTTCGCCCCCTGCGCCATTTTAATCTGGATCTCCTTTGCACTGACAAGGTAACGGCTCGTGACGCCAAACCTTCCTGACGCCACTTGTTTGATGGCGGAACAGCGATCCTTACCATCTTTGCCATCCACAAGACGCTCTAGGCTTTCCCCGCCTTCCCCGCTGTTTGATTTCCCATGGAGCCGGTTCATGGCAATTGCAAGCGTTTCATGGGCTTCCTGGGAAATGGATCCATACGACATGGCTCCTGTCTTAAACCGCGTGACAATGGAATCCACGCTTTCTACTTCTTCGATCGGCACAGGCTTTTTGGGGAAACAAAACTCAAACATGCCACGGATATTGGCCTTGCGTTCCAAAGCGTCCGCAGCAGCCGTATATTGCTTGAACAACTGGTAATCCCCACGCTTTGTCGCTTCCTGCAGCAAGTGGATGGTCTGTGGGTTATACAGATGGCTGTCCGCGCCGCTGCGCATCTTATGGTGCCCCCGGCTCTCTAACGTCAAATCGGTTTCAAGACCCAGCGGATCATACGCGCTGGAATGAAGGGCGTCTACATCCTCTTCAATATCCTTTAACGTAATCCCGCCAATCCGGCTGACGGTATCCGTAAAATACTTGTCTATCACCTCAGAACTGATGCCGATTGCTTCAAAAATCTTCGCCCCCTGGTACGACTGGATGGTAGAAATCCCCATTTTCGCAGCAATCTTCACAATCCCATGAAGGATTGCCTGGTTGTAATCCGAAACGGCTGCATAATAATCCTTATCCAGCATATGCTCATCAATTAGCTGCTTAACGGTGTCCTGCGCCAGATAAGGGTTGATCGCACACGCCCCATACCCGAGAAGCGTGGCAAAATGATGCACTTCCCTTGGCTCCCCAGATTCCAAAATCACCGCCAAAGCCGTACGCTTTTTCGTCTTAATCAAATGCTGCTGCAAAGCAGACACGGCCAGAAGGGATGGGATCGGCACATGGTTCTCATCCACGCCACGGTCAGATAAGATCAGGATATTCGCACCGTCGCGGTATGCACGGTCTGCTTCTACAAACAGATGCTCAATCGCTTTTTCCAGCCTGGTATTCTTATAATAGATAATCGGGATTTCCACAACCCGGTAGCCGTCCACTTGCATTGCTTTAATCTTCATCAAATCCGTATTTGTAAGGATGGGGTTATTGACCTTCAGTACCCGGCAGTTTGCAGGCTTTTCTTCTAGCAGGTTGCCATCCTCCCCAATATAGACCGTAGCGCTCGTCACCACTTCCTCCCGGATCGAATCAATCGGCGGGTTCGTTACCTGTGCAAATTTCTGTTTGAAATAATGAAACAGCGGCTGGTGATCGCCTGCGAGCGCTGCAAGCGGCGTATCGATCCCCATTGCCGCCGTGGCTTCCTTGCCGTCCGCAGCCATCGGCAGGATCGCCTCTTTCAAGGACTCATACGTATAGCCAAAGGTCTTTTGCATCCTTTGCCGTTCCATTTTGCTATATTCCGGCACACGTCCATTTGGGATCTTCAGTTCTGACAAGTTGATTAAGTTGCGATCCAGCCATTCGCCATACGGCTGTTTCCCAGCGTATTTCTCTTTTAATTCATCATCGTCAATCACACGCCCCTGCACCGTATCCACAAGAAGCATTTTCCCTGGCCGCAGGCGTTCCTTCGCTACGATTTTGTACGGATCGATATCTAGTACGCCGACCTCGGAAGACAAAATCAGGGAACCATCCTCCGTAATATAGTACCGGGAAGGACGCAGGCCGTTTCTGTCCAAAACCGCCCCTAAGATATCCCCATCACTGAACAAAATCGAAGCAGGCCCGTCCCATGGCTCCATCATCGTCGCATAATACTGGTAGAAATCCTTCTTTTTCTGGCTCATCAGGGCATTGTTTGCCCACGGCTCAGGGATCGTAATCATAACTGCAAGCGGCAGCTCCATCCCGCTCATCACAAGAAACTCCAGCGTGTTGTCCAGCATCGCGGAATCTGAGCCTTCGTTATTCACTACTGGAAGCACCTTTTGCAGCTCCCCTTTCAAATGCTCCGACTCCATCGTTTCCTCACGGGCCAGCATCTTATCTGCATTCCCCCGGATGGTATTGATCTCTCCATTGTGCACAATAAAACGGTTGGGGTGCGCGCGTTCCCAGCTTGGATTTGTATTTGTGGAGAACCTGGAATGGACGGTTGCGATTGCCGACTCATAATCTTCATCCTGCAAATCCAAAAAGAACTGGCCAAGCTGCTCTACTAGGAACATGCCTTTGTAGACAATGGTACGGCTCGATAGCGAAACAACGTACGTATCGTCGTTCGACTGCTCAAAAACACGCCTGGCAACGTAAAGCTTACGATCAAAATCCAGGCCCTTTGCCACATGCTTCGGGCGCGCAACAAATCCCTGAAGGATGTAAGGCATACAGTCTACGGCTTTCTGCCCCAGCTTCCCAGGATCGGTAGGGACTACGCGCCATCCCAGGAAATCCATGCCCTCCTTCTGTACGATGACCTCAAACATTTTCTTCGCCTGGTTGCGTTTAAGCTCGTCCTGGGAAAAGAAAAACATGCCGACCCCATAGTCGCGTTCCCCTCCCAGGGATATGCCAGATTCTTTGGCAGCTTTCTCGAAAAACTTATGGGATACCTGCATCAGGATGCCAACGCCGTCCCCAGTCTTCCCTTCTGCGTCTTTCCCGGCGCGGTGCTTTAAGTTTTCTACGATTTTCAAAGCATCCTCCACGGTTTTATGGGTTTTTATGCCTTTGATGTTTACAACCGCGCCGATCCCACAGTTATCATGCTCAAAGGCTGGATGGTACATTCCTATTGGGTTGATGGGGAATTTCTGCATCATTCAATCCTCCTTTGGGATAAAACAGGAACAGGATGGGGTACAAAGCCCGCTGGAACACCCCTATTCCTGTGCTTCCACATATCAATTATGTTATTTGGTTACTTCCACTTTGTTACAATGAAGCGTTGAATTTAATATACACCTTTTTTCGAAATTTGTAAACATGTATTTTTTCTAAAATTGTCTAACAATATGTCTTTTTATATAATTTATTATTATTTACAGATTATATATAAGGTTTATAATCATTTAGAATCGTAATACACACAATTCAATTCAAATCAGAACTGTTTTTACCAAAATTTTTTTCTTCAAATTCCATGTGTTTTTACCATTTTTTAAATCATGTGAAAATTTTATTTAATCACTTTTATTATCAGATTTAATTACCGCCGCTACGCGATCCACACGGAGCGTTTTTGTTTCATAGACGCACTTCCTTTGAAACAACAAAGGCTGCTACATGAGGGATCCAAGTCCTGCAACAGGATCCTTCCCATGTAGCAGCCCAAAGCTGTTATTTTCCTTAGATATAATGAACGGCAATATTGCGTTTACACTCCAAACAGCGCCATTGCTGCGAGCCGTACAAGCCATGCCGCAAGCCACGCCACAAGGCATTGCTCCAATACGATGCCTGCGGCCCATTTCGTCCCAAGCTCCCGGCGGATGGCTGCGACTGCCGCTACGCACGGCGTATAGAGCAGGCAGAATACCAGAAGCGCCGCTGCTGCGCCCGGCGACAATACAGTAAACAGCGTTGCCTTGCTGCCGAACAGGACGTTTAAGGTAGACACCACGCTTTCTTTTGCAATAAACCCAGTAATCAAGGCTGTAGAAATCCGCCAGTCCCCAAACCCAAGAGGGGCAAACACCGGGGCGAGGCCTCCTGCTGCAACCGCCAGCATACTGTCTTTGGAATCCTCCACAATGTTCAGCCCAAAATCAAAGGTCTGCAGGAACCAGACCAGGATGGACGCAAGGAAGATCACGGTAAACGCCCTTTGCAGGAAATCCTTAGATTTGTCCCACATCAGCCGTAAGACATTCTTCAGGCCGGGCATACGGTAGTTGGGCAGTTCCATTACAAACGGAACAGCTTCGCCGCGGAACGCCACATTCTTCGTAAGCAGCGCCAAAAGAACAGCCGCCAAGCATCCGGACAGGTAGAGCGTCACCATCACAAGCCCACCATGTTTCGGGAAAAACGCCGCGGTAAAGAAACCGTAAATCGGAAGCTTTGCCGTACAGCTCATAAACGGCGTCAAAAGGATGGTCATCTTACGGTCACGTTCCGATGGGAGGGTACGGCTTGCCATCACGCCAGGCACGGTACATCCAAAGCCCACCAGCATCGGCACAATGCTCCGCCCAGACAGGCCGATTTTCCTTAGCAGCTTATCCATGACAAAAGCAACCCTTGCCATATAACCGCTGTCTTCTAGAATGGACAAGAAGAAAAACATCACCGCAATCACAGGCACAAAGCTGATCACGCTGCCGACGCCGCCGAAAACCCCATCCATGACAAGGGAACGCAACACCTCATTTACATGCCAGGCGTCCATTCCCTGCGCTGCCGACGCTGAAACCCACGCCACCCCATATTCCAAAAGGCTTTGCAGCCACGCGCCCACCACGCTGAACGTCAGCCAGAATACGACTGCCATGATCCCCACAAATGAAGGGATTGCCGTATATTTCCCCACCAGGAGCTGATCCAGCTTCTGGCTGCGCTCATGTTCTTTACTCTCCCTTGGCTTTACCACAGTCTGGCTGCAAAGCTTCTGGATAAAGGAATATCTCATATCTGCAATTGCAGCGGAACGGTCCATCCCCCGTTCCTCCTCCATTTGGGTAATAATATGCTCCAGCATCTCTTCTTCGTTCTGGGAAAGATGTAGGGACTTACGGACAATCCCGTCCCCTTCCACCAGCTTGCTTGCAGCAAAGCGAACCGGGATCCCGGCTTCCTTGGCATGATCTTCAATCAAATGCATGATCCCATGCAGGCACCGGTGCACGGCTCCCCCATGCTCATCTTTATCACAGAAATCCGTACGGCCAGGACGTTCCTGGTACTTTGCCACATGGACGGCATGGCTTACCAGCTCGCTGATCCCCTCGTTTTTCGCTGCTGAAATGGGAATCACCGGGATACCCAGCAATTCTTCCATTTCATTGATGTGGACAGAGCCTCCATTGCCCCGTACCTCATCCATCATATTCAACGCCAAGACCATCGGGATATCCAGTTCCATAAGCTGCATGGTAAGATATAGGTTCCGTTCGATGTTCGTAGCGTCTACGATATTGATCATACCGGTAGGCTTTTCTTCCAATATAAACTGCCGCGATACAATTTCCTCGCTGCTGTACGGGGACAACGAATATATCCCAGGCAGATCCGTCACCTGCGTATCGGGATGGTTGCGGATCGCTCCGCTTTTCTGGTCTACCGTCACCCCAGGGAAATTCCCCACATGCTGGTTCGCCCCAGTCAACTGGTTAAACAGCGTGGTCTTCCCACAATTCTGGTTCCCCGCCAGCGCAAATGTCAGCAGCGTCCCTTCGTCCAACGGGTTCTCATCCGCCTTGACATGGTATTTCCCGCCTTCGCCAAGGCCTGGATGCCTGCGTTCGTATCTGCGGCTGCTCCCCTGCTTCGGTTCCAAACCTTTGCCCTGTAACCCATCCCCGTTTGCCCGCTTCCCGGGCTGCTCTTGTATTTCTATCTGTTCTGCGTCTGCCAAACGGAGCGTCAGGGCATATCCGTGGACACGGAGTTCCATGGGATCCCCCATAGGCGCATATTTTACCAAAGCCACCTCCGCCCCAGGGATCACGCCCATATCCAAAAAATGCTGGCGCAGCGCCCCCTCGCCGCCTACGGATAATACCACGGCAGATCTTCCGATTTCCAATTCCTTTAATGTCATAACTTTTCCTCATCCTCCTGTAACATATGATTCCCCAGACCTGGGCGCACCCTTCCCACAAACAGCCGCCGCGGCCGCCCGTACATCCCTAGGACGCCGGATCACCTTCCCTCATACCCATCCAGCCGGAACAGATTGGCGCCGACGCCATTCCCAAGCGCCATCAGCAAGAGATATCCGAGGGCTTTCCCACTGTACGCACCAGCCAAGTGGAAATAAAACATATTTGCAATTGAGTGCTCAAAGCCGGACAAAATGAAAATCATAACCGGAGCTATGATAAATACAAGGTTCTTTGCTTTCTTAAAGTTGTCAATCGCAAGATACATCATTACGCCGCAGAATACAGACAGGCAGAACACTTCTAGGACGCCGTTCTCCAATTTACGTTCCACCAGCTTTGCGCTGCTGATCCCAAGCTGCGCCGCCCGGGACAATGCAGCCGCAAGAAAAGTTCCGATAAAATTTCCAGCTACGACAAGCAGCATATCGGAAAGTTCCCGGAACTTTTTCACAAACCCGATTTTCCCTGTATACAGAAAAAAGCCCTGGGTCACAATTGTCAATAACCCAAAGGAAAACAACAGAGAAGCTATTATTTTATTCTCCACCGATAAATAAACAATCCCGCCTATACCAATCATAAACCCTGCGTAGACGGCCTTTATGAACATCTGGATCTTATCCTTCATTTGTATCCCTCCATCCTTCCATCTAACCCTCCCTTGCCAGCAAAATACATGGATAAAATCCCAGCAGTTCCATATACTTCTTTTAGGAGGTGGTTCTTCCATGGATTATCAAAAAAAATTGTTAAAACGTTATGTGATTGCTGGGATATTTTTCGTTTTAACCACAGGTACGCTCGCCCATTTTGTGTATGGCTGGACAAAACAGAACATGATCGCAGGGCTTTTTAGCCCCATAAATGAATCAGTATGGGAACACATGAAATTAGTATTTTTCCCAATGCTGCTGTTTTCTGGTATCATGCTGTGGAAAAACAAAAAATACCTGCCCTGTCTGCTGCCTTCCCTATGCGCCGGGATTTTAGCAGGGACAGCCGCGGTCCCTGTCCTGTTCTACGCATATTTTTATCTATTGGGGCAAGACCTCCTGATCCTAGATCTCGCCACCTTCCTTCTCAGCGTCCTGCTTGCATTTTTTATTTTTTACAGTTCCGCGCGCTCCTGCCAGCTAAGGCCTTACGCCTTTTGCTTATGCATCCTAACCATAACAATATTCGTATGCTTCCTGCTGTTTACTTACCATCCGCCAAGCCTTGGGATCTTTACAGAATTTGCTGCGTGACAGCAAGGACGGCTATGGATAGAACAAGGGCTGGAATCCAAAATCCCTGCCCTTGCTATTTGACGTTTCCCTTATGCACGTTCTTTCCACTGTATCCCTCTCTCGTTCACCCAGACTACCTGGTTCCGGCCAAACCGCTTCGCATCATACAGCATACTGTCCGCCATCTTTAAATAGTCTTCATACTGTTCCCCCATTTTAGGGAAGACCGTAATCCCGCCCATACTGACTGTGACCCACTCAAAAACAGAACCATTGTGCTCTATATGCAAATCTTCAACTGCCTGGCGGATCCGTTTGAAATGCCCAAACACCTTTTCCGGCTCGCCTCCTAGGACAATTGCCACAAATTCCTCTCCTCCATAACGGGCGAAAAAATCCGTGCTCCGCTGCAAGTAAGAATCCACCGCCTGGGCAACCGACACAAGAACCTGATCCCCTGCCGGATGCCCATACGTGTCGTTATATACTTTAAATTTATCAATATCCAGCATACAGACAGAAAAAGCGGTCTTTAACCGAATTGCCTCCTGCCATTTAATGACGCTGTAACAATTATAATTCCTCCGGTTCGCCACCTTCGTCAAATCATCCCTCATGACCTGCTGTTCAATCTGGCGCCAGTATTTATGCTGTTTCAAATGGGTATTCACCCTCGCCCTGACAATCACCGGATTAAACGGCTTGACAATATAATCCACCGCCCCCAACAGGAGCCCGTGCTCTTCACTATGTATATCAGAAAGGCTGGTAATCATAATGACTGGGATACGCTCTGTAGACAGTTCCTCTTGCAGCTTTTTCAACAACACAAAGCCATCCATATCCGGCATAATCACATCCAGAAGAAACAAGGAATACTCCCCTGTCCTCGCATACGTAAGCCCCTCAGTGGCAGTATTGACAACGGTCACCTCATACGTATCTTCCAGAATACTCTTCAAATGCTTTGCCTGCACGACACTGTCGTCAATTATCAGTATTTTATCCATGTTTATGCTCCTTATTTTAAATTCCTCACGTTCGGATATAAGCCCCTCTTATAAAACAGTATAGAAGCGAAACCCCCATACCCCAGTTCTCCCAGCGCCACTATTGCATTGATTGCAAAAACATCCCGTATCTGGCAAACAACAAAAAACATAGCGTCTTATATAGTATATCATTTTGAGTCAATTTGTCAATCTTAGAAAATCTCTTCTTCCATCATGTATCATTAATTTAGGAACCGAAAGGAAGCAGAGAGTAAAATCCCTGCTTCCAAAGCATACTTTTTTCATTACAGAATATCACTTCAAATTCCCTGTACAACCTAAAATTATGACTTATACTTGAAGGCTTACCATACAGAATGTGTCCTTCTCCTTTGATCGATCCATTCGCGATATCCGTTCTCACTTGCCCAAGGCGTGCTAGAACGCCATAATGCAACCGTTTCCCGCTCTCCTGTTTTGTTGTTTTTAAAATGAGCATAGATTGCCGTCCCTGTCATGTCTATGGAAAATTTTACTTTTGAATGATTCTTTACCTTCTTGCTTCGGATGGTATCTGCTGCTTGTGCTTCTATTTTTAATAATTTCCAGCCCTTTTTCGGCGTTATCTTGACTTTTGCATTGATTGTTTTGCTTTGCTTATTCAGGGAATACCTCTCTGATTTTTCAAAGTATTTTGCATAATTTTTCGACCCTATCGTAAATTCTTTGCATGGGTTCTCCCATTTTTTTATCGTAATCTTCGTTGAAAGCTTCTTTCCCTTGTAAGAAAAACTCACCTTTGTGCTTCCAGCCGATCTTATATCAACCAGAAGGCTATTTTTCTGATATACAGAAACCTTTGCAATGGAAGGTTTTGAATTGTTAAGCTTAGTTATCTTCCCTCCGGATGCATTCTTAATCGGTATAATCAAGTTTCTCTTATTCGCTTTGTATAACCGGAACTGTATGTTCTTCTGAATCTTCGGCGCCGCTGCCTGTGCTGTCTTTGCAGGCAATATCCCAATTACCGCAGTAAGAAGCAAGAATACAGAAATTACCATCAGTTTTTTCCTTAATTTTTTCCACATACCACGCATGAATATCCTCCTTGTGTATGATTCCTGTTTTACGTTCCTACAATCTAAAAATCCTGATACTCCACCACTCCATCCGACCAGGTGATGATATAGTACCCATGCCCGGATCCATCGCAATCGAAAATTTGCTCTTTGGATATCACCCTGCGTCTTTTTTTCGTGCCTTTCACTAGAATGCTGCTGACGGGTTCTTTTATTGTTTCCTCACGGATCAGCATACGGCTTTCTTCTTTCCCATCTACGTATGTGACCTCATAAATCAATTCTTTCTCCCCATCTTCGCCTTTCTGCCTGTGCGCCGTTTCGCCTTCGTACATACGCCCAGAATATTCCGTTTCCGTATCGTAAGGGATTGGCTCGCGTTCTACCACTTGTTCTACAAAAACACGGTGGATCTCCACCTTTGTCCCATTATGCAATTTGGTTCCCAGCGGCGGTGCAATCTGATCCTTCTTATCCAGATGGATACCCTGCTCTTTTAGCATCCCTTCTATGGTATCGGCTTTCGTCAGGCATTCCACCTTCCTGCCGTCCACATCGATCTCTACAGCATACCGGTGCACAACCTGGATGTCCATGCCGTCTGACAAATACGCGTCTGGATCGTGGTTTACCTCATCGTACGTCCCTAACGTGATCCCAGCAGCCGAAATAGCGTCCGCTACCTTCTTCCCCGTCAGGACAAAACTCTGGCTTTTGCCATCTTCAGACACTTTCACATTTGCGCTGCGCCCGATAGAAATTTTGCTGCCATCCTCTGAGAGTGGCACATCCAGTTCAGGCGACACCGTATCGTTTTCAAGGACTTTGATTTCAGCTTCTTCCAATGCCTGCCGAACCGTAATGCCTTGCCATGCGGATAGCCTTGTTTCTGTATAGCAATCCATAATACGGACTTGCAGCAGCGGCCTATCCCTGCATCCGGTAAGGCATCCGAGGGCAAGGAGCATTGCCGCTCTCACGATCCGCCTGCCTAATGCCGCCTGTTTCAATCCTGCCCACCTCCTTTATAGAAACATCGAAAGACTGCACGCACCATACCGTTCCGCCATCCTTTCGAATTATCTCTACTCCAATCTTACTACTTTGCACCTCATCCTTTTTCAGGTACAGGCAGTATCCATAATCGGATTCTTCCGTTGCCACTAAGAACGGCTCATATACCTTCTGTCCACTCCCATCGGTTATCCTCAGATAAACCTGTGCGCTCCCCAGGCTGCCACCTTCCCCAAGCAGACCTGAAATTTCCAGGTAATCCATGTCGTATTCACTTACTTTGGCTTCCATGGTAACTCCGGACTCTTTACGCATCCTTGCCGCTGCAAACAACTTTTTTTCCTCTTCCTTCAAGGAAATTGGGATCCCTTCCATCAGCGGTGGCGTTTTGGCCAGCCCAGGCAATTCACGTTCTACTTTTTCCAGGATGACCACATCCGGCTGGCATGTTTCCATATATCCAGCCAGTTGGAATGGAACGCCCCTTGAAAAATAGCCTTCCGAAAACTGGTTTGCAAAAAAAGGCAGCAACGTATTGCCAAAGGAATCCCGGGACATCAATACTGTCTTCTCACCTTCGCTGCATTCCGTCGCAATCCAGGCGTCCTCCACGCTTTCGGTATCTGTCCGGTATGTAAAACGATCGTTGCCCTGGTAACAGTAATCCCATTCAGGCTCCCCGCCTACCGGGTAAAGCATCCGGTTTAAATCGCCATACGCTGTTTTCTGGCGGACTGCCTTTCTCGTCTCATACGTTTCATATTCCAGCCCAAGCGCTTCCATCATGGCACGGTACGCCATCATAGCGCCTTTGTTGTTCCAGTGTGAATCCCGCTTTAAGTAAAGCGTTTCCTCTTGCATTTGGAACATGCCAAGCAAATCTACATATGGCGTCTTATTCTCTTCTAGTTTTTGTTTTAAACGGTCATAATTGCTGGGAAACGTCCCATTTTTCCTGATATAATACGGCAGATGATCTCCATACAGAGAATTTTTGTTTGGAGCCACCGCAAACAGGAAGGAAGCGCCATTTTCTTCTACATATCGTTGGACAAGGGAAAGATTATGCGCTGCATTTTGGATGCACCTTTCCGACATCTGGTTTTTGCCAAGATAATCCCCCATACTAGCGGTATAATAAAGCCACCCGTCTGTTCCGACCGTCACCGCATCTGTATTGGACACTCCAAACACCTTACTCTGTAGGATCGCATCTGCAGATACTAAAAATGAGCGGAATGCAAAATGATCCTCAAAATATGAACCAAGCTCTTGCAGGAAATAAGGGTTCCATCTCCCATGCTCCTCCCAATGCGGAAATGCGGCCAGTTTCCGATTTTCCGACGTTACATTTTCTATTCCAAAAAACATCCCGGCAAAAGGAAGCATGATGATTGCCATACAGATTCCAAGAAACAATGCTTTCCCTGCGTTCCTCAATTCCTTTCCCCCTTCCACACTTAATATATTCCCAGAATCTCCAGCCCTTATTTTATAAGGATTTCTTCTTTGTACGATATTTGATTGTCAATTTTCAGTTGCAACCTCATTCACTGAGATTCCAAGAAGTTATATACTAGCTTACACATGATTCGATCCGTCAACATATGAAGGAACTTTTTTCGGATCAATATATCCTGATTTTTCACCTTTATTTTTGATTTTCAGATAAAACTTTTTCCCATTTGCCGTATATAGGCCACAGAGATAGATGCTTTCCTTCTTCTTTACGGTAAAAGCCTTCTTCGTCCCTCCTGGTTTCGTATATACAGTAATATTTTTCTTCGGCCGGAAAGGCATATCTTCTGTATCCATAAGACTATATGATTTTGTGGATACATTCACAAATTTCCCATTCTTTAATTTGAGTTTTCTCTTTATATGTACATAGTCAAAATTCTGTACAGGGACGCAAAGTTTCGCATAGAGTTCATTTTTTCCATTCGTGGTGAGATACGAACTGTTTTTCATCCCATGAAGCATGAATGCATTTGCAAAATTCTTCCGAAACAACGGGGAAAGATCCTGTTTGCGCTTCGCCTTACCATTGCTATACTGATAATAATAGATGTGCTCTATATCCGCGCTCCAAAATGCGCTGTTTGTTCCGTCGTTGATTTCACCTTCCATAATCAACAACTCCATCTGCTTATCCTTTCTGTCCGTATCTACCACCATAACCTTCACCTGATTATTGTCGGAATACCTCCCTTTTAATGTCTTGGTGTATATCTTCTTTCCATTTACTGACACTGTTGTCTTCAAATCATATGTAATGGCATAACCGTTCTTATGCTCCTTTTTAGAGACGTTTACTTTAATGGATTCTTTCTTCCCTTTCTGGTCAAGGTTATATTGGTATGTTTTTGACTCTTTTAATGTCTGGCATACATTCCCTGCCGCATTGCTTTTTGTCGGAAATAAGACCAACACCGCTATCAACGCCATTCCAAATAAATTTAATAATTTACGCATTTTCTTTTCCTCTTTTCTTCATTTTTTGTAGAGATATTATTCGCTTTTGACCGTATTGACAAGAACTCGGCTATTTCCTCTTGTATACTAACAGCTACCTTAAGCAAACCGAAGCAACTTTGGCGGGCATGCCGCCTATCAGGATACTCTCGTATCCGATTTCATTAAGTTTTCTCCCGATCCCTTTATGCTTCCCAAAAACACATGGGATTATATCGTCCTGTTCTGGTATCTAGATCTTCCACAGACAGATTCCATTATACAGGAATCTTACTCTGTTCAGTCGCAATCTCATTCATTGAGATTTCAAGAAGCTATTCTTAAAACCGGAAATAGATAAATGGGTTGTACGCGCTGCCAGACAAACGCGCCATACACCATATCAGGATTCCAATAGAACCTATGCTAAGGGCAATCTGCACAGGATTGGATTTCCAAAACTCCCTGCGCCCTTCTCCCTTTGCCCACAGTACGAAAGGCCGGGCAGACGCCATCCCGAACAGCCCCACAGACGCCATAGCAAGGAACCAGGGCGTAAGCAGTCGGATAGCAAAGGCCATATCCTGGCTTTCAAAGGACTGATATGTAAACATCTGCCCGACCAGGCGTACGCCTTGGGAAACCGTATCTGCGCGGAACATCACAAACCCGACGCATACGACAAGCATTGTAGGCAAGTAAGTAACTGCCTTGGGCAATTTTTTGATAAATGGAAACATGTCTTCTAGCACCAGGAAACATCCATGGTACAGACCCCATAACAGGAATGTCCAATTCGCCCCATGCCACAGCCCAGTCAAAGAGAATACGATAAGCTTGTTCCATATAGTACGGGCTTTCCCTTTCCGGTTGCCGCCAAGCGGGATGTACACATACTCCTTAAACCAGCTAGATAAGGAAATATGCCATCTCCGCCAAAATTCTTTTATGCTGGACGCACCATAAGGATAATGGAAGTTCTCCTGGAACTGGAAGCCAAACATATTTCCCATACCAATCGCCATATCGCTATAGCCACTGAAATCATAGTAAATCTGCAGCATATAAGAAACTGCTCCAATCCAGGCAGCGCACAGCCCAACCTCCCCAAGCGGCGCGCAAAATACGGCATCTGCTGCTTGTCCCATTGTATTTGCTATCAGCACCTTCTTCCCAAGGCCACAGATAAAACGGCGCATACCTATAAACACCTGATCGAGGCTGGCTTTCCTTGTATCAAGCGCCTGGCTGATATCCCTGTATTTTACAATAGGGCCTGCAATAAGCTGTGGAAAAAATGCAAGATACAGAAGAACCTTCCCAAACTCCTTCTGTACCTGGATCCTCCCACGGTACACGTCTATCACGTATGACAAGGCCTGGAAGGTAAAAAAGGAAATCCCAACTGGGAGACCAGGCGTTTGGACTTTTAGTTCCATGCCAGATAGCTGGTTCCAGGATTCTACTAAAAAAGCCATATATTTGAAATACGCCAAAAGCCCCAGGTTTACGGCTATCCCCAGGCACAAAACCGTTTTTTTATGGGAAACCGCTGCTAACGCCCTTGCCACAATATAATGGAACCCTGCACTGCAAACCATCAAAACCACAAATATGGGTTCTCCATATGTATAAAACAGCAGGCTTGCCATAACCAGCAGCGCATTCTTCCCCGAAATCCCAGGAATCAGACAGTGAAGCAGAAACACAACCGGCAGGAAGACGCTAATAAATCCTAATGAACTGAATATCATCTCCAGGATACCTGCCCTTTCTGGATTCCCAGGGCATACCTTGCGGAACAGGTATGGACGTAATTATAATTTGCTTCTGTGCGCATATAGGAATTAATATCTGGATGGTTCCTCTGCATATTTGCATCGCACATATACCATACGCCTCCCACCTGAACCTCTGTCCATCCATGCGGCGTCATACCGCCAGTCCTTCTGGCGATACTGCCTACCGCAACACGCGTCTCATACCCCAGCACTTTTGCAATACACGCAAAGCTTGCCGCATAGCGGAAACAATTCCCTCTGTGGTATGTAAACATATAATCTGCATATCCAGGCATCTGCTGGGCAGAGGGGTTTTCATAGAACCTCTGGTATGCATAATTCCTCCACAATACTTCAAAGCATCTCTGCAATTTCGTACCCGTATCCCAACTATCCTGCGTGTGGGTTTTCACAAAGCTGACGGCTTTTAAAATTTCTGCGGAAGATACCCGGATCCCTTCTACATCTACATAAAAATCTCCCTGGCTAGTGCTAACGATACGGTTTTTCTGCAAAACGCCCTTACCTTCCCCAGATTCTGCAAAGTAATAATCATAACCGCCAATCCCCTGCCATCCCGTTACCATCTGTTTATTTGTTGGATTGAAATAATAGGTTCTGCTATTTTTATTGATCCAACCGGATTGCAGGATCCCTTTCTTATTCGAATAATACGTTTTGTTGCCATCCTGGATCAATTTCGCGATCTGCAACACTCCTTTTCTGCTGAAAAAATAATACTTCTTCCCAATTTTTTTCTTTCCTATATACATTTTTCCACTTTTCGTTGAAAAATAATACTTTTTGCCGCCCGCCTTCTGCCAGCCTGTCTTCCTTACACCATCTTTGTTAAAATAATATGTAAATTTCCCGATTTTTTTCTTCCCGGTATACATCTTCCCGGTTTTCTTAGAGAAGTAATATTTCTTCTTGCCGCTTTTTACCCATCCCGTCTTTCTGGCTCCATTTTTAGTAAAATAATACGTAGATTTCCCGATTTTTTTCTTCCCGGTATACATTTTCCCAGTTTTCTTGGAAAAATAATAATGCTTCCCATCAATCTTCTGCCAGCCTGCCAACCGTGTTCCATTTTTATCAAAATAATATGTAGACTTCGATATTTTCTGTTTCCCCGTAAGCATTTTCCCAGTTGCCGTAGAAAAATAATACGTTTTTCCGCTTAACCGCACCCAGCCTGCTCCCATAATCCCATCGCTGCCAAAATAATAAACGGCATTCCCTATCCTCTGCATCCCGACCTGCATTTCTTCGGTTTCTGGGTGGAAATAATACCTCTTTCCTTCGATTTCTTGTAGCCCTGCCTTCCTCTCTCCCGTTTCCAGGGCAAAATAATACCTCTTTCCTTCAATTTCCTGCAATCCTACCTGCATCTCTCCCGTTTCCAGGCTGAAATAATATCGTTTCCCTTCGATTTCCTGCAACCCTACCTGCATCTCTCCCGTTTCCAGGCTGAAATAATATCGTTTCCCTTCGATTTCCTGCAATCCTACCTGCATCTCTCCCGTTTCCAGGCTGAAATAATATATTTTCCCTTCGATTTCCTGTAGCCCTGTCTGCAAAACCCCTTCCTGGGAGTAATAAAACTTCTTCCCATCTAATTCCTGCCAGCCGGATAATTTCCCTTCCGAACCCAAAGCATACGGGATCCCATTCTCCTGTGCATACATTGCAGCGGCAGAACCTGGGCTGCATTCGATTTGGAACCCAGTCTTACGTTCCCATTTCCAAACCCAGGATCCCCCATCTTCTTCTCCAAAGCCTTCGTCCGGAATGCTTTCATATCCAACCGCCCTTATCCCAACCCCTTCTACATTATCGGGGATATAAATCTTTTGCAAGGATGGGCAATTCCCAAACGCTTCTTCCCCAATCTGACGCAGGCTATCTGGAAGCCCGACATACTGCAGGTTCCTGCAATCCTTAAAAGCCAGGGCGGTAATCCCAACAATCCCTTCCGGCAGATCCAAAGTAATAAGGCAGCTTTTCTCACCTTTGTAATCATAAACCACATTTTGGGCATACACGATTCCTTCTGGCTGCTGTTCAAGCCAACGCGTCCCTGCAAACGCCTCATGCCCGACTTCTTCAAGGCTGCCTGGAAGGACAAGTCCAGACAGGCTGCGGCAGCCTTCAAATGCATCGTACCCAATCTTTGTGACGCTTTCTGGAACTACAATCCTTTCTAAGCTGCTACAGCCTTTCATCATACCTTTTGGGATTTCAGTAACCCCTTCTGGAAGCGAGATCTCCACAAGGCCGCTGCAATTCCAAAAGGCATGGCTTCCAATTATTGCCACAGTTTCTGGAAGCGTCAACCGTGTTAACCTGCTGTTGCCAGAAAATGCATATGCCCCGACGGCTGTAACCTTTTTCCCGCCAATCTGGCTTGGCAGTACAAGTTCCTTGCCATCCCCAACATACCCTGTTATCTCCAGGATCCCATTTTCTATTTCCCGGTATGAGAATCCCTCCTCTATTTTATCCTGCACTTCCCCATCGTCTGAATGGTTCCTTCCTTCCAAAGCTACCATGTCTTCTTGCATCTCTGGTATAGGCCTATCTTTTTCTGCCATACAATCTATCCCAAGATCATCCTGCAATAGAAAACTCTCTTGTACAGAAAAAGACTCCTGTGAACAGACAGTTTCCTGTGGAATGCTGCAAAACAACACAGATACCACCCCAATCGTTAACCCTTGTTTCCATCTCATATCTCCCTATAACTCCTTTCTCCTACGCTTCCTTTTACCGCTTCATCCAAAAATCCAAGTTTATTTTATTTCTATATCCGTTTTTTTGCAAAATGTTTACTATATTTTACTAGTTTTAACAGAACCATCCTGTCTTCTAGGACGGACAAAGCCGATCCCAACTACCGTTTTTATAACCGTCCAGCCTTCATCTGGCCGCTCATCAAACAGGTTCTTTGGGGGCGGTTTCCGTAATAGGGAAGCCAGAGGCTTTCCTGCAACCCATTTTTTGCAATTTTGCCGGAAACCACTAGACTATTTCGCCAAAATATGGTTAAATATGAGTAAGTATGTTAAAAACATCACATTGTTTTAACATGGCAAAATTAATTTATACATTGAAAGGAGTCTTAAAATGATTTACACAAAGGAAGTTGAAAACATGTGTCCAGTAGCCAAGGGCGCAAAACATGAACCAGCTCCAATCCCGGAAGAAGGGAAATGGGTGCACTCTAAGAAAATTGAAGATATTTCAGGTTTTACCCATGGGATTGGCTGGTGTGCTCCCCAGCAGGGCGCATGTAAGCTCTCACTGAATGTAAAAAATGGCGTGATTGAGGAAGCTTTGGTAGAAACCATCGGATGTTCCGGCATGACCCATTCCGCAGCTATGGCAGCAGAAATCCTGCAGGGCAAGACGATTCTTGAGGCGCTGAATACAGACCTTGTATGCGATGCCATTAACACAGCCATGAGGGAATTGTTCTTACAGATTGTATATGGACGTACCCAGAGCGCATTTTCAGATGACGGGCTGGCAGTAGGCGCTGGCTTGGAAGACTTAGGGAAAGGGCTTCGTTCCCAAGTTGGTACTATGTATGCAACAAAGGAAAAGGGCGTCCGTTACCTTGAAATGGCAGAAGGTTATGTAACCGGCATTGCTTTGGATGCTGACAATGAAGTAATTGGGTATCAGTTCGTAAGCCTTGGCAAAATGACCGACTTTATCAAAAAAGGCGATGACCCGAATACCGCTTGGGAGAAAGCAAAAGGCCAGTATGGCCGCGTAGCAGACGCTGCTAAGATTATCGACCCACGTGCAGAGTAAAAAGATAAAGATAGGAGGACATTTCAAATGGCTTTATTTGAATCATATGAAAGAAGGATTGACCAAATCAATTCTGTTTTGGCAAATTATGGGATCGGCTCCATAGAAGAAGCTGAGAAAATCACCAAGGACGCTGGGCTTGACGTTTACGAACAGGTGAAGAAGATCCAGCCCATCTGTTTTGAGAACGCTTGCTGGGCATACACCGTAGGCGCAGCAATCGCAATCAAAAAAGGCGCGAAAAGGGCGGCTGACGCAGCAGCAGCCATCGGGGAAGGCCTTCAGGCATTCTGCATCCCAGGTTCCGTTGCAGATCACAGGAAGGTTGGGCTTGGCCACGGGAACCTTGGCAAGATGTTATTAGAAGAAGAAACCGAATGCTTCTGCTTCTTAGCTGGGCATGAATCCTTCGCAGCAGCAGAAGGTGCAATCGGGATTGCTGAGAAGGCAAACAAAGTACGTCAAAAACCGCTGCGCGTTATCTTAAACGGCCTTGGCAAGGATGCAGCGCAGATTATCTCCCGTATCAACGGCTTCACCTATGTGGAAACAAAGTATGACTACACAGAAGCAAAGTTAAACGTTGTTTATGAAAAGGCATATTCCGACGGCCTGCGTGCTACTGTGAAATGCTATGGCGCAGACGATGTGCAGGAGGGCGTTGCTATCATGCACCATGAGCATGTCGGCGTTTCTATCACTGGAAACTCCACCAACCCGACACGTTTCCAGCATCCAGTAGCAGGTACATATAAGAAAGAATGTAACGAGCAGGGCAAGAATTACTTCTCTGTTGCTTCCGGCGGCGGTACTGGACGTACCCTCCATCCGGACAACATGGCAGCAGGCCCGGCTTCTTACGGTATGACAGATACCATGGGACGTATGCACTCTGACGCACAGTTTGCAGGATCCTCTTCCGTACCAGCCCATGTAGAAATGATGGGGCTTATCGGTATGGGTAACAACCCGATGGTAGGGGCTACCGTAGCCGTAGCAGTTTCGATTGAAGAAGCAGCAAAAGAAGGCAAGTTCTAAGAACTAGCCTATTGTTTCATAAAGGCTTCCGTTGGTATCAATTGCCAGCGGAAGGCCTTTATTTTGCCACGTAGCACACAAATATTATACAAAAAAGACCGTTACCCAAAGTAAGAGGATAGCGGTTTCCTTTAATAAGCAAAGGCAGGGCGTGAATCCCCTGCCTTTGCTTATTAAAGTGCCAATTTGTATAATGCCAACTGATTAAGACTTACACCCTCTTTTTCCGCTTCAATGGCTAATCTTTGATGCAAAGATTTTGGAAGCCTTACAACAAATTTTCCGCTGTAATTATTTGGTGCTTCTGGAATTGGTATAGGAAGATTATTTTCTATTTTTATTTCAATATATCCTTCCAATGCTTCATTAAGGCTTTCATATAATCCTTCAAGTGTATCACTGGTACTTTGGCATCCGTCAAGTTCCAAAATTCTGCCATAGAAATAGTGTCCGCTTTCATCAT
>CAOKNO010000041.1 GCA_948470065.1 uncultured Eubacterium sp. | reverse complement strand
CCGCCTGTGCTCAATAGTAGGCGGCGACGGGGGATATACCACCAGAGCCCCTATGTAAAAATGCGCGGGGACAACGATTGCTTTGGGACATTTTGTCTCGAAGTTGCTACCCGATAGTTATACTTTGCGGATGGAATGGCCGGGGTCTGCTGGGGGCCGCCTTGATAACCAAAACAGGGCGGCCCCCAGTGGACTCCGGCCATATCGCGCAGAAACCGCCGCTTTGAGTTTTCCCCAATAGCGGCGGTCAGGTGTAGGTTGGCTCCATTCTTTAGGTATCGTGTTATTATGCCCTTGTCAAACACACTAATGGGTTTTGTATTATTATTTTAGAACTCTTTTTGGGAAATGTGTAACTGCTGTAAGTGTGATTAAAATTTGCATTTGGAATATATGGAACTATGGGGTACTGGTTGTGGAATGTTGTAAAATTTAACTTGTATTGAATGAAATAGGGGAATGGTTTATTATATAAACAGGTAGAAGGAGGTGTTTTGAATGAAGAAAAGAATTGGTGGCTTTATTATTGTTATGTTTTGTTATAGCGTGATTCTCGCAGGGGGGTTTTACTTTATTGGGTATAAGGTAGCTTTGAGCCGTATGGAACATCGGGAGGATCTGGTTTTTCCACAGACATTTTATGCTACGATTTCTGACATTCGAGATAATACATTCACTGTGAAGGGTATGGACGTCAATGATATTAATTTTAGAGGGGAATTTCGCTTTTCTGTTACGGAGGAAACGAAGATCACTTGGCGGTATACGGATATTTCAATTGGGGATTTGGATATTGGGGATTCTGTTTCCATTACTTTTTCTGGTAGGATCCTTGAAACGTACCCGGGGCAGGTAGAACAAGTGAATGTAATCCAATTGTTAGATGATGAGAAGTAATTTTTTTTTGGGGGGGACAGGAACTGGCAAATTTGGGTAAGGATACATCGTTTTTTCTGTCTATACTCTTTGATAAAAACAAGCATATTCTTTTCACATTTTCATTGCAAATCCCATATACTTATGGTATATTAAACAAAACTCTTTGCACTGCAATTTTATCTACAGTACAAACTGAACAGGCCGGGGATTTTTCCTTGTGTAGCCGGGTCGCAATTGGATTGACAGCGACAGTGGATGATACATCTGCGGGACAGTCGTATTGATTGCCTCTTTTTGGGTAATATTACTGGAAACGTGGGTGTGTTTGATCACTGGGATGTTTATCCATTCGGATATTTCTTAATATTCATGATATGGAACTTCTTCTTGATAACCCCCACATATTTCGCTAGTGCCATTGAGCTATCACACCATTTTGGAAAATAGGAGGTAACTTATGGAAAACCAATTTGAAAAGGTAGCAATGAAGGTTTCTTTTGTCAGTATCGTCGCCAATCTTATTTTATCTGCGTTTAAGTTATTTGCAGGGATTTTCGCACATTCTGGCGCGATGATAAGCGATGCGGTCCATTCGGCTTCAGATGTGTTCAGTACATTTGTCGTAATTGTGGGGATTAAGATCGCCAGTAAGGCGTCGGATAAGGAACACCCGTATGGGCATGAGCGGATGGAATGTGTAGCGGCGATTATCCTTGCTACAATCCTCTGTATTACGGGGCTTGGGATCGGCTCTTCTGCGGCTGCAACCATTGTATCTGGCAAGTACAATGAATTGGCAATACCAGGAAGGCTTGCTTTGGTGGCTGCGTTATGCTCTATCCTGGTCAAGGAAGCAATGTTCTGGTATACGAAAATCCATGCGAAGCGTATTGATTCAAGCGCATTGATGGCAGACGCATGGCATCACCGTTCGGATGCGTTGTCATCCATTGGGGCTATTATCGGTATCGCGGGGGCGCGGTTAGGGTATCCAGTTATGGACGCCGCTGCAAGCCTTGTTATCTGCCTGTTTATTATAAAAGCGGCTTATGAAATTTTCCAGGACGCCATCGACAAAATGGTGGATAAGGCGTGTGACGATGCAACAGAAGAGGGGCTAAAACAGTGCGCGCTTGGCCACAAGGGCGTGATTGGCATAGACTTGCTGCGCACAAGGGTATTCGGGAATAAGATTTATGTGGATTTGGAAATCTGCACAGACGGCAGCAAATCGCTTTGGGAAACGCACGCAATCGCCCAGGATGTACACGACAGTATTGAGAAGTCATTTCCAAAGGTAAAGCATATTATGGTGCATGTGAACCCAGTAGAGGAGTGAGAACCATATTGGTTACCGTTTTGCGAGGTGTTTCTATCACGGAGAAAACAGTAACCAATATGGTTAAGGTATTCCATGGATGTTATCCATTGATCATGTTTCGTGTAAAAGTTATAATGGTGACAGACACAAGGACACTATGTCTGTATGCTAACATTCTAGTGATGCCAATAGCCAGAATTAATGAGGAGAATATAACCATGGGAATTTATTTAAATCCGGGTAATGAACTGTTTTCCGTTTTATGTAATTCTGAACTGTATGTAGATAAAACGGAACTTATCAACTATACAAATAGCCGTATTGGAAAAGACAGGCCTTTGATTTGTTCTAGCAGGCCAAGGAGATTCGGAAAAACAATGGCTATAACAATGCTTGCTGCTTATTACAGCAAAGGATGCCATTCCGAACCATTATTCACAGGGTTTAAGGTAAGCGAAAATATTTGTTTTAAACAACATTTAAATAAATATAATGTTGTTTTTCTTGATATCCAATGGATCTATGGAAATGCGCTTGAAGAAAAGAGAAGAAATCCTTCCATCCAAATCGTAAGTTACATCCAATCGCAAGTAATTGCGGAATTAAAAAAAGAATTTCCAAAATGCGTCCAAGACACCGATATTTCATTACCTTCTGTGTTGGCAAACATCAATGTTGCCACAAAAGAACAGTTTATCATCTTAATTGACGAATGGGACTGCCTATTCCGGGAAGATAAGAATAATGAAACCCTCCACAAAGAATACCTTAATCTCCTAAGAGGGCTGTTAAAAGGCGCTCCATCTGGTGCATTTCTAAAGCTGGCATATATCACAGGAATTTTGCCCATAAAAAAATATGGCACACAGTCGGCATTGAATAATTTCAGGGAACATACGATGGTCAGCCCCCGGCAAATGGCAGAGTATGTCGGTTTCACAGAAGCCGAAGTGAAGTACCTTTGCCAAAAACACGACATGCCTTTTGATGAAATGCAGCGCTGGTACGATGGATATTTTTTTGAAGCAGTCGGCCATGTTTATAGCCCTAATTCTGTCATCGAAGCAGTAGACAGCAGAGAATTTGGTAATTACTGGTCCCAAACCGAAACTTATGAATCCTTGATGATGTATATCGCAATGGATTTCGATGGGCTGCGGCAATTGATTGTAGATATGCTAAGCGGCCAAAGATGTAGCATTGACGTGGAGTCTTTTCAAAACGACATCACTACATTCCATTCTGCTGATGATGTGATAACGTTACTGATCCACATGGGATATTTGGCTTATGACAATAAAACAAAAGAGGTTTTTATTCCAAATGAAGAAGTGAGAAGCGCTTTTTTCCGGGCAGTAAAAAATGATGGATGGGATGAAGTGATAAAGGCAGTCCGCGCATCCGAAACATTGCTTAAAGCAACCCTGGCTATGGATGAAAAAGCGGTTGCCCAGATGATTCAAGAAGTCCACATGCTGCATTCCTCCAGCATAGTTTATAACAATGAGATTTCCCTCAGTAGCGTAATCGCTTTGGCATACTATAGCGCCTGTAAAGATTATACCCTTATAAGAGAACTTCCGTCCGGTATCGGTTTTTCTGATATGGTTTTCCTTCCAAAACGGGCTTCTTCAAAGCCAGCCTTAGTCCTGGAGTTAAAATGGGATAAAACTGTTAAAGGAGCAATAAACCAGATTAAAAATAACAAATATACCTCTGTTTTGAAAGAATACAACGGAAATATCTTGCTGGTTGGAATCAATTATGACAAGAAAAACAAGAAGCATCAATGCAAAATTGAACGCTTTGAGATGTAACCTTATTTTATTCCTCTATGCCTCCTTCCATCCGCGCTACTTACCCTACCAGGTTATCTACATTGACATCTAGCCGACATCATACCATTTGGCAACGCCAATATCGGCTGTCCTAGAATCCCGCAGCAACGCAACCAAACATACAGCGCCAAGGAAGAAGGCTATGGCCGCCTGCTCTAGTAACCGTCCCCTATCTGTCCCATTGTACAACGTATTTTATCTTTTTAAAAGGGCTGCTGCAAAACTGGCGTTTCCTACGGCATACCGTGCAGTTGTCCGCTGCATCGTCTGCATATGTCATAGAACCCATGTGGATTGCAACAGCCCTTTTGGCTTCTAATTTGAATCACCTTCCGTCTGGCCTACTCTTTTTCGGATGGCATTGCCCATCCCATGTGGTCGGTATGGAGCAGTTCGTGCGCTTTATGTGAAAGCGGTTTTTCTAAATACTGGTCGTAAAGCACAATCACGGACGGGTTTTCATGGGAGAAGCGCAGCGGGTTTTTCTTGTCGAGAGCATATAACTTGCCGCCGCGTTCGCCTGCCATCTCGCATCCCTCGGTAATTGGCTGTCCGCCGCCGCCGGAACATCCGCCAGGGCATGCCATTACTTCTACAAAGTCATATTCCGCTTCGCCTAGACGGATACGTTCCATTAACTTCCTTGTATTCCCCAGGCCATGCACCACGGCCGCACGGAGCGTAACGCCTGCAATCTCGACCTTTACTTCCTTGATACCGTCTAACCCACGTACCGCACAAAACATATCTGGCTTCGGGTTTTCCTTATTCAAAGCGTAATACGCCGTCCTTAACGCCGCTTCCATCACACCCCCGGTCGCGCCGAAGATCACAGCTGCGCCGGATCCTGTGCCAAGTGGGGAATCAAAGTCTTCTTCCTCCAAATTGGCAGGGCTAATTAATTCAGAACGGAGCATACGGTCAAATTCCCGGGTGGTCAGCACGGCGTCCACATCCGGCCCTGCCCCTGCGTCGTTCATATTTGGCAGCGCACATTCGGCTTTCTTGGCGGTACATGGCATAATGGATACGCAGAAAATTTTCCCTGGATCCACGTCTAAGACCCGTTGTGCAAAATAAGACTTCACAACTGCGCCAAACATCTGCTGCGGGGATTTCGCTGTGGAAAGCTGTTTTACCATATCTGGGCACTGGGATTTCACAAAACGCACCCAGCCTGGGCAGCAGGAAGTAAACATCGGCCACTGGTATTCTTCCTTGTGCGCCAAACGCTCTAAAAATTCATTTGCCTCTTCCATAATCGTAAGATCCGCGCTGAAATTTGTATCAAACACATAATCCATGCCAAGCGCACGCGCTGCGGCAGCCATACGTTTTTCTGTCGCCATCTCCTCCGGCAGGCCAAGGCCTTCTCCCCAGGCTGCACGTACCGCTGGCGCAATCTGCGCCACGACAATTTTATCTGGATCGTTCACGGCGTCCATTACCTTGCGGACGTCGTCGCGTTCCCGCAGGGCTCCTGTCGGGCAATGGGTAATGCATTGCCCGCATACGGCGCAGTCGGATTCCTCGATTTTGCGCATTTTCGACACGCCGACGCTGGTACGTTTCCCCGTATTGATAATGTCCCAAATATTTAAAGACTGCACTTTATCACAGATCTGCACGCACCGCATACATTTGATACATTTGCTGGCATTCCGGATCAATGGGAAGGATGGATCCCATTCGTTTTTCTCATAATCCTGCTCAAACGGCACATCATTGATATTCATATCGGCGCATATTTTCTGCAAGGGGCAGCTTCCATTCCTCTGGCAGGCCGCGCACCGGAAATCATGCTGGGAAAGGATGATCTGAAGGTTCATCCTGCGGGCATAATGGGCTTTCAGGCTGCTGGTGTAGACAACCATACCTTCTTCTACCTTCGTATTGCAAGACGCTACAAGCGTTTCCTTGCCTTCTATCTCCACGCAGCAAATCCGGCACGCGCCGATTTCATTTAAATCCTTCAAAAAGCAAAGCGTAGGGATCTGGATTCCAGCAGCCGCAGCGGCTTTTAATATTGTAGCGCCTTCTGGCGCTTCTACCTTTTTGTGGTCAATCGTCAAGTTTACCATCTGTCTTGCCTTCCTCCTCTCAACACGCCGCATCCATGACGGTCACACCGCAGGCAGCGGCTAGCCTCCTGGTATGCCTCTTCATCGCTCATCGTATATTCAATGCCTTCAAAATTGTCTTTGCGCGCCCAGGACTCTTTCTCCGCCAAGTTCACACGGCCGCACGGGATCTTGTCGTTCAAAAGCGGCTCTGGGATTTCCACATCGACAGAAATCATATGGCGGTATCCTAAAAACTCATCGATATTAGCTGCCGCTACCTTCCCGGCCGCAATCGCTTTGATCACCGTCGCAGGCCCTGAGACGCAGTCGCCGCCTGCATACATGCCGACACGGTTCAATGCGCCGGAAGCATCCGCCTGCAATTGCCCGCGGTTTGTCGCTATGCCTGCTTGCGCAAACGGCTGCGATACGATTTCCTGGCCGACAGCCATTAAGACGACGTCGCATTCCAGCCGTTCTTCTGCCTTGTCCGCCTTGCGCGGCGACGGCCTGCCGCCTTTGACAAGGCCAATGATCTGCGGCTGCACCCACAAAGCTTTTGCATTGCCTTCTTCGTCCGCCTCAATACGTAAAGGCGCTTTTAACGTCAGAAGCTCAATGCCTTCTGCAATTGCGCCTTCCACTTCTGCGGGCAGCGCCGTCATATCCTCTTTGCGCCTGCGGTACACAATGCTGACTGTCTTTGCTTTGGAACGGATTGCCGTCCTTGCACAGTCCATTGCCACATTGCCGCCGCCTACGACAATTACGCGCTTCCCTTCCAAATCGGGGTATTTCCCATCTCCGATTTCCCGCAGCATTTCTACGGCGGAAATGACATTCCGGCTCCCTTCGCCTTCCAAATCCAGCCGTTTTTCGGCATGGGCGCCAATTGCAATATAAATCGCGTCGTATGTATCGTTGATGGCTTCTAATTCCTCTGTGCCAATCTTTGTATTGAGCTCTACCTCCACGCCCGTAGAAAGGATTGCATCAATATCCTCTTGCAAACGTTCCCGCGGGAAACGGTAATTCGGGATGCCATAGCGCAGCATTCCCCCCAATTGTGCCTTCTCCTCAAAAACCGTTGCCTGATGCCCCATTAGCTGCAGGAAATACGCCGCGGTAAGCCCAGACGGCCCGCCGCCGATAATTGCAACCTTCCGTCCCGTCGGCTTCGCACAGGGTGGCGCCGGCACATTGCCGGCATTCGCCTTGTCCATCACATAATGCTTGATGCCGCGGATATTGATGGAATCGTCAATCATATTCCTGCGGCACCTAGCTTCGCAGGGATGCTCACAGATCAATGCGCAGGCAGTTGGGAATGGGTTGTCCTTGCGTATCAGGCGCACGGCGTCTTCGCACCGCCCCTCCCCAGCCAACGCAATGTAGCCTGGGATATCCACATTTGCCGGACAGAGCGTCACGCATGGGATAGGCTGTTCAAACGTACCTGTGCATTGATGTTCCTTGACATGCGACAAATAGTCTTCCTTAAATCCTTCTAGACCTGCCAGCACCATACGTGCAGACTCAAACCCAATGGCGCAGTCCGCAGAGTTTTTGATATTAGTAGCCGCATGTTCAATCAACTCAAGTGTTTCCATTGTCGCCGTGTTGTCCAACACGCGCTCTAAGAGTTCTTCAAGTATCCCAAGCCCAGTACGGCATGGGACACATTTCCCGCATGTCTGCGCGTGGCATACTTTCAAAAACGCAAGCTGCATATCGACGGGACAGACGCCAGGCGGGTTGGCAATGATTCGCTGGGTAAATTCCTTCATCAGCTTCTCAGTCGTGGAATTTACCTTGTCTGTAGAAATTACTGATAACCTGCTCATAGAGTTCTCCTAATCAATTGTTTGTACGGATTTCGATATCCTTTGTGAAATATGGGAACAGCCTGCCAGCCATAAGCCTTTGTGCAATCTGGCAAACAGGTAAGATATGTTGAAAAAAATTCATGAATTATGAGAAAAAAATTCTTATTTTTCAAAAATCTTATTATTTATTTTATCGGAAATCTAGGGGAAATGCAAGAGGATTTTTGTGGAACTTCAATAAAATATTAAAGTCCAAAATATTGTAGATATTCCTAAGGGGGTGCGGACAAAAAACTGGACTTCCACGAACTCCGAAAGGAGCTGGATCACTATGTATCCTTAGGACAAAATCAACATCGCATTGAATGACGAGTTACCCAAACATCAGAAAGAACCGCAATCCATAGCGACGGTCTTTTTTAGATATTGTATCTTAAATTTTTTGAGCGCAGGACGGTTAATATCGTTTCAGAAAATCTGACATTGTGACAATTTCAGGCATATCAATGTCCAAGATAAGAAAATCCTTATCTCCGGTCACAAAAACATCAACGTCTTCCATGACTGCCGCCGCAAGTATTGGAGAATCTTTCGGATCACGAATTTCGGGCAGGTCATCCAAATCCACCATTTTAGGTGTATAAACCAGTTCAAATGGCAGTTCAAAGAAAAAACGGTCAATGTCGTTCCTTTTCCCCGAAAATTTCCGGTCAGTTACAATCCGCAGTTCCTCTACCACATAGTCGCATACTATGATCTGATGAATGTCGGTCAGCCTTTTGGCAAGCTCCCTCGTCTGCGTGGATGGAAAGAAAATCATAGAAACAAAAATATTTGTATCAAGCATTACCCGCAAACTAATACCCCCTTACTTCCCTGCGGATTTCTTTCATGTAGTCCTGCATTTCTTCTTCGGTTGCAAAACCCGCTTTTTCGGCCTCTCCGACGAAAGCCTCCTCGACTCTCTTAAATGCGAGCATTGCAGAATTTTCAAAATAAAACCTTCCATTTTCTTCCAAAATCACAATCTTATCCCCAGCTTTTAAGTTCAGCTTGGTTCTTACGGATACAGGAATTGTAATCTGTCCCTTACTGGATATCTTCGCTATTTCCATTTTTCATCATCCTTTCCATATATTTTCTTGGTTTTCTTTACTTTCTTTACATTCTATTATATGCAATAGAGAATATAAAATCAACCCTTTTATTAAACATTCATAAATAAAATTTATAACAAGATTCAAAAAAATATGAATTAAGAACACCATTATACTGAAAATGCCCTAAATGCCCTCCACAAACCATTAGAAAAATATGTTCCAGAAGTCATTTAGAGCATTTTCCACTTCAGGCAATGCCGTATTTCTTTCCCGCAGAATAATTAATTAGCAAACAATCTATCCCTACTGTTTTCGCCTAATTTGGCAATAAGCCCGATTTAATATGTAGCTGTGTTCCCAACATATTCCAGTTTTTCTCCATCTACATCAAAAAGGGCATACACACGGTAAGTTCCCCGAGTGGTTAAGGTATGGGTTTTAGTTAAGTTTTTAAATCCATCAGCCGAACCTGCTACCCAAGAAACTATGGTATGCCAATCACTTCCTACCTTTCGTTGTAAACGCATCACTATGTTAACATTACATACATATTTCGCCGTGACACTCGCTCTTGCAGACGCCGTACTACCGTTAATTTTTAATCCCGCGCTAATATTAATCGTATTCTCATAAAATGGCTGTATACCTTCCTCTCCACTCATCGCTATTATTTGAGAATGATGATCTTGTGCCTGCAATCCAGTATCTGCCGAAACCGCAGCATAACTAATGCTGGGAACATTCAATGCAAAAAGCATTGCCCCTACTGCCAAAATTTGTCTTTTCATATTTTTTCCTTTCCTAAAACTAAATACACCCATATAAAAAACTAACTAAATATATTTATTTGACTCATTTCCTTTCTCTTTTAGAATATTTCAAATTATTATTCAGAGGATACTTCATAAGACATCACACTAAACAAACTATTCTGTTCGTAATTTTAAATTCTCTGCTATCTCTAGCATAGTTTTTCTAGGTAAACCTCCACTAAGTTCCAATAAATATGTTCCATCTGAAAAAACTACAGTATTAATATTATTATCTGACAGATAATATCCAGAATATCCATTTATATTTACCTCTTCTGCTGAATTAACTCCAGATGTAACATTCCCTATCATACCATCTTCCTGCCATCCTTGGTTAAAATATAGCATTTGTTTATTTTCATTGATATAGTATACCTGGTATATTTGAAATTCTTCATCAAACTCTTCCCTTTCCAAAGCATACCCTTCTGGCACATCCGTTATCTCATACTTCTGGAACTCGCCTTCCTTATGGTCTTCCCACTCTTCGTATACCACTCCCATATAATCTTTATTCCGTTCAATTGCTCGATCAAATATAAAATGGAAAACAGAATCTGCTGATAATGCTATGCTTCCTGTAAAGAGCAGGATTACCGCTATGACAGCGATACGTTTTTTGTGGCGGATGGGGCTGTAGAGTACGGTTAAGGACGTGCTCTTGCCGCCTGCCCGTCCCGCGTTTCGTTGCTTTACTTTTCTCCGCTTAGCCTTCCAAAGCGCCCAATGCATCTTACAATGGAAACGCAAAGAAAACTTATGCTGTGGCAAGTCCTGTGGACGGTTTTCGTATTCTTGTTTTGCTATCTCTTCAAATGCTTTTGCCAGCAGTTCCTCCATCTTAATCTCTTTCATTACTTCCACTCTCCTCTCTATCCATGAAACTGCAGGCGCCCATCCTGCAATACTTTTAATCCCCATTTTATAAGCATTTGTGAATATTAAACTATTCTTTAGACAATCTTGAATCTATCCCCCTGACTGGAGCCTCATTTTTGTAAACGCCAATGCGCCTATCTCATCTCAAAGATCCACTTGCGTATTTTACCCTTCTCCTGGCACAGTTTTTCTACCAGGACATAGTATAAATGTAGCGCTTTTTGATACTCTGCTTCCTCTACGCCTGTCTTAGAATATGCTGCCTTCTGTAATATAAAGATAAGCTCCTCCCATTCTGTCCCTGGTATTTTTTCTTGCAGAAACGCTCCATACTCCCAATCCCCCATGCTTTCATTTGTCTTCTGGTATCCTAAAATGTTCAGGATACGGCTAATCCTGCGGCCAATCGCGGCTGTAGCTGCCGTGCGGTCTTCTTGGCACGAAGCTTCCTCCCATCTGTGGATGGCGCGCTTTCTTTGATGGTACAGGATCCAAAACAGGAATCCCAGGATTGCCAGCATGGCAGCGATCCATTTTGCTACCGGAAGGATCTGGCTCAGTAGATTTTCTTTCACAGGATCTGTTACGGATTTATCTGCTTCCTGCCCTGCCTTGCTCCCTTCCTCTTCTAGCGGTTCCTCTGGCTTTGTACGGATCTCTTCCTCTGTTTCTTCCTCTTCTACTCCTTCCTCCTCTTCTTCTGTTTCTTCTAGTGGCTGCTGCCAGTCTTCCCCATTCCGGAGCGCAGTCATCCATCCTTCCAATTCAGCGGCTTTCTCTTTTAAATCCTCGCCTTCCCCTACGTCACGGAGCATACTTGTATAACTGTATGGCGTCAATTCTACCGGATAAAAGCCAACGTTACGCTGGAACACCTCTGTCCAGGCATGTCCCCTGGCGTCCGTTACCGTTGCAGTATATGTGCCATCTCCATTGGGCTTGAAATCAGAAGAAAATACCAGATAGCCGCTGACATACCGCGCTGGGATGCCATACATCCGGAACAAAAGCGTACCTGCCGTAGCATAGTGGACGCAGTATCCCTTTTTCTGCCCCAACAAGAAATACTCCGTAAAATCCTGCCCGTCCGGCACGTCCTGTAAATTTAAGCTGTACACCGTATCTGACAAAATCTCCTGGATCAGCATGGATTTATACTCAATGTCCTGGAATTGCGTCATCTCCTTCTTCTCCCCTACCTCAACATTTGCGGGATCCTCAGTCATAAGCACAAAATCATCCAAGTAACTGATGCTCCTGGCATATTCATCAAAGTAACTGACGCTCCTGGCATGTTCCGCCCCCAGCTTGGATTCTGCAACAGCTTTCAGATCGGAAAGCCCTTCCTCGGGCAGACGTGTGTACGTTTCTTTGGCATAATCTTCGTACAGCTTCCACGCCCGGCTGGTTTCCGTCCCATCGTCAAACGAAATACGGGCGGAAACGCTTTTCTGAGGAGCATTTAAAAAGAGGTAACTCTTCCATTCGAAATCACGCTGCTGAATGGGGGACATTGCCCCATCTGCTACCGTACGTATCCCCTCTGGGATTTCTGTAAAATATGGTGCAAGCGTATAGCTTCGGATGGAACGCTTAAGCTTCATAGACACCTGGTAGGGCTGCAATCCATACAACTCCTTACGTGCAGACCCAGCCTGTAAGATCCGGTACGGCGACTGCTTCACAGCTTCCACAAAATCCTCATTCGATAGGCCGTGCTGCTGCGACCAGTCGGAAAATTCCTGTTTTGAAACACCCTCCCATCTGCCATTTTCATAATCCCCGCCCACAAACCCGCGCAAATAGATATCGTGGGACGGATAGTGATCCAGGGTAATCGTAAATACTTCCCGGCCAGTGATTTCCGGTTCATTATTTTCCAGCAGAAATTCCGACTGCGCGCGGTTGCCTTGGAACAGCCGTATTCCTGCAACATCCTCGATCAGATCCAGCATCCGGTCTTCCATACGGATCTGACGCTTCAGCCATGTATCATGGTTTGCTTCCATAAACCGCAAAACCGGCCCGCCCCTTGTACATAAGATCGACCCAACCAGGATGAACTGCACACATGCGCACCAGGAGATGGCGCTTTCATCCAGCAAATCCAACTGGCTTGCCAAAATCCCAGACAACATTAGGAACACTCCTGCGGAAGAAGGATCCTGCCCCAAAGAAAGGCATGTGGCTACGGCCAACAACGGCAGCACGGACAATACTGCAATACGGCGCTGCCTCCTGCCTACCCGCAAAAAAACAGCCGCTTCTAGAAAACCAAACATCCCGCACACCAATAAAAATAACAGCGTGCGTCCCTGGCTTCCTTCTTCCACATACCAGAGCAGGTATTCCGTATGGTAATATTTGTTCACCATCCCTAAAATCCGGTTGGCCATTTCCTTCCCTTCTGTTACCAGCACATCCCTTCCCCAAAAGATGGCGCCAGCCCAGGCACACAAAAAGAGCAGGCTGCCAATACACGCTTGCCTGCGGCCTAGGCCTATCACCACCACGCCTACCGCTAGGATTTCCGCCAGCAGCGCCATATCCCCGAAATACACGGTTGGGGACAACAGCTTCTCTAGGCAGAGAAACATCCCAAGCAAAATCAAAAAGAGGCATCCTCCTCTATAAAATTCTTGGACTATGGACTTTTTCCCCATACTTATACCGTCACCTCCAGTTCCAGAAGCTGTTCTTTTACTTGGCCTGGTATGGCCTGGAACAGGAATTTATTGTTACATGACAATTCCAAATCCTGGTTCCAGCAAATAAAAGAGGCGTAACCCTCTCCCAGGAAGCTCTGCTGGTATTCCTGGGCAAACGCACAACACCCCATCTGGTACTTCCAGATTTCTCCCCAGAACTCAGATAAATCTTCTGGGGAACGGATGGCCTTACGGTATAATTCCTGTCCTTTCTGGCAATACCACACCAGGTAGTGGAAACATCCCTGCTGCAGCAATCCCTGGGATACTGTGTGTAGGACTTCCCAATAAGCCCTGCGCTTTTTGACGTCCATCCGTCCTATTTGGGCGTCCAAAAAACACACAACATTGCATCCGATGGGAAGGCTCATTTCTGCAACAATCAAGCTGTCATTTTTTGCAGACAGCTTCCAATGGATCTGGTTCATGCGATCCCCATTCTGGTAGTCCCTAAATTTTAACATCTCTGAGGGATCGTCCCCGCTGATCTGTGGATGGTAGCTATCACCGCCAGACCAAAACAGCCTTGTGCGTACGCCCACGTTCACATTTGTTTCATAACAAGCTGGGTACAAGATAGACTGCTGGCTTGCTGCAAGCTTTTTCTTAACGCAAAATATCCCCAGCCAGTCAAACAAAAGCAGACTTCTGCACTCTGCCTGCCACAGTCCAAACTCCGGCTTCTCGATGGTTCCTGTAAGGCGCACGGGCCTGCCTGCCCCTGCCGCCCCCTGCACTTTTACCCGATACGTCTTCCCTGTCTGTTTCTGGAACACGTTCACCTTTGCCCTAAGGCAAGGCGCATAGAACCTGCCCTTATTCTCCACATCCAGATAAATTTCGTAATTCCCTGTGCTTTCTTGGGGATATGCAGGGAATACAAGCTGGCACTCCAATCCGTCCCTCACCTTAGACAGCAGGGCAAGAAACAAAGGCGCCGCTACAAATACTGCCACGCTAAATGCCAGAAAGATGGCGCTGTTATACAAAACGGCCAGATATAAAAATCCTCCGGCCATTGCAAGAAAACAAATGAAATTCCTCATCTTCCCACCACCCTTTAGACGATCTTTGGCACATGTCCCATCTTTAAGATTTCCCCAAGCACCTGTTTTGCATCCATATGCGCCACCCGCGCCTTAGCATTCAGCATCATCCGGTGGCAGCCAACATCCAGGAAAATCTCCTTCACATCCTCTGGCACCACATACTCCCGCTGCCTTAGGAATGCAATCGCTTTCGCCATTTGCAGGATATGGATCGTTGCTCTTGGGCTTAGCCCCAAATCAATCATTGGATGGCTCCTGGTCTTAGCCGACAAGTTGGCCGCAT
The DNA here is from genome assembly GCA_948470065.1 of uncultured Eubacterium sp. Taxonomy (GTDB): domain Bacteria; phylum Bacillota; class Clostridia; order Lachnospirales; family Lachnospiraceae; genus Petralouisia. The sequence goes on along the minus strand of CAOKNO010000041.1, from coordinate 10,940 downwards.
ACTGGTAAATCTCATCCTTTACAAAGACCTGGCTGACAAGCTCCTGCATTTCTAAAAGCGTTTCCTTCGAAATGACAGGCTGTACCTCTTCCCTCTTCTGCTTCCCTTTTAAAATATTGATTTCATCCTCCAATTCTGGATAGCCCAGTTCCAAACAAACCATGAAACGGTCAAGCTGCGCTTCTGGCAGCATCCAGGTCCCGGCGCTGCCAAACGGGTTCTGCGTTGCAATCACAATAAATGGCTTTGGAACCATACGGCGGATGCCGTCGACCGTTACCTTCTGTTCCTCCATCACCTCAAGCAACGCCGACTGCGTCTTAGGGGACGTCCGGTTGATTTCATCCGCCAGCAGCAGGTTGCACATAACGCTGCCTGGCTGGTAGGCAAACGTCCCTGTTTCCTTCCGGTACATGGAAAAACCGGTCAAATCGGAAGGCAGGACATCAGGTGTGAACTGTACCCGTTTCTGCTGCAGCGACATGGATTTTGACAAAGCCATTGCCAGCGTCGTCTTCCCCACGCCTGGGATATCATTTAACAAGATATGCCCGCCCGCAAGGATCGTCGCAACAGTCTTGACAATACAGTCGTCTTTGCCGATAATTGCTTTTTTGACCTCTTTTATCACTCCAAATGCTGGTATCTGTTGTGTATTAGCCTCCGTTTGCATCCCTAATACCATCTCTTTCTCTGGTTTCTGTCCTTTCCTCACTTTTATTTTAACCATCCTTGCTTTGCTTTTTCTTCTTAATTACTTTCATCCTGGTAAACTCTTCGCGTTCTTTTTCTTCCAGGGCTTCCTGGATGCTCTTTGTAAGCGCTTCGTATTTGGGGATTGTAATATTCTGAAGTGCGTTGGCGCGTTTCTGCGTCTTCTTAATATGGTATGCCAGCCGGTATGCCGAGGTTTCGACTTGCGCCAGGCGCACGGTGAGTTCTTTTACTTTCCCAAATTCCTTACATGCTTCGTCAAGCGCCATCTTCGTCCCATAAAACGGGTATGCCATCTGAAACCCCTTGTCCTGGCATTCTACCTTGGGGATTTCCACCCCCATAACGCTGCGCCGTTTGATTGTGATCGTCGTTTCAACTGGGACGCGCTGGCTAATCATCTCGACTTCATGGATGCCCATCTGGATATTTGCTTTCTGTAACGACTGATAGGCGCCCGAAAAGGCCGTATCAATTTCTTTCTGGATATCGGACGCCTGCGCGATCAACTCCATCAATTCCCGGATTAAGATATTGCGTTTCTTGTCCATTAGTTCATAACCCTGGCGGGACAGCGCCAAGGAATTTTTCGCCAACATTAAATTGCCCTTCGTTGGGAATGTCGTCGGATCCATACGGTTTCACCTCACCAATGTTCTTCTAATCGCTTCGTGTCTATCCGGTCCAATTCTCCCTTCGGCAGGATATGGAGCAGTTCCCAGCCAATATCCAGCGTCTGTTCTATGGTACGGTTCTCGTTCTTCCCTTGGGCTACAAACTCCTGCTCAAACCGGACGCCAAATTCCAAATACTTTTGATCCGTATCAGAAAGTTCATCCTCGCCGACGACGCTTGCCAGCCCCCTGGCCTCCTCGACACGGGCATAGGAAGAAAAGAGCTGGTTCGCCAGATCCTGATGATCCTCCCTGGTATACTTTGCGCCAATCCCATCCTTCATCAGACGTGAAAGGGAAGGCAGCGCCTGGATGGGCGGATAGACGTTCTTCTGGTGCAGGGAACGCTCCAATACGATCTGGCCCTCGGTAATATACCCGGTCAGATCCGGGATGGGATGGGTAATGTCATCGTTCGGCATGGTCAATATCGGGATCTGCGTCACGCTGCCATCCCGCCCCTGCACAATCCCGGCACGTTCATATAGAGCCGCCAATTCACTGTACAGATAGCCCGGATACCCTTTCCTGCTGGGGATTTCCCCTTTTGACGAAGAAATTTCCCGCATAGCCTCCGCATAAGAGGTCATATCGGTCAAAATCACTAAGATATGCATCCCTTTTTCAAACGCAAGGTACTCTGCCGCTGTCAGAGCCACACGCGGCGTAATCAGACGTTCCGCCACTGGATCGTTCGATAAGTTCAAAAACATGGTCACATGGGCGCTTACCCCGCTTTCCTCAAACCGCCTGCGGAAAAATTCAGCCACATCGTATTTGACGCCCATGGCGGCAAAAATAATGCCAAACGCTTCGTCTGAGCCTTCTCCCAAGGACGCTTGTTCCACGATTTGGGCGGCAAGCTGGTCATGCGGCAGCCCGTTGCCGGAAAAAATCGGCAGCTTCTGGCCGCGGATCAAGGTCGCCAGCCCGTCGATGGCGGAGATCCCCGTCTGGATAAAGTTCCTCGGATACTCCCGCATACAAGGGTTTAAGGGAAGCCCGTTGACGTCCCTTACTGTTTCTGGATGGATTTTCCCAAGGCCGTCCAAAGGCTCTCCAAGGCCATTAAACGTCCTGCCGAGGATTTCCAGCGACAGCCCGATTTCCATGGGATGCCCGCTCAGCCTGGTATGCGTATTACCCAAAGACATCTCGTCCGTATTGTCGAACACCTGGATAACCGCCTTATCCTTGTCTACGGCTACAATCCTGCCTTTTTTATGTTTCTTGCCTTCTACGACAAACTCTACCATTTCCTCATAAAAAGCATCCTTTACCCCCTCAAGTACAATCAGAGGGCCGTTGATTTCACTTAATCCTAAATATTCTATTGACATCGTTCCCTCCTATGCGTTGAGTTCGATCATTTTCTGGTAAAAGCGGTCGATCCTCTGATGGTATTTCCCAAACTTGTCCAATTCCTTATTTGCCACATCGTATTTGATTGCAATCACCCGTTCAAAAATATCTTCTTCCTTCAAAAGCGCCATTGGCATGCCCATTTCAATCAATTCCTTGCTTTTCTCATACAGGTATAAAATGGCCTTCATCATCAAAAGCTGCTTTTCAATCGGAACAAAGGTATCTTCTGCGTGGAACGCATTCTGCTGCAAGAACCCCAAACGGATCACCCTTGCGATCTCTAAGACAAGCTTCTGATCGTCCGGCAGCACATCGCTTCCAATCAATTTTACAATCTCGTTCAGCCTGCTCTCCGTCGTTAAAATATTCAGGAACTCATTCCGGCAAGAAATGAAATCCGCCCCCGCATGGGCTGCATACCATCCCTCCAAATCCGTCAGGTACTCCGTATAGCTTGTAAGCCAATTGATCGCCGGATAATGCCTTGCATACGCCAACGACTTGTCCAGCGCCAAAAAGCAGCGGACAAACCGCTTGGTGTTCTGTGTAACCGGCTCGGAGAAATCGCCGCCTTGGGGGGAAACCGCCCCAATAATCGTCACGCTGCCATCCGTGCCGTTCAGATTCTCTACATACCCTGCCCGTTCGTAAAATGCAGACAGGCGGGAAGCCAGATAAGCCGGGAAGCCTTCTTCTGCAGGCATCTCTTCTAGCCTGCCGGAAAGCTCACGCAGCGCTTCCGCCCAACGCGACGTGGAATCCGCCATAATCGCCACATGGTATCCCATATCCCGGTAATATTCTGCAAGCGTAAGCCCGGTATAAATGCTTGCTTCACGTGCCGCCACAGGCATATTAGACGTATTTGCAATCAGCACTGTCCGATCCATCAGAAGATTCCCGCTCTTCGGATCTACAAGCTGGGAAAATTCTTCCAGCACATTTGTCATCTCATTCCCGCGCTCCCCACAGCCAATGTAAATGATAATATCTGCATCCGACCATTTGGCAAGCTGGTGCTGCGTCATGGTCTTCCCTGTGCCGAACCCGCCCGGGATTGCAGCCGTCCCACCCTTTGCAATGGGAAACAGCGTATCTAATATCCGCTGCCCTGTCACCAGCAGGTGATCTGCCGCAAACCGCCTATGGATTGGCCTTGGGATCCGGATTGGCCATTGCTGGGCCATACAGATCTGTTGCTCCTCACCCGTCCAGGTACGTACCGTCACTAAGGGCTCTTCCACTGTATATGCCCCATCAAAAACCACTTGGACCGCCTCTCCTTCTAGCCCGGGCGGCGCCATCACCTTATGGAGGATTGCAGGTGTTTCCTGCACCTCTGCAATCACCGTCCCACCCCTTATGGTATCGCCTGGCTTCACCGTAATCTTTGCGTCCCACTTCCGCTGTTTATCCAAGAGATCGACATTCACGCCTCTAGGGATAAATGCGCCGCACCGTTCCCCGATCAGCTGCAGCGGCCGTTCAATCCCATCAAAGATATTTGTGATAATCCCAGGTGCGAGCGTAACGCTAATCGCCTTCCCTGCGCCTTCCACAAGCTCTCCTGGACGCAAGCCTGTCGTTTCCTCGAATACCTGGACGGTCGTCTGGCTTTTGGAAAGCCCGATCACCTCCCCGACCAGGCGGCTTCCCCCGACATAGACCATTTCTGACATTTGAAACCCTTGGTCCCCTTTTAGCGTGACAATCGGGCCATTGACGCCATAAATCTTCCCTGATACACTCATAAACAAGCCTCCTCCTGTTCCAGCTTCGTCACAAAGGATTCGTCAATCAAGAGATTCCTCGAACGGATGACCGCCCGGATCCCGCCGCCAAACTCTATGCTGCTGACCGTAAGCCGCGTGCCCGTTTCCCGTTCTAAAAACTCTTTTTTCCCGGCATCGGAAGGATTGATATAGATTGTAACTTCATCTTCCCCAGCCACTTGTTGCGCCATCCGGATCTTCGCAGCCAGGTATTCCAGGTAACTGCCTGTGCCCTGGTATTCCGCCAGCAATTCCCTCACCCTGCCCATCAGCTTTTCCTGCCACTTACGGCTGCAGTCGTCCACCATATGCTTCTGGCGCAGCATTTCCCTGGAAACCTCTCGGTTCATCTGCCTGCGTATCCTGCTCTCCTCAATCTTGAACTGGCGTTCCATATCCTCATGCTTCGCCTTGCGGAACGCTTCAAGCTCCTGCCCGCAGGAATCCAGGCACGCCTTCACAGACGCTTCCCCCTCCTGCTTTGCAACTTCTATGGCAAACCTTTGGAACACTTCTATTTTATCTTTTATCTTCATATTTCCCTCCGCCTGGCACACTCAAAGCTTTAGCCCGATCGCCGCGCCGACATAATCTGTAATGAAGTTTTCCTTCCGCCCCGTCCCATGGCGATCCGGGATTTCCACAATCAGGGGTAGCCTGCGGCCCAGCTTAGCGTCGTCCACCAGATCTGGAAATTCCCTGCCGAACTTCTCCGTCAACAGGACGATCCCTACCTCCTTGTCCTGGAACACCTGCTCTAGCGCATCCTTCAATTCCTGACGTTCATGTACGATTACGCCTTCCACGCCTGCAAGGCGCATCCCGGTATACGTATCGCGGTTGTCGCTGATCAAAAACATTTTCATCGGTCGCCCCCTGCCTTCTATCCCAGGATGGAAAAGGAAATCAATAAGCCATACAGCGCAATGGACTCCGCCAGCGCCACGAATATCAAGGCCTTTCCCATAATGCTAGAATCCTCGCTCAACGCGCCAAGCGCCGCGCTGGCTGCGCTCGCTACCGCAATCCCCGCGCCAATGCAGGATATCCCGGTAGACAAGGCGGCAGCCATATATTTCCAGCCTTCAGCGTTCGAAGCCGCAGCAGAAGCTACATCCCCCGCCGCCTGTACATTCCCGCTAAACAGCAGGATATCTGCTACTAATACCGTTCCAAAGAAGAAAAACAAGTTACAAAAAAGCGCCGCCTTAAATCCACCCTCTTTGCGCTTGCTTAACAAAAACCCGCCAACCGGGATCACTATGCTACATAGTAAAACTGCTACAAGTAAAAGTTTCGTTGCCATAACTGAATCCTCCTGCTTCCCATTTTCTACCTAACGTATCATCATTGCTTCGTGGTTCATCCCTAAGATGGATCCTTTTTCCGGAATGGGACAAATGGTTTCCCATTTCCAGAATAAAAACGGCTGAACATCTCATAGTACTCCAGCCGGAGCACCTGGATCCCTACAATCAGCCCTTCTAAGCCTGCAACCAGGACATTCCCCAATACGATCACCAGCCAGTTCGGGCTTCCTTTTTCCAGCCCTGCCAGCGCCATCACAACGCCCATCATCCCAGCATGGCTCAAGGCAAACGCCCCCACACGTACAAAAGAGATGGTATTTGTCGCATAGCTTAGCGCCACGTCAAATCCTTCCACTAAGGCTTCAACAAAAAACATGGCCTTGCTCCCCTCTGGGAAAACCTTGCTTTTGCGCTCCAGCAGACGGCTTAGAGGCTCCTTTAATAAAATAGCAACCAGCGGCAGGCCTATGGCTACCCCAATCAAGGCAGTTGCCGGGAGCCCATGGCCCGTAGCAACCAGCACGGCGCACACAACGGCAAACCCATAACAGATAAGCCCTGCCAGGCCGCTTTGGTGGAACAGAAGCCTGCCGTACTCCTTCGCACGGATTGCATTTACCATATTCAGCGCCATCGCTACCAAAAGCAGCGCCGCGCCAAACCCAATGGCCAGCATCAATGTGGACATAATGTCATCCATCGGCTTGCGCCACAAGGCGGGGATGGTTTCTTCAAACCCAAAGAAACTCCCATATAAGAACCCAAATACCACAGACCACACGCCTGCCACCGCGACAATCCCGGCGAGCCTCATCTTCTTCCAGTAATAAAGCAGCCCGCCGCCCAGCATAAGGCAGGCTCCTTGGCCAATATCCCCAAACATAATGCCAAACATCAAGGTGTAGGTCAGGGCCACAAACAGCGTCGGATCCATCTCATGGTAGCCTGGAAGCCCATACATTTCCACAAATAGTTCAAAGGGCTTTAAAATACGGATATTCTTAAGCCGGGTCGGCGGCTGTATGCCTGGCTCATCCTCTGGCTCCTGCTCCACCCAATGTACCTTTTCATCCGCAGCAAGTTCCTGCTCCAGCGCCGCAGCATCTGCCTTGGACATCCAGCCATACAAGATATAATATTCTTCTTCCCCGTCTTTGGCCTGGGTACAGGCTGCGTATTTACGGATATCAAAATTCTTACAGTAGGCTTCTAGGCAGGCGCACGCTGCCAAAAGTTCCTGTTCCCTGGCTTTTACAATCTCAACGGCCTGCATTTTAAGCCGTTCCAGCTCCTGTCCATAGCCATCTAGCAATTCCTCCGCCTGTGTAAACGCTTCCTTCGGCGTATCCTCCAAATCATCCGGCACCTGGATCTCCTCAAACTGGAACGAAGCGTATACTGCCGCAACCTCTAGACGGTGGGTATGCGGGACAAAATATACGCCCCAGACGTATTCGCTGTCATTGTTGCATTCATAGAACAGCGTATAGGGGTTCTGGTACACATACTGTTCTAGCTTATGGTAATTCTCCACCTTAATCCGTCCAAACTGGTAATCAATAAAATGGAAATCCCGCAGCTTGCCCAGTTCAAAATCCAGTCCGATAAAAGGCGCCGTCTGCGCCATCCACTCCTTCAGCTCCCGCTGCTTGTCCTGAACCCTTTGCTGCTTCGTTAAGACTTCCGCCATCTCCCCCTGGACGTCTAAAATAATCTCTTTGGCCTGCTCTTTCGTTACCGTAAGGTTGGCCTGCTTCGACACATCCAGATACGGCTTCAACCCCTCCCCTGCCTGCGCCGCTTCTTTGTATAAATTCGTTTCCACAAACGGCCGTACATTGCCCAGGCTGTTCAGGCTTGTCATCGCATGTTCAAAATGGATCTCATACTTATCCAGATATCTGCCCACGACCCGGTCAATGTCCCCTTTTGGCCCCGCGATATGCAATAGCTTCATTTTTTCAATCAAAGCGTTTCCTCCATTCCTCCCAAAATCAATTCCCGGATATCCTTCCCCGGGACTTGATAGCGTATGCCCTCTAGGGCTGTGGTCAAGCGGGCAATTTCCTGCTCTTTTTCATAGAGATAATAAAATACAGGAGCCATGGAAGATGGGTACTTCCCACAAACGCGCTGGTACATTGCCTGCATAATCCTGCGGTAAGAAACCTCGTCTTGTATCTGCACCAAAGCCTGTTTGCCCTTAAAATAAGGCGTCTGTGCGACAAGCTCCAAGTACTGCCCGATCTGCTCCGCTTCTAACAGCGCCTTCATCTGCGCATGGCTCAGCTTGTAACGTATTGGGATCAGGATCGCTGCGATCTCATTGGGCTGCTGCCCGAAAAACTTCTTACTGCGGTACATCCACATAAGGTTCAGCCAGTCGATCTGCGTCCCGAACACCTCCCGAAGCACCCGCTGCGTCTTCTTGCCTTTCCAAGCGTCAATTTCTTTCCAGATCTTGGTAAAATACCCTTCTTCTATCTTCGGCACGGAATCTTCGTATTGAAGCTGCCCATAGTACAGCTCCAGCGCCTTTTTCTGTTGGGCATTCCCAAACTTATATAGCTTCCGGTAATCTTCCAGGATGGAATTGTGTATCAATGCCTCCACCTGCCCACGGTGCTTAATCTCCTCATGGCCACCGTAAATCTTCCCATAGCTTTCCTGTTCACGCAAAAAGGCAATGGTTTCTTCCACCGTCTGGTATTCTGAGATCCGCTCAAAATCTTCACGCTTCAGCAGGCGGCCTTTCATCGCCCTGGCCTTTGCCACCAAGCCGCTGTACTCCAGCAATTCTCCTGCCATCTTTACCCTCCTATGCGCTCACACCTTTGTAATCCGCGCTACAATCTCTTGTGCAAGCTTATCCAGATCCTGACGGTACGACCTTTCTATCTCCTCGATCTGCTTTTTGTTCCTCTCTTCTACCTGGGCGAGCTCCCTTGCTTTCTGCTCTTCTAGCTGCGTCTTTAAAATCGTCAGACGTCCTTCCATTTCCCCTTTCAGCCCAAGTGAAACCTCTTCCATTTTCTTCCGGTTCTCTTCCTGGATCACCTTCTGGCGCATATCTGCACTCTGCATAATTTCCCCTGCCTGCGCCTCTATCTCATAAAGCTCCTGGATCACTTTGTTCACTGCCCGCTCCCTTCTGGATATATCAGCTTTATTGCAAATACCTGCTCCTTAGCGCTCACTTCTATCTGGCTGGATAAGGCCTTAGCCACATGCTCCACAATGCGCCCCAGCAGCTGCCGGATCTTCTTATCCCCGATCTGGTATCCCCCCTGCCCTTCCGGGTACTGGCAAAGGATCTGTAAGCTGAAAGCGCCCCTCTCCTGTGCCAACAACGCCCGCGTCTGGCAGCTTGTAAAGAGCTGCTGCGGCAGGAAACCACCCAAAAACATCCCATAGGCAACCTTCCTGGCAGCCCCTCTGACGGCTCTATCCGTTACTTTACTCTTTGCCTGGTATACAAACCCTTCTTCCGGCCTGTGGAACATCTGCTGGTATCTGCGCATATAAAACGCCATGTCCCTGCATCCAAACAGATAACACTCCATAAATTCCTGCAGCATCCGCCCGCAGGCGTCTGACAAAAGCGCCCGTTCTGACCCGCTGAGCCATGCCTGGCTCGTTTCTAGTTCTTTCTGGACGCGTTTTGCTGCAGCATCGGAAATCCCAGCGTACTTTGACCTTTTCTCTTCCAGCTTGCCCGATAGCTTCTGACCTTCTAGTTCTAGCTGCTCTAGCCTCTGCCGCTTCTTTTGGTACTGCGCTCCTTCCTGCTTCCCCTTCTGGTACTCCGCGACAGCTTCTGTAATCGGCTTTTCTAGATCCTCCACCAAAAAAAACGGCTTAACAAGCAAACGGAAGATCCGACTGCCGTTGATCGTATCCAAAAGCCTCTCCATATCCTTCATTTCCGTGATCGCAAGCTGCACGGCCGAAGGGCACATGATTTCCACCATACCAAACATTTCTTTCCCAGACATAAATGGGATATCCAGTTCACAGGCAACTACTGCAACTGGAGCGTCCTTCAGATATTGGATGAGATCCTCCGGCTGCTGGAAAAACTTGATTTCCAGCCTTTCCCTAAGCGGAACTAGCATCCGTTTGTAGCTGGCAATCCATTTGCTGTCGCTGTCCAAAAACACCACAATATCCTTATCGTTCCCTAATCCTTCTGTACTGCCCATAGATTTCCTCCTTTCGAGGAACTGCCGCCTTCTCCCCGGCAGGTTACCGTGACATGTTGTTGTTTTGTCCTACTATGGATTATAGCAGAAGCACAGCTAGAATACAAAATTTTTTTCAAAAGAATAGAACCACAAACAAGCAGGCCACATATGATACATTGTAATCAAAAAAATGGAGGATTTCAAACATGAGTGATTTAGCTGCTACAAACTGTGGATGTGGATGTGAAAGCAATAACAACGGGGGGTGCTCTTCCCTGATTTGGTTGATTATCCTGTTAAGCTGCTGCGGCGGATGCGGCAATGGCTTCTTTGGCGGCAACGACGGTTGCGGCGGCGGATGCGGCGGCAATAGCTGCCTGTGGATTATCTTGCTGCTCTGCTGCTGCGGCGGCAACAATGGCGGCGGGTTCTGCGGCGGATTCTGCTAATCCACACCATACCCAAAGGAAAGCCCCTCAGAAATTCCCTGGGGCTTTCCGCCAAACAAACAGGACGGTGCATCCGCACCGTCCTGTTTGTGATATCCCAAGAAAACATACTGGGCCTAAGCCCAAAAAGAGCCCTCCGCAGAACTTGCAGAAGGCTCTTAATATAAGCTTAGCAATCCAAAAACGGTTCCTGCTTACCTGCCTCCATAGGGTGTCCTACGCGGCATTTTTCCATGCTCCATCACATGTCTATAGCCTGCCCTGTCTTGGCCTTGCGCCTCTGCTTCCCCATTGGCATCTAGCCGTTTTTGGCTTTCTTTCTGCCTGATACATTCTTCGTCAATCTCATACACACTGTTGCCATCTATCACTAATCTTCCCATATTCCATCCTTTCTTACAAAATGACTGTTAGGCAATTGCAAAACTCCCTTTCTAGAAACAGCGGATGTACAATCTGTACAAAAAAGGGC
>CAOKNO010000040.1 GCA_948470065.1 uncultured Eubacterium sp. | reverse complement strand
TAAGCGTATTTGTCCCTTCCTTCAGTTCCACTTCAATCGGATACAGGTTCCAATTGTCCCATCCTGCCGGCTTATACTGCACCACCTTAGAATCCGCATTGTTGCCGTTTACCCAATACCGATGCTCTGGGTTCGGGAATGCGGGATCCCCATCTGCTGCAACCTCGATGCGGTATGTACCGTCCTTCGGGGCTTCTAAGGTAAACGTTACCGTTGAAGAAGTATTGTCAATCTTCCCTACCTTCTTGCCGCCGGAAGCCGCGCTGTGGGACACTACCTTTGCAAGGCCAGCCAAAGCTGCGTCTTCTGCCTCTAATTTCTGTGAGATTTTATAGCTTACGGATGCGCCAAGCTCATCTGAACTTAATGCCCGGTTGTAAACCTTAATATTGTCATAACTGCCTTTAAAGAACGGATCCCCGTCATAGAACGATTTCCCCAGGTAGCTGATTAAGGATTCGCCTAATTCCGTAAGGTTCCTTACCTTCTTCGTCCCGATTTTTTCCTCTCCTACATAGAACGACAGATCGTGGTCTTTTAACACAATCGCAACCTTCACCCATTTGTTCAGGCAGCCCTGCATGGATGCAATCAGGTTCTTTTCGTTCTGGTAGCTACGGACAGATACGCCGGAAGTAATTTCCTTATCCCGGAAGCGCAAGAACAGATAACGGTTCCTGTCCTGTCCGATACAGAAATCTACATGGTTCGTTTCCGTCGTTTCTGGCTTCACGTCCATAACGATGGTCATATTTTCTAATGCGTCAAACATCCCTTGTGGAAGCGCTGCGTATGTATCCTTGCTCCCATCCAGATATAAGACGTTGCTGTTTGTTTCGCTGTCTTTTTTCACTTCTGCATTCCCAAATAATGTAATTGGAAATTCCTTGTGCTCTTTTTCAAAATCATAAACAACCACTGGCTCTTGCTGTTCTGCTTTTCCTGCCAGGGCGCCATTTGGAACTCCATAAGCTTCCACCAAAGCGTCGTATTCTTCCTGCGTGATTGGGATCATACAGCCATGCTTCCCACCATCCTGCATAATATACTCATGATCGGCAAGCGGTTTTACGCTGTTTGGCTGATCCAGGTTCTTTGTGGTGAATGGGATATACCCTCTGGTTGCTCCGCCGTATTCATCCACCATAATGCACCATTCTTCCCTGTCTAGGAATTTAAACATGGTCGCGCCCTCGTAATGCCCTGTAAAGGACTCCAGGCATCCGGCTGCTGAATTGTCAATTTTCTGATAAATGCCGCCCACATTATTGTAAGACTTATCTCCGATCTGGACCTGGTTCACCTGTTCCCCATAGCCCAACGGACGGTTTTCCGCTTTCTGCAGCATCACGTTCTGCAGGTTCCCTTCTTGCTTAACAAGCTTGTAATATGCATTCCCTTCCCGGTAAACGGAAGTGTCAATATTGCTGATCTCCAGGTCGTTGAACAATTCCGGCTCAGTAAAGGTGTAGAAATCCCTAGTCTTCGATACCCAATTGTACTGCCTTGCATAATTGTCAGCCTTCACCTTGCTAGACCAGTATACAAGGTACTCTCCTGTCCCTTCATCGTAAATCGCTTCCGGCGCCCATGCGCAGCCGCCTTCTATGGTTGCAGCAACCGGGACATTCCTCTGGTTCGTCCAGTGCACAAGATCCGTGGATTCCCAAATCGTCAGCGCCTGGCTTCCTTCGGTTGACAGCCGATCCCATGGGATGTTCGTCCCATAGCGGTAGATGTTCTGATCCGTTGCAATCAGGTAGAACTTATCGCCTTCTGCGGAACGGACAATATATGGATCCCTCGTCGCCCCATCTCCAACTGTGGATTTTAAGATGGCCTTATTATCGTTCAACGCTGTCCAGTTCTTCCCATCCTTGCTGATACCGAAGAAGATATCCTGTTCGCCTACCTGCCCCTGAAATTCTTTAAAATGGGCGTACAGATAACCGACATACTTTTTCTGCTGCGGTTTCTTCCTTACCGTCGCCTCAATTACGCGGGACTGTTCGGTCCCCTGGTAACGCCCTGTCACGGTAAGATTTACTTTGGTATCCTGATCCTGCCTTACAACAACGCCTGCAGGCGTAGTGTAATAGCCTGTATTTTTCTTTTCTTTTGTTGAGATTACATTTTCATTGCTGGACTCCCAGGTCAGCGCTACGCCGTCGATTTCTTCTGGGAGCGTAATGTTCTCCCGGATATCCTCTGCATGGATATTGATTTTATTGAGCGCCTGCTTCACTTTGTCCGCATCCACATCCGCGCTGTTCACCGTTACCTTAATCTCCATCTCTAACGGGGCGTTCCCAAGGTTTTCTATGCCCTGTGGGAGTACGGCTGTCCCTTTGACATCCAACACCTGCGTCTGGGTTTGTGCCGCGTCATAGCTAGACGTATCCCATGTCACATCTGCCAGATACGTTTCCGACTCCGTGCTCTTTGAAGTATGGACGCCGACCTTAGCTGGAAGCCCCCAATCCTTTACTTCCGTCCCATTGTCTACGGTAATCCCTTTTAAGTACTCCTTGTCAAAGCCAATAAAGTTATTCGCATCCACTGACCCAGACGGAAGCGCCTGCGGCGTAACGGTTGGTCCTTTGACCTCTAAAACCGTATTGCCTGCCGCATCTTCGGTAAACTGCATCCGGTCAATGCATAACTGCCTCGGCTCTGTGTTCTGCAAATCATGATGGCTGTGGTACACCATAAACAGCTCCGTGCCGTCCGGGGATTCTGTAACACAATGATGCCCCGTACCATGCGCCAGCGAGTTTGATTTCATAATCGGATTGTTCTGGTACTTGGTATACGGCCCTAACGGGCTGTCCGCCACAGCATATCCAGAACCATAATTGATGCTCTCAAAATGGGAACCGGAGTATGTCATGTAATACTTCCCGTCTTTCGTCAGCATAAACGGCCCTTCATTGATATTTCCCATATCCTGATCCCATCTCTGGTCAGCCCTTACAATTTCCGTAACGGTATCTTCCTTGATGGTCTTCATATCGTCGTTCAGTTCCGCGCCCCAGATCACGTTCCCAGCAGTAAACCGTACGAAATAAAGATAATACTTCCCGGATGGCTCGTCATAGAACACATGGGCGTCAATTTCCTTCACTTCCTGATGCATCGGCTTTTTGACGTCCTGGGTGAACGGCCCTAACGGGGAATCGCTAGTTGCCACGCAGATCTGTTCATTTGCAACGTAATACATATAGAAGATGCCGTCGCGTTCAATCAGATCCGGCGCCCAGAAGCCACTTTCGCCCCAGCCGTCGCCTTTTTTGAACGCAAACCCTTTGTCCGTCCAATGTACAAGATCCGTCGACGTATACACCTTAATCCCTTTGCTAGAATCGCCTGCATTTGTGGGATACAAGAAATACGTCCCATTGTGGTAAAGGATATCCGGATCCGCGCACATATTCAGGATCGGGTTGGTGTACGAAGCGTCTTCCGGCAACGCTGTTTCCTCATAGCGCGTTACCTGCATATCGGAGAATACGGAGTCAGAAAACCAGTTCCTTGCACCAATGCTCCCAGAGATATGCGTACTGTCGGTTACATCGATCTTCGCATAATTTTTGCCATTGTCATCTACATAACAGGTAATATGGCTGCCATATGCCGTTACCTTAAGCCGGTATGTCTTCCCATATTCAACCGTCATCTTCTTCGATGCGATTTCATGCCAGTTGTTCCCAGAAGAACGTCCCAGCACAAGGATCTGATCCTTTACATTCAGCCCCAGGTAATACCCATGGTAGCCGTCCGCCTGCCCGTTTACAGAGTCTTTCGCCCGGAACAAAAGCCCGCCCTGGGCTTCCCCATTCTGGTTCGTGCTTCTTTCTATCGTTACGTTTGCTTCGTATGCAAAATCTGTAAAATCCTGCCCCTTTGCAAGCGCCTTATTCCCATTTCCGCCTTCGACGCGTAAATTCCCGCCGCCAGCGCTCCATGTCCCTGCCGAAGCCCCGGTAAATGTATCAAACCCGTCCAGGTTCGACAGATCTGCGGTGTAGAGGACGTCGCCTTCTGCTATGCTCTCTTCGAATCCTGCCTCCCCGCCTGCTTCTGTCTGCTGGGGATTTGCCATTACCTCTGTTGGGAACGCAGCGCTTTGTAGCGCTACGGACGCCGCAAGCAATACGGCTGCCCATCGTTTTAAGTTCCTCATCTCTTTTTCCTCTCCTTCTTATCATCTAATTCATTCCCAATTCCTGCTCTCTCGCCCTGCGCTTAGTAAGCCCTTGAATTGATCAGTTCTTCCGCCACGCTTTGGTCATAGACTTTCTCTTCTGTGATAATCCGTACAGGCATTTCTTTCCCTGAGATCATGTCCCGGATTGCTTTCATCAGCGGCGCGCCCAGCAACGGGTTGCACTCTACCGCGCAATTCAGCTTGCCGCCCACCATCGCCCGGAACGCTGCCTTTGTACCGTCCACAGAAATAATTTTTACATCCGTCCCAGGGGAAATCCCATACTCTTCTAACGCGTCAATCGCCCCCAATGCCATATCATCGTTATGCGCAAAGATAATATCAATATCCCAGGATTCCCGTTGCAGGTACTCTTCTATAATCTGTTTGCCTTCCTCATATGTAAAATTCCCATACTCTGAATAGACAATCTGGTATCCAGGGCATTCCCTCAGCACTTCTAAGAACCCTTTCCCACGTTCTACCGTAGGGGACGCCCCTTCGTTCCCTTTCAGTTCCAGGATATTGTGCGTCTTTTTGCCTGCCGGGATATGATCACGGATCCAGCGCATCGCCCTACGTCCTTCTTCCATGAAGTCCGCCCCGATATACGTCGTGGATAAATCCTTCTCCCTGGTTTCTACCTTTCTATCTGACATAACCACCGGGATACCCGCCGCTTTTGCCTCCCTGAGCACATCATCCCAGCCAGTCGCCACCACAGGGGATACGACAATCACATCTACCTTCTCCTTGATAAACCTGCGGATTGCCGCAATCTGCTTCGCCTGGGACTGGTCTGCATCGTCAAACAAAAGCTTTATCTTAAACTCCTGCGCAGCCTCTTGGATGGAACGTGTATTTGCCAGCCTCCATTGGCTCTCTTGGCCGACTTGGGAATATCCAACTGTAATCATCCTGCCATCGTCTACGGTTTCCTTCTCCAAATCCTCCAGGTAGCTGATGGCATTTTTCTTTGTAATCGTATGGCTTCTTAAGATCACCTGTTTGGGGACGCCGCTCTCCTGTTTTAAAATGCTGATGGCATATTGTATGGCTTCCCGGCCTCCCGTCGGGCAGGAGATCATGGCTGCAATCTTCCCGTCTAAGATCATATCCACGCCATCCTCCCGTTCTGTGAACCCATCGCTGCCAACAATCTTTATCTGCTTCTCAAGGCCGAGGTATTCTAGCGCATCGTACGCCCCCTTTGCCACATAATCGCTGTTGCCGAATATAACGTCAATGTCTTTGAGTTCCTCTCCCATTTCCAGTATGGCGTCGTAAGCGATATCCTTCTGCTCTGTGTCAAAATAATTTGTAGACACTTCGATTTGCGGGTATTTCTGGACTACGGAGTCAAATCCCTGGATCCGCTCCTGGTTCTGGACGGAATAAGCGTCGCCGCAGAGCTTCAGCACCTTCCCTGGCTCTCCTTCTAATAACTCTACCACGCTTTCCCCTGCCTGGCGCCCAATCATATCATTGTCAGGCCCGATAAACAGGCTGTATTCAAACCCTTCCACGCTGCGATCCATCACAATCACAGGCGTCCCGTCCTCATAGACCTCCTTGACCTTTTCCGTCAATTCCCGCGTATCGCAAGGAGAAATAATCAACAAGTCAATCCCAAACTTCAGCAGCTTATCCACGTCCTGCTTCTGTTTATCCACGAGTTCCGTAGCGTCCGTCGTGATAATGCGGATCTCCGGGTGCTTTTTCACCTCTTTTTCGATTTCCTTTACCAGGGCAAGCCTCCATGCCTCCCGCATATTTGCCTGGGATACGCCAATCACATACTCCACTTCATCCTGATAGTCTGCGTCGCCGTTTTTTTTCTGGCAGATCGCCAGGAAAAACATCAGCATCAAAGCCGTGATCCCAAAAGCCATCCATATAATTTTCTTTCTCATGGCCATCCCCTCTTTTTCCTGGATTTTCATGGGTACGCTGCAGGTATGAAAATCGCAATTGTGGTCCCTTCATCCTCTTTGCTATAAACTTTGACATAAAAATTCCCGCCATACCGGATCCGGAGCCGTTCCTTGACATAGAACAGCCCGAAGCTTTTGTTCTGCTCTGGACGGCTCGGCTCGTTCAGCAGCTTCTCTAACTCTTCCGCCTTGCCCTGATCCATCCCCTTCCCATCGTCCTGTACCTCCAGCACAATCTGATCCGGCCCGGATTTCTCTACCCTGACCTTCAGATGCCCGTCCCCGCGCTTCATCTTCACCCCATGGTAAATAGCGTTCTCCACCAGGGGCTGCAGGATCAGCTTTGGGACTTCCTCATTCTCGCAATCCGGGTCAAAAGAAACCTCATAGATCACCTTTGGCCCATAGCGGATTTTCTGGATATACAAGTAATTTGAAATATAACACACCTCTTCCTGGAGCGTGATATAATCCCTTCCCTTGCTTAAGCTGATACGGAACACATTGGTCAGGGCGTCCACAAGATGGACGATATTATTTGCCGAATGTTCCCTTGCCATCCATCCAATGGTATCCAGCGTATTGTACAAAAAATGCGGCTTAAACTGCTCCTGCACCACCTTCAGCTCCGCCTGGCGCTTATTTTCCTGCTCGACGTACACGCGATCCAGCAATTCCTGGATACGTTCCAGCATATGGTTGAAATTCCTGCCCAGCTCACTGATTTCGTCCTGCCCTTCCCCTTCAAAACGGACGGTAAGTTCTCCTTCTTCCGTCTGCCTCATCAGGTTCCGCAGCTTCACAATGGGCTTTGTAATGGTTTCCGCCATCTTTACCGCCACAAACAGCACCAACAGCAGGATAACGACCAAAAGCACGGCAAATACAAAAAACATCCGGTTGATATTTCTCATGATTTCCTGGTAGGAGGAGATGCTGACAATCTTCCATCCGGTATATTCGGACTGCTGGTGGCTGATCTGGTATTTCTGCCCCCGGATTTTCGCCGTAATCCATTCCCTGCCCATAAGCCACTCCGGCTTAATCCGGTAAACTACTGCATTCGCCGGGGTGTACACCACATTCCCGTTCTCATCCAGCACATACACAAAGCCTGTTTCCCCAATCATCACGTCCTTGATGGCGTTTGAAATAATATCGTGCTTAATATCCAGCAGCAGTACGCCGATAATCTCTCCAGTTTCTGGATCCGACACAGCCTTCACGACAGAAAATACATCGTCGATGCTATATGCCGTATCTGTCGAGATATTCCTGCCTGTGACATTGACGATAAGCTGCATTTCATCTGGATGCTCCTTGGCTTTTTGATACCAGTTCTCCTTTTCAAAGGAATCCCTGGAGGTACGGGACATCCCGGTACTGACATAGAGGTCGTTTTCCGTTGCAAAGAAAATGCCCGCAATCTCTCCATGCGTCCTCGCTACCGCCTGGAAATCAGCCACGAGGATCCTCTGCTGTTCCTTCCAACTACCGCTGTCGCAGTCTGTAGCTTCTTCTATGTGCATCGGCTCTATCATACGGATCAGCATATTTACTTTTTTCTCAATACTGTTGATATAAAGATCCACCGTCCGTAAAATCTGCCCTACCATCTGGGTGCTGTACTGGGTTACATTCTTCTCCATTTCCCCGGTGGTGACGCTGACCCCTACCCCGCCTACCAAGCAAAATGGGATGATTGCAATTAGGACATACGAATAAATCATCTTACTTCGTATTTTGATATTCATAAATCTTTTTTTTAAGTATCCCATTGCATTCACCCCATTTTCAATTTCATATTTTATACTGTTATGCTTCGCCTTTCCCCTTCATCTTTTCTGCACGGATTGCAATCAGCCTCTGGATTACAATAAAGAAGCAAAGCAATGCTGCAATCGTTACCTTGGTCCACCAGGTATTCAAGTTCTGGTAGGTTACAATCGTCTGGATAATCCCTTGTATCATAGCGCCGATTGTGGTCCCTACTACGGTCCCGACCCCGCCGGATAAGAGCGTACCGCCGATAACCGCAGAGGAAAGGGCGTCCAGTTCCATACCCATATTCTGCAGACCATACCCTGCCAGCGTATAGAAGCTGAACACTACGCCGCCTAAGGCTGCGCAGAAGCTGCTGATGGCATACGCCCCAATCTTTATTCTTGCCACATTCAGCCCCATCAATTCCGCTGACGTCTCACTTCCGCCCAACGCATACACGCCGCGGCCAAATCTTGTGAACTTCAGCACATACACAGATACCAAAAGGACGACAATCAAGATAAATACATAGTAGTAAATCTTCCCGGAAAGCGCCTTTTCTTCCCCAAACTTAATCGCAATCTTCCCAAGCGCCATAGACTTGAAGAACGGATCGCTGATTGGGATCGAAGCCTCGCTGATGACCACGCAAAGGCCGCGCATCAAGAACTGCCCTGCCAGGGTCACGATAAAGGGCTGCATTTTAAAATAGTGGATCAACGCGCCCTGGGCTGCGCCGATGATAATCCCAATCGCAAGCACCAACGGGATTACAACGAAAGACGGCACGCCCTTCTGTAACAGGAATGCAGAGAATACGCCGGTGAACGCAATCGTGGAAGAAATCGAGATATCAATGCCCCCGGTAATCAGCACAAATGTTACCCCAATCCCTGCAATCATCAAATACGCATTGTCATTGAACAAGTTCAGGAATGTGGAGATAGAAAGAAAGTTATCATACTTCACAGACCCGAAGATAAACATCAGTATAAACAACACGATGGTAATCAGCAGGGAAACATTATTTATATGAAATTTCTTTTTCTTTTGTTCCATCATTCCCCAACCGCCTTTCTCTTTTTCGCTTCCTTAGAAGCTACAAGCAATGCTTTAAATTCCCTGGACTGTGACAGGCAGATCACGATAATCAGGACTGCCTTCAGCACGCGGATATAAGCAGCCGGTACGCCAAGCGCCAATACGGTCGTCGTGATACTCTGTACAATCAAAGCGCCTGCGATACTTGCTGGGATGGAAAAACGTCCGCCCATCAAGTTCGTCCCGCCGATTGCTACGGCAAGGATCGCGTCCAACTCAATATTCAGCCCGGCATTGTTACAGTCTGCGCCTTTGATCCCGGAACTTTCAATCAGCCCGGCAACTGCTGCAAACGCACCAGAAATCGTATAGATCGCTAAGAGCATCCGATCTACTTTAATCCCTGCAAATTTAGAAGCCTTCGGGTTGCAGCCTACGGATTCCAAAGACAGCCCGAACGACGTCTTGCCTACGAAGAGCAGCAAAAGCCCTACCAAAAAGATTACGATAAACATCGGGAACGGAAGCCCCAGCACATATCCGCCGTTGATAAAATAATAAGCGTCGGATGTAATGGTCACGATTTTACCATTTGTTACAAGCTGTGCGATCCCTCGCCCAGCCACCAAAAGGATCATGGTCGCGACAATCGGCTGGATCTTAACCTTTGCTACCAAAAAGCCATTCCAAAAACCACATGCAACTCCGGCAAGCACGGAAAGGAAAATCGCTGCCGCTACATTCCCATTTAAAAACGGAAGGATATTGCCATTGACAATACTGCAGGCTATCGCTCCACTGATCGCCATTACCGATCCTACCGAAATATCGGTGCCGCCTGTTGCCAGTACCATCGTCATACCTGCCGCAAGGAGCATCAGCTTACTTCCGTTCCGGAAGATATCTATAATCCTGCCATAGAGATGCCCTTCTACAATCGACAGCTTGAAAAAGTCGCCTCCGCTGGCAATCCCATTGAACAGCAGGATGACCAGGAAAATCACGACTGGCCAGAACGCCTGCTTCTGTGATAATTTGCTCAACTTTTCTTTCATTTCTTCTCACCTCCCGCCATAATACGCATAATCGCTTCTTCGGAAATTTCTTTCCCACTCAGTTCCCCCACCTGTTCCATATCGCGGAGGACTACCATGCGCTTGCAGCAACGCAGCATTTCATCAATTTCAGACGATATAAACAAGACTGCCATCCCTTGCTTCGCCAAATCGATGACGATCTTCTGGAGTTCCGCCTTCGTCCCGATATCAATCCCACGCGTCGGCTCATCCAGCATCAGAAATTCCGGGTTCGTCGCCAGCCAGCGTGCAAGGATTACCTTCTGCTGGTTGCCCCCGCTTAAGTTCTTAATCAACTGGTCTGCATTCGGCGTCTTGATTTCCAACTTTTCTATGTACTCATCTGCAAGCTTTTCTGCTTCCTTCCGGGAAATCTTATGGTACAGGCCACGTTTGGACTGCAGCGCCAGGATAATGTTTTCGCGAATGGTCAAATCCCCGATAATCCCTTCGGTCTTGCGGTTTTCCGGACAGAATGCAATTCCGCTCCGTATGGCGTCCAACGGGCTCTTAAAATGCACGTCCTTGCTCTTAAGCTTCATGCTGCCAGAACCTACTGCATCAACGCCAAACAGCACACGCGCAGTTTCGGAACGCCCGGAACCCAACAGGCCGGACAGCCCTAGCACCTCGCCCTTCCTTACCTTTAGGTTGAAATTCTTGATCGTACCAGGGCTGCTTACGCCAACCAGTTCAATCAGTTCTTCCCCTTTCATCTGTTTGCTTTCTTCTAGCTGCCCTGCTACGACAGACTCGTTCAGGCTCGCATAATCCTTACCGATCATCTTCCCGACTAACTCTACCTTTGGAAGTTCTGCGGTTTTATACGTCCCGACGTAGCCGCCGTTACGGAACACCGTAATCCTGTCTGTTACTTCATATACCTGATCCAAAAAATGCGTGACAAACAAGATCCCCATCCCGTCCTTGCGCAGCTTCCTCATAATTTCAAAAAGCTTATTTACCTCTACCGTAGAAAGGCTGCTTGTCGGCTCGTCTAAGATCAACACCTTTGCTTCAATATCACATGCCCTGGCAATCGCAATCATCTGCTGGACAGCTACGGAATAATTATCCAGGTTTTTTGTGACATTGATGTCTAAATCAAATTTTTTCAGCAGTTCCTTCGAATCTTTGTTGATCTTTTTCCAATCAATCCTCCCAAACTTATTCCTCGGCTCGCGTCCAATGTAAATATTTTCCGCTACCGAAAGGTTGGGGCAGAGATTTACTTCCTGGTACACCGTAGCAATCCCTTCATTCTGCGCTTCCTGCGTGGACCTTGGGTGGATTTCCTTCCCATTCAGGACCACCGTCCCACAGTCCCTCTCTTCTACCCCGGTCAGCACTTTAATCAATGTAGATTTCCCAGCGCCGTTTTCCCCTAACAGGGCATGGATCTCCCCCCTGTTTAGGTCAAACTGCACATGGTCCAGCGCTATCACGGCTTTTCCAAAGGATTTCGAGATATCCCTGGCTTGTAACAACTGGCCTTCTTTACCCATGATGCAACCTCCTTGTCCCTTAAAACGGGGCTGATGCATTTAAGAATAAAGGCACAAGATTTCATTTATACCAACAGAATACTTACGGCGGTATCTTGTATTTTCCTTTTCTTAATGCAACAGCCCCATTCTCTGTTTATTTTCTTATCTTTTTACCGTCAGATTCCCTCCTAATATTGATGTCATTCGATAACTAGCCGCTTGTTCTGGGAATCTGTCTCCGGTTTTAGTACTTACGATCTGGAAGCACTTCTGCCGCCATGTCAGCCGTAAATACGCCGTCTACTGATTTTACCCATTTCTCTACTGTTTCACCTGCTTTTAATTTTGCAGCAGTTTCAAAGAACAGCGGCCCTAACAGAGGGTTACATTCTACGGTACAGTTTGCCTCACCTGCCGCCATAGCTTCAAAGATACCCTTTACGCCGTCAACAGATACCGTCACAATATCTTCGCCTGGCTTTAAGCCTGCTTCTTTGATTGCTTCGATAGCGCCAAGAGCCATATCGTCATTGTGCGCATATACGCCCTTGATATCACTGTTGGATTTCAAGAAGGACTCCATAACTTCCTTTCCTAACGCCCTTGTAAAGTCGCCAGTCTGGGATGCTACAATTTCAATATTCGGATAATTTGCAGCGATTTCTTCGTCAAAACCAGTCTTACGGTCAGTTGCTGCAGATGCGCCTACCGTACCTTCGAGTTCTACAATCTTACCTTCTTCGCCGATTAATTTCGCCATTTCCTGTGCTGCCATCTTACCTTCTTCGATAAAGTCAGAGCCGATAAACGTGGTGTATAAATCTTCGCTTACATCTGCCCTTCTATCTAACAATATAACCGGGATACCAGCATCCTGCGCTTCTGCAAACACCTGATCCCATCCAGTTTCTACAACCGGCGCAAGACCGATAACGTCAACGCCCTGTTCAATAAAGCTCTTAATCGCCTTAATCTGGTTCTCCTGCTTCTGCTGTGCGTCTGCAAAGTGAAGTTCAATCGTATCAGAATTTTCTTCTGCATACGTCTGGATGGACATGGTTTCCGCATCCCTCCAGCCGGATTCCTGCCCAATCTGTGCAAACCCAACTACCAGCTTCTCACCGCTGCCTGAATCTGCCTGTGCATCGTCGCCTGCGTCGTCCGCTGCATCATCGGCTGCATCTGTTGCATCTGTTGCGTCCGCCGCATCATCGGCCGTATCCGCTGCATCGTCTGCTGCATCTGCGTTTGCATCATTACTACTGTCTTCCGTAGTCGGCGTATCTGTCTTTTCGGACGTTTCATTTCCGCCGCTGCACCCAACTGCCATCGTAGCCACCATGGACATACACAATAACATACTTATTACTTTTCTTTTCATTTTGTTATCCTCCTTCTTGCTTCTTGCTTTTTGCAACTTGTTGTTATGCCCTAATTATATCTGCTGGCTTTGCCAAAGTCTTTGCAATAATCCGTCTGTAACATACAAAAATTTAACCTCTCTCTTTCATTTTCCGCCTGTATTCCGCCGGGCTGACCCCCAAGTTCTTCTTAAACACCGTACTGAAATAATGCTGCGTCGCATACCCTACGCGCTCTGCAATCTCATAAATTTTCAAATCCTCATCCTGGAACAAGTCAATGGACTTACGGATCCGGACGCTGGTTAAGTAGTCCACAAAGGTAACGCCCATCTCCTTACGGAAGAGCTTGCTCATATACTGCATCGATAAGTTCACATAATCCGCAGCCTCCTGGAGAGAGAACTCTTCGCGCCAGTAATTCTGCTCCACATAGGCCATTACATCTTTGATGACCGACGGGATGCCCACGGTTTCTTCCAATTGGGAAACCGCCTTCTGATAGACGTCTGGAAGGTTTTCTAGCCCCGTGCCTTCCTTTTGCACCACAAGGCATTTAATAGAAATGCGGTTCTCCATCAAATCGCAGTACTGCTGAAGCTGTTCCTCCTGGCGCTTAGATTGCTGCGACAAGACAATCAGATCCCCATAGTCGTTCTGGCAGCTCCTTAAGCTGTCTAAGCTGTTGAAAATCTCGTTCGCTACATTCTGCGCTACAAAGAAAAGCAGATCATCGTTCCATTCCTCCTTAAAATCCACAGATTTCTGGTGTTCTAGCCTTACGACAGTCACTACAAACTCCTCTGGGATATCAATCCCAAGGTAACGGAAGCGTTCTTCCATCTCTTCCACCGTAAAATGCCCTTCCAACGCCCGCTGCAGGAAACTCGAAGCAAGGTAGCTGCGGTTCTGATCCAGCGTGTGTTTTGCCCAGTCCAAATATTTCTTCTCATTATTCTCTTTTTGGAACTTCTCCCTTACCCGCGATATCATCTCATCAAAATTATCTTCCATAATCGGCTTCAGCAAGTACTCAAACACCTCTAGCTTCAGCGCCTCCCTTGCATACTCAAAGTTATCATAGCCTGTAATAATGACGACAAGGGCATTTGGCTGGACCTCTTTTAGCTTTTCAATAAACTGCAGGCCGTTCAAAAAGGGCATATTGATATCCACAAAATATACATCTGCCGAGCATTCCTGCGCCAGTTCTAAGGCCATCTCCCCATCTTCTGCCTCAGCCACTACCTCAAAATCCTCATATCGATTCAAAAAGCTGATAATCCCTCGGCGGATCATGTACTCATCATCTGCAACTAACGCTTTGATCTTCATAGTTTTCTCCTTTCTCATCAGTAAAAATTTAGGCGTTTGCAACACGCTATCTCATTGCATACTGTAAAATTAGGTTGCCTAAATCCTGGAAAACAGCCGCAGCGCACTTAGGATGAGCCGATGCCTCCTTGAGAAGACACCGGCTCTGCCAATGTTATCAATATTTTTGAAAGGGATGATATGTTTTTGTTGCAATCTGTTGCTTTGGCTATGCCACTGACTGTTCCAGGGTTACTCACAGGGTCATTATTCCCATTTTGGCATAGAATTATTAATGCCTTCCCTTTCTGCCTGAACGGACTTTGGCAAGGATCCGCTTTGCTACGTTAGCCAATGCTGCAAGCAGCCGCTTGGCAAAGCGCCCTTTTGGCGCGTTGCCAGTGGGAATCAACAGCGCCGCTTTTATTATACTAGACAGATTCCTTAATGCCGATTGTTATATCTGAAACGACAATTGAATTATAGCTATCATAACATTCTGTATATTTCGTGTATTTACAATTTTTCTGCGAGATTTTATAATTTTTTCACATTATTCTAAGAAATGAGGTTAGAAATAAATACCGGCAAATTTCCAGAGAACAAAGAATCTCGCAACGCGAGATTCTCCGCGCGCGAGCGGCCTGCAAAGCAGTAACTTCCCTACCGCGAGCTGCGCATCCTCCCGGAGGGTTTTTGTTCTATAGGACGCACTTTCCTATAGAATAAAGAATCTCGCAACGCGAGATTCTCCGCGCGCGAGCGGCCTGCAAAGCAGTAACTTCCCTACCGCGAGCTGCGCATCCTCCCGGAGGGTTTTTGTTCTATAGGACGCACTTTCCTATAGAATAAAGAATCTCGCAACGCGAGATTCTCCGCGCGCGAGCGGCCTGCAAAGCAGTAACTTCCCTACCGCGAGCTGCGCATCCTCCCGGAGGGTTTTTGTTCTATAGGACGCACTTTCCTATAGAATAAAAAACAAAAAACCCAGGGCTACTCGCTTTTTTGAGTAATCCTGGGTTTTTTACTTTTTTATCTGAAACGCCCTCTTGGCGCATCCTCGCAGCAATCATCTAAACGCCCTTTGGGTGCGTTGCCTGCGGAAATCAATCAAAGGGGCTAAATCGGCGGGATGCGTTTGATAAGAAGGGCTGACAAGATTCCGATTAAGGTTCCTGCAACCGTTCCCGATACCACTAAGACAGGCAGGTAATAAACTAAATTCATATTTTCCACAACTAAGATAGCGGCAAGGATCTGGCCTGCATTATGGGATACGCCGCCCAAAATACTGATCCCTGTTATAGAAAAGAGATTGGATTTCTTGGCCAACGCCATAACAAGCAGGCTGAGGATCCCGCCGGCCAGGCTGTATATCATGCCGGCAGGGTTCCCGAACGTAAATCCTGCCAGTACCACCCGCACCAAAGACAAGGCTGCGGCTGCTTTGATCCCCATAGTATACAAGGTTACAATCACTACCAGGTTCGCAAGGCCCAGCTTAACGCCAGGGACGCCCAATGTGATGGGGATTAAAGATTCAATATAAGAAAATAGGAACGCCAACGCTGTCAGCATTCCCATATATGCCGTTTTTTTCGCCATGTTAAGCCTCCCGCGCATGGATTCCTGCCCCTAGAAACAGTTCATCCAATCCCCTGCTACTGGGGCACACCGTCTTATCTTGTGCTCCCATCGATCCCGGGAGCGCTGTCTGATTTTATTTCCACCACGACTTTATTCGGCAGGCAGACCAGGGTCTCCCCTGGCCTCCCGATTGGGCGTTGATGGACGCATATTTTATCTGGGCAAGTAGCTTCCGTGATGTCCGCCTTCTGATCTTTGATTTCAAGAACATTGTATTTCCCTTCTGACGAAGGGAGCCGGACGCTCCTGTCTACATCTAAGGGATAACGCGCCAGTTCTTCCCCATCGAAGTATACGGTTACCTCTGCCTGCCCGCCGCTTCCAAACGGACGCAGCGCCAAGACGATGCAGGCAACGGCAGCAGACAAAAACAGTACGCCAGCTAAAATCCAATCATTTTTATTCATACGTTACAAAACCGCTGGAACTGCGGATCCCTCCATCTTCGAAAATCCAGAGCGCTTCCACGCCATCCAATGATTCCACAAATGCAAGCCCTTCTTCGAACTCCATATTAAACAGGGCTGTGGATAAAGCATCCGCTACGCCGGAATCCTCTGCCATTACCGTTACAGATGGGAAGTAGCTGGCCGGCATCCCAGTATCTGGGTTTATAATATGGCAGTAACGCTTGCCATCTACTTCATAATATCTCTGGTAATTGCCGCTGGTTACAAGCGAGCCCCCCCACATCCCTACCGAACTTACATAAGCTTCCGAACCGTCTGGATCCGGGTTTTCAATCCCAACATGCCAAGGGAAGCCGTCTGCCTTTGCGCCTGTGGTACACACATTCCCACCCAACGAAAACAGCGCGTATTCCAAACCGATTTCCCTGGCATATTCTACCAAGCGCTGTGCGGCGTAACCTTTCCCAATGCTGCCTACATCTATGGACACCTCGGGATCCTGGATATAAACCGTGCCGTCCGTTTCATTTAGAATAATTTGATCGGGATCCGTATGCGCCGCCCTAGACGCCAGCAAATCCTCCGGTGGCAATTCGGCACGCTTGGGATCTGCAATCCCTTCTTCCCGGTATTCATGCCAGACAGACAATACGCTGCCATAAGCAATATTGATCTTGCCCCCGGTCTTTTGGTACATCTCCTTGCCAAACTTCAGCAGGCTGATCAGTTCCGGCTCTACCTCTACCGGCTGTTTTGCCGCTGCATCGTTCACCGTTTTGAGGTTGTTTATCCCGTCATACGTATGGTAAACATCAAACAGCTTATGGTAATGCTCCAGCTTCTGCCTTAGAAGCTCCGCCTGATTGTGAAATTCCTCTTCGTTCTTTGCATATCCAGAAACGCCTGTCATCGTATCAAAATAACCAAAAAACATTGTTTTGTATAACCCCATCCCCTGAGGCCTTGCCGCTGCTTGGCAAAAAAGCAAGAAAACAGCTATTACAATAACAGCGGCAGAAACCTTTCGTTTGTCATCCATTAATACCCACCCTCATTCCATACAATCATCCGATAAGGAAAAAGCTGTGGAAACGATACTATGCCGTCCCACAGCATTTCCAAATATCCTTTGTTATTCCTGGGCGTCCGTGTTATCTTCCGCTGCGTCCGTCCCATCCTCTGTGTCTTCGGCTGCATCTGTCCCGTCTGCATCTGTTCCTTCCGCATCTTCCGCTGCATCTGTTCCTTCTGCATCTTCGGCTGCGTCCGTCCCATCCTCTGCGCCTTCGGCTGCATCTGCGTCGTCTGTATCATGGTTGTGTTCCGCTTCATCCGTCTCCACTTGCTTCATAGTGAAAAACTCATCAAACTTCACTTTTGCCCATTCTTCTTCATTCAATTCAAACTTCACATCTTTCTTGTAACCGTCGCAGACCTCGGTGTAATGGTCGTTCTTGCGCGTCGTCACAATCTCTTCCTTCTTCTTCTCTGTCGCCTCTTCATCGAACAGGCTGTCCATATGGACAACGTAATAACTCGTATCCGTTGTGATTACCTCGCTGACCTCGCCTTCCTTCAGCTTGTCCGCCGCTTCCTTTACCGACGCGTCCAGGCTTTCTTCATCTGCTCCATAAGAGTATGGGGTAACGGTGTATCCTGCCGTTTCAGCCGCTGCCGTAAAATCGTCCGCCGCGCTCTGGGCAAACGCTTCTACATCCTGACGCAGCACTTCCTTCTCTTCCTCGGTATAATCAATGCTCTTCCCGTCGTCATCCGTCCTGGATTGGTTATTGACCTGTACATAGCTGATGGTCTTCTGGGCAGCCTCGTCATCGGATACTTCCGTGTCTACTTCTTTGTCCATTTCCGCCCGCATCTTAACCTGGATGGTATTCAAACGGAGCATTTCCTTTACATATTCTTTGGTCGCGCCAAGCTGGCGGATAGCTGCCTTGGAATTGCCCTCGATAAATTTCCCTGCGGCTTCATCCATCTTAGCAAGCTCGTCTTCTGTAATCTCCACCTTGTAATCTGCCATATGGTCTTCTAACAGGTACAGGGTCTGGATGTTTTCCGCCACGCTGTTCTTCACCGAAGTCTCCATATCTGTCCCTTCCCCGAACAAATCCTGTCCCCACATGGTAGAGCCGAACATTGTCCCAAGCTGGCCGTCGTAAACTGCCTGCTGATACCTCGCCATAAAATTCATAAACCCAAGGGATACTTCTTCCCCATTCAACGTTGCTCCAGTCTTATTCCCATCAATCGCATTGCCGCAGCCGCCCAGAACAGACATACCTAGCGCCGCTGCCAATAAGACGGGAAGAATTTTTTTTGCCTTCATAATATCCTCCTGTGTATTCCTTTTCTTGATTGTTCTTTCTTCTGCATCACTTTGCAGCATACTGATGTTATTATAATTCTTTTTCAGCCTGCAAGCAACAGTTTTTCTTGGATTTCACAGAATTTTCGTTATCATCCTTCGGATTCCTTTTCTACCAACATCTCCCAGGTATCCTCCACCACCTTCCCGGCAATTTCCATAGAACTGAGCGTTTTCCCACGGGAATTGTGGTTCTTGGCATACGCAAAGTAAGGCGCCTTGGCGTCCCGTACAAACCGCAGCGCACCTTGGTAGCCTTCCGCCATCTGTACGATATTCACCGGGCTGATCCTTGCCTGGGAATAAAAAGAGAAGCGGATATCGTCACGTGTTTCTTTGATTTCCGTATAATAACAGAGATGGGCTTTGGCTTTTAGGCAAGCGATAGCCAGCAGGTTTTCCACAGGCTTCGGCGGCTCCCCAAAACGGTCAATCAGTTCTTCTAACATCTCTTCGCTTTCCTCTTGATTCTCGATCAATGCAATCCGTTTATAGACGTCAAGCTTCTGGAACTCGTTCGGGATATAAGAAGCTGGGATAAACGCATCCGCCTCCAGTTCGACAGCCGTGTCAAACTGCGCCTCTTGCACTTCTCCTTTCAAAGATTTTACAGCCTCATTTAACATCTTGCAGTATAAATCATAGCCTACCGCCGCCATATGGCCATGCTGCTGCGCCCCCAGCAGGTTCCCGGCGCCCCGGATCTCCAAATCGCGCATGGCAATCTTAAAGCCGCTGCCCAGCTCAGTAAATTCCTTAATCGCGGCCAGGCGTTTTTCTGCAACCTCCTTTAGCGCCTTGTCCTTGCGGTACATCAGGAATGCGAACGCTGTCCGGTTCGAACGCCCCACGCGCCCGCGAAGCTGGTAAAGCTGCGATAAGCCCATATTTTCTGCGTCCTGGATAATCATCGTATTGACGTTAGAGATATCCAGCCCAGTTTCAATAATCGTCGTCGATACCAGCACGTCAATCTCCCCATTGATAAACTGGTACATAATATCCTCTAGTTCCCGCTCCCGCATCTGCCCATGGGCAAAAGCAATGCTTGCTTCTGGTACAAGCTCTGCAATCTTCGACGTCACATCTGCAATCTGGTTCACCCGGTTGAAGACATAATAGACCTGCCCTCCCCTGGCCAATTCGCGGTTAATCGCCTCCCGCACGATTTCTTCATTGTATTCCATCACATACGTCTGGATTGGGATCCGATCCATCGGCGGTTCCTCTAATACGCTCATATCCCGGATCCCGATCAAGCTCATATGGAGCGTCCTGGGGATTGGCGTCGCCGTAAGCGTCAGCACATCAACATTTTTTTTCAACTGCTTAATCTTCTCTTTATGCGCCACGCCAAACCTCTGTTCCTCGTCAATCACCAAAAGCCCTAGATCTTTCAGTTCCACATCCTTCGAAAGTACCCGGTGGGTTCCGATTACGATATCGACTGCGCCGCGTTTCAGATCCTGCACGGTCTTTTTCATCTGCGCGTTTGTACAGAAACGGCACATCAGATCCACCCGTACCGGAAAATCCTTCATACGCTGGACAAAATTATTGTAGTGCTGCTGAGCCAGAATCGTCGTTGGCACAAGATATACCACCTGTTTGCTCTCCTGGACTGCTTTAAAAGCGGCGCGGATGGCGATTTCTGTCTTGCCGTACCCTACATCCCCGCAAATCAGGCGATCCATAATTTTCTTACTCTCCATATCCTGTTTCGTCGCCACGATGGCAAGTTCCTGATCCTCTGTTTCCTCAAACGGGAATAATTCTTCAAATTCCTTCTGCCACACGGTATCCGGCCCATAAGCAAAGCCTTCCTCCTGCTGCCTGGCTGCGTACAGTTCCACTAAATCCCTCGCAATTTCCTTGACGGCGCCCTTTACCCTCCGTTTGGTCTTCTCCCACTCATGCCCGTCCAAACGGTTGATTTTCGGCTTCTTAGCGGTGGCTCCTGCGTACTTTTGGATGGATTCTAGCTGAGTGGCAAGCACATACAGCGCGCTCCCCTTGTCATACTCAATTTTCACATAGTCCTTCGCGGTCTTTTCAATTTCAATTTTTTCAATCCCACGGTAAATCCCAACCCCATAATGTTCATGAACCACATAATCCCCAACGCTCAAATCTGTGAAGCTTTGGATTTTCTCTCCTTCGTAGATTTTACGCTTCTTTTTTTTCTTCGGCTCGGCTCCAAAAATGTCGCTTTCCGTCATCACGATAAACCGGATATCTGGATACTCGAACCCCTTATGCAGCTTGCCGTAAGACACCATCACTTCCCCCGGCTGGACTACACGATCGTAATCCTCACTGTAAAAACAATTGATCCCTTCCTGCTGCAAATCCTTTGCAAGATTCCCAGCGCGTGTACGGGAACCAGACAAAAGGATCACCTGATACTTTTTTTTCTTGTATTGCTGCAGATCCTTGACCAGCAAGGGGAAACTCCGGTTATAAGCATTGACTGTACGGACGGAAACGCTACATTGATACCCGGCTTCTAGCCCTGTTGCATTTACGCCTAACGTAGTCAGGGCGACGCACCGTTTCTGCTGGAGCTTCCCAAACGTTTCCGACCCAGTATACAAGGCTTTCATCTGCCCAGGAAGGATATATCCCTTTTCTAGCCGATGCTCCATGCTCTCCAAAAACTCCTGCTCTACCACCCTGCCTTTTTCCTCTAAACGGGATGGCTCATCCAGAAAGATCAGAGAACCCTCCTGCCTGAAATAGTCGATCAACGAAACCGTTTCCTCAAAAAAATACGTCAGGTAGCTGTCAATCTTCACATTCTGGCTTCCCTCCGACAGTTCCTCCGACAGCCGGTCCACGGCAGACTTCACCCGGTACGCTTCCTCCGTCTTGCTTTCCTTCCGGAATGTTTCATACAGCGGCGCGGCTTCTTTTTGCAGCCTTTTTAACCCTTTCTCCACCAGCGCGGGGGACAAGACCACCTCGCTTGCCGGGTAGATATGCACCTCTTCCAGGTTTTCAATCGAACGCTGGCTCTGTGGGTCGAAGCTGCGCATAGAATCGATTTCATCCCCCCACAGTTCAATCCGGTAAGGGTTTTCCTCAGTCAGCGGGAAAATATCCAAAATACCGCCCCGGACGGCAAACTGCCCGGCGCATTCCGCCTGGTAATTCCGTTCATACCCCATCTGCACCAGCCGTTTCTTCACTGCCTCCATGTCCAGCGAATCCCCCAGGCGGCATGTAAAAACAGCCTGCCTGATATGTTCAAGCGGGACAAGGCGGTCCATCAGGGCGTCAAACGTTGTAATTACCGTTACCTGCTCCTGCTCCAAAATAGCCTTTACCGCAGACAGGCGCTGGGCAGCCAGCAGGTTCCCTTGGATATCGGACTGATAGAACAGTACGTCCCTAGCGGGATAATACACCGCCCCACGGTCGAAGAAACGATAGCTTTCGTACAGTTCTTTTGCCTTTTGCTCCTGGAACGTGACGATGATACAGCTTTCCTCCGGCTCCAAAAGACTATAGATAAAATGAGGCTTCTGGGCGTCTATACACCCAGAAACCTGCACTGCTCCCTTTTTCCCCTGTAAGTTCTTTCTTATCTGTGTAACTTCCTGAAGCCCTGTTAGGGGCTTTGTGAACCCTTCCATAACGCCTCCCATTTGACTGGCGACAGCCCATGCGTCCATGTGTGCAGGGCTGTCCCTTAATTATACAAATTCATTGCCCGATCCGTTTCCCCCTGGACCATCAGCCCAATTGCCTCACATGCCTTTTGAAATGACTCTTTCATCAGCTTTTGCTCTTCCTTCGTAAACCTCCCTAATACGTAATCTGCCAGATCCCAGCCTGGCGGCTTCTCCCCAACCCCAACCTTAATGCGGAGAAACTCCTGGGTCCTTACATGGCTGATAATGCTTTTGATCCCATTATGCCCCCCAGCGCTGCCTTTCTTGCGGATCCTAAGCTTGCCTGGGATCAGGCTGACATCGTCATAGATAACGATAAGCCCTTCTTCTGGCGCCACTTTATAAAAGCTTAAAATAGCGCCTATGCTCTCCCCGCTCAAATTCATAAACGTCTGGGGCTTTACCAGAAGCGCCTTTTGCCCTTCAACCATCCCCATCCCGCACAACGCCCTGTGTTTCTTCTCCTTCACCTTGATCCGGTATTTCTCTGCCAGCAGGTCGATTACTTCAAAACCTACATTGTGCCGTGTCTTGTCATACTGCCTGGTAGGGTTCCCCAATCCAGCAATCACTATCATAATGTAACACTCCTTTTCCTATCTGCTAAAATACAGCAGTACTACTCCTCCTAGGATAATGCGATACCAGCCGAACGCCTTAAAATCATGTTTCCGGATGTATTCCATCAAAAACTGGATGACCAGCACAGATACTAGGAACGACACCACCATCCCAACGATCAGTATGCCCAGTTCCGTCCCGGTAAATGAAAATCCAAATCCCAGAAGCTTCAAAAGGCTTGCCCCAAACATCACCGGAATCGCCAAAAAGAATGTAAATTCCGCAGCCACCCTCCGCGATACCCCAATCATTAACGCGCCAATAATCGTCGCGCCAGAACGCGAAGTCCCAGGGAATACCGCAGCCGCCAATTGGAACAGGCCAATCAAAAGGACCGCTTTATATGTCAGTTCTTCTGTCTTACGTATCACGGGCTTCACCCCTCTGTTCCAATTCTCAACAAGGATGAATACGA
This sequence comes from uncultured Eubacterium sp., assembly GCA_948470065.1. Classification (GTDB taxonomy): domain Bacteria; phylum Bacillota; class Clostridia; order Lachnospirales; family Lachnospiraceae; genus Petralouisia. The sequence continues at coordinate 2,443 of CAOKNO010000040.1, read as the reverse complement.
TACCAACCAAGATCAGCATAATTGCCACAACCCAGAAATTATAAAAATGCTCCTCTAACCAATCATCAAACAGCACCCCTACAATCCCTGCCGGGATACATGCCACAATAATCTTACCCCAGAGATCCATAACCTTCCAATCAATCACGCTTCCCTTATCAAAACGGAACGGGAAAATCTTGTTCCAGAACAGTAAGACAACGGCTAAAATCGCGCCTAACTGCACTACAACCAGGAACATATTCCAAAACTCCGCCGACACCTTCATCGGCATAACCTCTTCTAGCAAAATCATATGCCCGGTACTGCTTACCGGAAGCCACTCTGTAATACCCTCTACAATACCATATAACACGGCCTTTAAAATCTCTGACATAATCCCAATCCTTTCGTAAACTGAATAAAACCTCGCTCCCTCTCCTATTGCACCTGGAAAACTATGTTACAGTATATCACACTCCATGGATTTTTAGGAATAATTCTTTTTAAGAAATTTATAAATATTTTATTAACAAATGCAACGCCAAGCAGCGCCCTGGGGTACTATTCTCCCGCCCTTTTCATACAATATAATATCAAATGCAGAAAGGCTGTTCTTCCATGGAAATATATATCGTCCGCCCAGGCGATTCTGTCGACCGCATTGCTGCGGCTTACCAGATACCGCCGGATTCCATTATTTACAACAACCAGCTTACCTATCCCTACCCTCTCGCAATCGGCCAGGCTCTTTTGCTTTCCGTACCAGGCTCCCAACCTGCGCCTGATGTAACCTTGCCTTTTGTGTATCCTGGGGGATATGCGTACCCTTTTATCGACCAATGGGTACTAGAACAGACGCTTCCTTATCTTTCTAGCCTTTATGTCTTTTCCTATGGCTTTACATTAGAAGGCACCTTAGTCCCGCCCCAAATAGACGACGCGCCGCTCATCGCCGCCGCAAAAGCTTATGGGGTTGCCCCCATCCTCACCTTGACGCCCTTTGACGACAGTGGGCAGTTCAACAACCACTTAATCTCCCAAGCGGTCAACCAGGGAGATATCAAGCAGGCGTTACTAGATAACCTTGTTGCAACGGTAAGTGCTAAAGGCTTTGAAGGCGTTGATATTGATTTTGAATATATCCTGCCAGAAGATCGGATCCCCTTTGCTGACTTTGTCCGGGATGTAGGGAATGCCATGCATACGCTAGGATACCCGGTATCTGTTGCGCTTGCGCCAAAGACTTCCGATACACAGACAGGATTGTTATATGAAGGAAAAGATTACAGGCTATTGGGGGAAGCTGCAGATTATGTATTGCTGATGACTTATGAATGGGGCTATACCTACGGCCCGCCTATGGCGGTCGCCCCTCTGAATAAAGTGCGTGAAGTTGTAGAATATGCCTTAACGAAAATCCCGGCTTCCAAAATTAACCTTGGGATCCCGAATTATGGATACGACTGGCCTCTGCCTTTTGTACAAGGCAGTTCTAAAGCCACAACCATTGGAAATGTAGAAGCCGTAGAAATCGCCATTGCACAAGGCGTCCCAATCCAATACGATGAAACTGCACAGTCGCCCTATTTCAATTATGTCAAAGAAGGAATTGCCCATGAAGTATGGTTCGAAGATGTCCGGAGCCTGTCCGGGAAATTTGGATTAGTGGAAGAATACGGCTTGCGCGGAATGGGCTATTGGCAAATTATGCGGCTATTCCGCGCAAATTGGCTGCTGCTAGCTGACGCCTTTACCATCCATCCTAATAACCTGACTTAATACTCGTAGTCGATACATGCCCTTGCTACCCGTATTTGGCCAATATAGGCGCCAAATGCTACATGCTCTGGATGGGTTTGGTAAGCTTCCAAGGCTTCCATATCTTTAAAATCGCAGATCAAGGCCAAATCATAATTACTCCCATCTGCGAACGGGGCATTGCATACAACCTCCAACCCATCCAGAAAGGGCACGGATTCCTTCAATGTCTTTGCTTTTGCCTGTGCTTCTTTCACATCAGCCTCAGGCTTAAGCTGAAACATGACGATATGTTTTATCACAACATCACCTCCTTTGGAATGATAACGCACAAAAAGGCTAACTCTCCCCGAATCAGCCTTTCAAAATGCCGCAGACCGGAATCGAACCGGTACGATGTCGCCACCACAGGATTTTAAGTCCTGCGCGTCTGCCAGTTCCGCCACTGCGGCACAAATGGGACCTACAGGGCTCGAACCTGTGACCCTCTGCTTGTAAGGCAGATGCTCTCCCAGCTGAGCTAAGATCCCATTGAAACACAATATACAATTGTATCAACGACCCAGAAGGGACTCGAACCCTCGACCTCCGCCGTGACAGGGCGGCGCTCTAACCAACTGAGCCACTAGGCCATAATCACATAGTTAAAAAGTGGACCTTCGGGGACTCGAACCCAGGACCGACCGGTTATGAGCCGGTTGCT
>CAOKNO010000039.1 GCA_948470065.1 uncultured Eubacterium sp. | reverse complement strand
GCATCTGGAGCCCGCTTTTGTATGGATTGGACAGACGCGTCTGTCCCAGAGAGGGATTCGCAATTACCTACAGAATTTCTTGCAAGGAAGGAGTGTGTGGAAAAGTGCCTCATAGCATCACAAGAAACAATAATATAAGAAAGGATCATAGGAAAATCTCTCTCAGGCAAACAAGGTTTCGGAAGCAAGAGGCGCTTTTCCATACGCTCCAAAGCGCCAGCCTTACGGTGGAAGCTTCATTGTCGCTTCCTATTTTCCTGTTTGCTGCAGCAATGACGTTGTATCTCTCCGTGATGATGCAGGTACAGTATTGCGTCAAGGATTCTTTGGATCTGGCTGTGGCGGAAGCTTCTTTGCTGCGGGAAGCTAAGCCAGGGCAGGCAGCGAATGTTGCGAAGGCTGCTTTTTATAAGAATGTGTCAAGGCAGGGCTTTCCGACGTCCCAGATCGTGCATGGTATTGCGGGTTTTTCCTGGAAAAACACAAAGGCGGATGCGCAGGAGATCCGTTTACAAGTAACGTATCAGATAAAAATCCCCTTTGTTTATTTTGGGAAGCATGTTATGAAGTTTTCCCATTGCTGCAAGATGCATCGTTGGACAGGGGATCAGGATGGAGCCGATTTGGGGGCGGATGGCGCGGAATGGGTCTATATTACGCCGAATGATAGCGTATACCATAAGAGCCGTTCCTGTACGCATTTGACGCTTTCTGTGACGCCGCTCCCAGCCGCAGGCTTAAAGAAACAGGAGCAATACGCGCCATGCGGGCATTGCACAAAAGGGCAGGTTATGGGAACTGTGGTATATATTACGGCGCAAGGGGGATGTTATCATTATAACATTAATTGTAGCGGGCTGAAACGGACGATTTACATGATCCGGAAAGAGGATGCTTCTGGCAGAAGGCTTTGTACTAGGTGCAAAGGGAAGGGCTGAACCGGGATCTGGGAGGGAAATATGCAGAAATTTGTATTATTAAGCCTGTTGGGCTTATGTACCTGGGAGGATATCAGGAAGAAAGAAGTGACGGTAATCTATATTTTGCTGTTTGGGATCGGCGGCGTTATCTTACATTTGTTCTCGCCGAGCTGTTCTATTTACAGCGTATTGTGGGGGATTTCCCTTGGGCTTTTCGTTATGGCTGTTAGTGTTGTAAGCCGCGGCGGCATAGGGATGGGGGACGGTATTTTACTGGCGGTAACTGGCGTGTATCTGGGTGGATCGAAGAACCTGGAATTGTTTGTTACAGGTCTTTTGCTGTCGTCCGTCTGGGCGGCCATGCTGGTAGCCTTCCGTAAAAAGAAAGGGAAGGAGCCGTTTGCTTTTGTCCCATTCTTACTGGCGTCATACCTTTCTATGATGGTAAGGTGGAGCCTATGAAACGCAAGGAACAGGGAAGCCTTACGGTGGAAGCCGCATTTGTAATGCCGATCGTCTTAATTGTTATGATGCTTGTGTTTGATCAGGGGATTGATTTGTATACCAGTATGGTGGAAACGGTACGGGCGCAACGGCGCTGGGAGGAGATGGATCCAGGCAAGCGGTTCCGTGAACTGGAATGGATGGGGAATGTTGTTCCGTTATCTTGTGGCAGCGGTGTTGGCGTTCCATGGCGCGGGTCAGAATGGAGGTAGGAATGGAGGTTAGCTATCGTAGGAAGTTACATAAAAGCTATATGTGCATTAAATCACAGGAACCTGTGTTAAGGGAATATGAATTGCAAATGCTAAAGGGGCAGGATATCCCAGGGCTTTTGCCAATGGAATGCATGTTTGTGGACGGGGTGCAGAATTATTTTTATGAAATCAGCGGGAAACAGCAGATAGGGGATTTCTTATCTGGCAGGAAACTGGATTACGAGATGCTTCAAAGGTTTCTTTTGGCAGTACAAAGGCTGTGCCGTACCCTGCCCGAATATTTGCTGCGTGAAGAAGGGGTACGCTTAGAACCAGAGTTTATCTATGTGAACTTAGAAGACGGCAGTTTGTATTTTACCTACCTGCCGTTTCTAGCAGAAAGCCTTCCAGAAGCTTTTGAACGTTGTATGGAACAGTTTTTACGGAAGATAGACCATCAAGAGAAGGCGGCCGTAGAATTGGGATATTCTGCCTACCAGGCGTGTACCAGGGAAAATGTAAGCATACGGCAGATATTACAGGCTGCTCTAGGGGAGCAAGGAGAGAGGGGCGGCGCCATAAGCTATGAAGAAGAAAACAGGCACAAAGGGCTAGAAGGCAGGGAATTACGGGGAGGACAGGAATTAGGAGACGCTGGGAAGGAAGCATGGATAGAGGAGAAACAGACAGGACGGACAAGAAGTAGGAATATTAATATAGAAGCAAATGAAAAACCTGATGGACTGCCTGGGGGTAAAAAGGGAAGATATGGGGCGGTAGGGAAATGGCTGTTTGGGAAACAGCCGGAGCCTGTAACAGGAAAGGAACCAGATGGAGGAACAGAAGCAGGATGCCAAAATGCAGGAGGGTGGAAAAAGGGATTACAAGCCTGGTGCATGGTTAGAGGAAAGCAAAAAGCAAAAGCACAGGCAGCAATGCAGGAAGCACAAAGGGGGAAAGCCCCCGCTTCGATGCAAGAAGCACAGAGGGTAAAGGTTCCAGCTATGATGCGGGATATACAGAAATGGAAAATCCCTACTATGATACAGGATATACAGAAAACGGAAACTCCCGCTACAATGCAGGAGGGGCAGAAACCGAAAGCCCAGACCGGGGTAAGAGATGGGCAGGATGTAGCAGAGGGGGGATGGAAGCAGAAAATAGGAGCACTCATCTTAAAGCGCAAAGAAGCGTTCCCGCACAAAAGAATCAGGGAGGCAAATGGGAATCCAGAGCGTGCTGTTACACAAATGCAGATATCATCAAATATTAACGGAAATTGCCAGGCAGCCGAGGGGGATCTCATGTGTGGAGAGGGCTTTTTTGAAGCTAAGCCTGAATATGCAACAGAAGCTTTGGGGGTATATAATCCCTTGCCTGTGGGTAAGCTTGCGTACCAAGGGAACCATGGGTGCGGGGATCTGATCGTAGAGGGAGAGGTATGCCTGGTTGGGAAGAACCAGGAGCAGGCCGATGGGTGGATTGACGCCAAGGGCGTTAGCCGCCTTCATGCCCGGATTACTAGGGAAGGGGAAACGTATTATATCGAAGATTTAAATTCCATGAATGGGACGTACCTGAATGAGGTCCCACTGGAATATTGTGAGAGAAAAGAATTGTGCAAGGGCGATCGTATCCGGTTTGCACAAGAAGAGTATGTGTTTTCCTAAGCGGAGTTGTTGACTTTACTTGGAAAAATTTATATACTAAGGATATTCAGGATTTTGGGAGGCCTTGAGATGAAAGTTAATATTTATTATGGAGGGCGTGGGCTTTTGGACGACCCTACCTCATATGTGATTGATAAGATGAAGGTAGTGCTGGAAGAATTGCGGGTAGAGGTGCAGCGTTACAATATTTATGAGCATAAAAATTCAATTTCTACGCTCCCGCAGACAATGAAAGAAGCAGATGGGATTATCCTGGCTACTACCGTAGAATGGCTTGGGATAGGCGGTTATATGCAGCAGTTTTTGGACGCTTGCTGGCTGTATGGAGATAAGGAGAAAATTGCTGCAACGTATATGCAGCCGATTGTGATGTCGACCACGTATGGGGAGCGGGAAGCAGAGGTCGCGCTTGCCAGCGCTTGGGAGATGCTGGGCGGCTTGCCGTGCAGCGGGCTGTGCGGATATGTGGAGGATCTCCTTTCTTTTGAGATAAACCAGGATTATACGGAAATTATTGAGAAGAAGGCGGAAAACCTCTACCGTGCCATTTCCAAGAAACAGAAAAGCCTGCCCAATAGCAACCAGGCGGTACGGCAGACGGTATTGCGTACGCAGCAGCTTGAGTTAACGCCCCAAGAGAGCGAACAGCTTTCCCAATACGTTTCCAATGACGTCTATGTGAAGAAGCAGAAGGAAGACATTGAGGAATTAAGCAATATGTTTAAAGATATGCTAGGAAAGAACCAGGAAGATGACGATACGGCATATCAAAAAGAACTTGAGGCGCATTTTGTGCCGCAGAAAGATTTTTCGGTTTCGTATCTGTTTATGATTGAAGGTAAGAAAAAGCCTTTGACAGTAGAAGTGCATAACAGCGATCTCCGTGTTTTTTACGGACAGGGAGAGAAGATTGATGTGTACACAAAGCTTTCTACGGAAGTGATGGATCACCTCCTAAAGGGCAGGATGACCTTCCAGCGGGCGTTTATGACAGGAGATATGACGGCAAAAGGCAACTTAAAGAACCTCAAAATGCTGGATCAGATTTTTCAATTTAACTAGCCTGTATCATTGCGCCGCATCATCATAGAGCCATGCCATGCGGGGGTAGCTTAAGCGGCAGGATGGGTAAATCCCTGCTGGCTGTAAGGGATATGGACTATAATCTATTGTAGTAGGAGGATGGAATGAAAGAAGAGAATTGCATTTTTTGTAAGATAGCAGATGGGGAAATACCATCTAAGACAATTTATGAAGACGAGGAGTTCCGGGTTATCTTAGATATCAGCCCTGCAACCAAGGGGCATGCGTTGATTATCCCCAAAGAGCATTATGCAGATCTTTATCAGATCCCAGAGGAAACAGCCGCTCATGCCATGAAGCTTGCCAAGAAGCTTGCTTCGCATATGACTAAGCGGTTAGGGTGCGATGGGTTTAACCTGGTACAGAACAATGGGGAAGCGGCTGGGCAGACGGTGTTCCATTTCCATATGCATTTAATCCCAAGATACCATGACGATGGGAACCAGGACAAGCTTTGCTGGAACCACCTAACGCTGGAACCAGAAGAATTAGAGGATATGTTTCAGAAATTAGTTGATATTGACTAAATCATCCAGGAATGCTACAATATTGCGTGAGAAATTGGTAAAATGTCATAAATTTATAAGTGAAGGAGTGAACCATCATGGAGAAATTGTCATTTGATTATGGGAAAGCTGCTGGTTTTATCAGCCAGGAAGAGGTTTCCTATATGGAAAAATTAGTTGAAGACGCCAGGAAGCTGCTTCTGTCAAAAAGCGGGGCGGGGAATGATTTCTTAGGCTGGCTTGATTTGCCTGTTGATTACGATAAGGAAGAATTTGAACGAATCAAAAAGGCTGCGGCAAAGATCCAATCGGATTCCGAAGTGCTTGTTGTAATTGGGATTGGCGGCTCTTATTTAGGGGCGCGGGCTGCGATTGAATTTTTGCGCCACAGCTTCTATAATGTTGTGCCAAAGGAAATCCGCAAGGCTCCCGAGATTTATTTTGCAGGGAACAGCATCAGCAGTTCGTATCTGGCAGGGCTGATGGATGTAATTGGCGACCGGGATTTCTCTGTGAATGTCATTTCCAAATCTGGGACAACGACGGAGCCTGCCATTGCATTCCGTGTATTCAAAGAAATGCTTGAGAAAAAATATGGCAAGGAAGAGGCTGCAAAGCGGATTTATGCCACGACAGATAAGGCGCGCGGCGCATTAAAGAATTTAGCGTCTGAGGAAGGATACGAAACGTTTGTAGTGCCGGATGACGTTGGCGGGCGTTTTTCTGTATTAACAGCCGTTGGCCTGCTTCCGATTGCAGCCAGCGGGGCTGATATCGATCGGTTGATGGAAGGAGCGGCGGCAGGGCGTGAAGCAGCGCAGAACGAGCCGTTTGCGGACAACGATGCAATGCAGTATGCCGCAGTCCGTAACATCCTGCTTCGTAAGGGGAAGGCTGTGGAAGTGCTTGCAAATTATGAACCGGCGCTCCATTATGTGTCCGAGTGGTGGAAACAGCTTTACGGTGAGAGCGAAGGAAAAGACCAGAAGGGAATCTTCCCGGCGTCTGTGGATCTGACGACAGATCTCCATTCCATGGGACAGTTTATCCAGGATGGGGCAAGGATATTATTTGAAACGGTTATGAGTGTGGAGAACCCGCGCAGCACTGTGACCATTAACGAAGAACCTGTGGATTTGGACGGCTTGAATTATCTTGCTGGGAAAGATATGGATTTTGTCAATAAAAATGCAATGAATGGGACAATCCTGGCACATACCGACGGCAATGTGCCGAACCTCTTAGTACGGATCCCAGCGCAAGATGAATACAGCCTGGGCCAGCTTTTCTATTTCTTTGAATTTGCCTGCGGCTTAAGCGGATATTTATTAGGTGTGAACCCATTCAACCAGCCAGGCGTAGAAAGCTATAAGCGCAATATGTTTGCACTGTTAGGAAAGCCAGGGTATGAAGCAGAGCGGGAAGAATTGTTAAAACGCCTGTAGGAAAGTATTTGGGCTTAGCGGCTGGACAGGCATGATAAGGACAGCAGAACGCGCGGTGGTAATTTAGCCGCGATAAAAGAAAAAAGAATCCCCTGGCTGTACGCTATTACAGCCGGGGGATTTGTTCTTCCATAGGAAAGCGCGTACTTTGAAACAAAAAAAGGGTGCAATATTGTGCGGCAATCCTTGTTTGGACGGCGATAGACAGGAGCCAGATCGTTATTTCGTAACAAATATTTTACCTCTGGGACTTGACAAGTCATGGATTCTTTGATATATTGTAATAAATTTGTAACAAATGTAACAAATTCGATTAAAACATATCGAAAGAACATGCGTTATTTTATGCAAGAAATCAGGAGGTTGAAATGAGATTCGATAAGAAGGTTATGGAGTGTGGGGCTGTATTATCTTTTGCGTTTGTAATGACAGTATCCACAGTCTGTGGCAAAGGTATGAAAACCCAGACTAATCCAGGTGGCCAGGCGGTAGAATTGACAGTAGAACCAACGGAATATTACGATACATCTTTAATTGCAATGGCTCTTAGCGGCAGGATCGCAGCAGATGGCGAGAGGGTTCCAGAGAACGGGGAAACCGCTCTGGCAAAAACAGTAATGACAGAGAAAGCCTTGAAGCCAGAGGAAGCAGCAGAGAAGACGGCGGAGCCAGAGCAGGAAGAGGGGCAGGAAGCGGCAGCCTCGAGCGAAGCGAAGCAGGAAGAGATTAAGCCTTCCCAGGAGGTTCCAGAGGTGGAAGCTGCAGATGAAGAGCCAGAAGCTTCTAAGGAAGAGCCTGTGGCGTCACAGGAAGTAGCAATGGTATCCCAAGAGGAACTCAAAGAGCAGGAAGAGGCTGGCGTAACAGAAGAATCCGTTAAGGCGGAGCAGCCAGAAGCTTCGGATGCTGAAATCCCAGAGGAGCAGACAATCGAGGTAGATTTGCCAGAAAAAGGGAACGAAGAAGTGTCCCCATGGGCGTCAAAATTGCTGCCAAACGTAGAGGAATACTTGAATATCCGTACCGAAGCATCTGATGATGCAGAATTGGCTGGGAAACTCCGCAAAGGGGATTCAGCGGTAATCGTGGAAAAAGGCGATACCTGGACAAAGATTTCTTCCGGCGATGTTGAAGGCTATGTGAAGAATGAGTTCTGCGTGACAGGATTAGAAGCAGAAGAGCTTGCACAGCAGGTCGGGACTACGTATGCGGTTGCGATGACAGGCGGCGTGAGGGTCAGGGAAGAAGCTTCTTCTGCAGAAGAAACAGGAATCTTAGATGTGATGGAAGAGGGCGGCAAGCTTGTCGTTGATACACAGGCGGAAGGAGTAGACGGCTGGGTTGCTGTTAAGACAGAAGAAGGCGTCGGCTATGTCAGTGAAGAATTTATTGATGTGGAATTAAAGCTTGGAAGAGCGATTTCCATAGAAGAAGAACGTGCCCAGATTGCAGCAGAAGAAGCGGAACAGGCAAGGAAGGCACAGCAGGAAAGCAGCGCGGGAAGCACGGGTAGCGCAGGCGTGACACAGAACGCTGCGGTAGCAGCTTCTTACGATGACGTAACGCTTCTTGGCGCATTGATCCAATGCGAGGCAGGCGGCGAACCGTACGAAGGGAAGCTTGCCGTAGGGGCAGTCGTTATGAACCGTCTTCGCGCAGGTTATGCAGGAAGCATTTCTGGCGTTATTTACCAGAGCGGGCAGTTTACGCCAGCGTCCAACGGTATGTTGGCAGGCGTGCTGGCAAGCGGTGTAAATGGAAGCTGCCTGCAGGCGGCGCAGCAAGCAATTGGCGGCGCCAGCAACGTAGGCGGTGCGACAAGTTTCCGCCGGGCAAGCGCTGGGGCGGCCGGGATTGTAATTGGGAACCATGTGTTCTTCTAAACGCTATCCGTGGCGCATAAGGCGTCCGCTGTTGCGGGGACGCCTTCACTAAAATACAGACAGAAATAAGTTGCAGTATCAGACGTTAGGAGACGGAGGATGCTGCAACTTTTTGTTTCATAGGAAAGCGCGTCCTATGAAACAAAACGCTCCGCGAGGATCGCACTGCGGCGGTAAGGAATATGTTGCAAAAGCAACCCGCCGCAGGCGGAGAATCCTGCGTTGCAGGATTCTTTTATTCCAATAGGAAAGCGCGTCCTATGAAACAAAACGCTCCGCGAGGATTCTTTTTTATCTAGGAAGCCATTGCCACACTGGTGAAAATGGAGTAATATATCAAGTGGGAGCCGAGATGGGCTTTTGTATGATTGATGAAAATAAGGAGGATCCAGATGAATATCGTAGTATTGGCGGGAGGCTTAAGTACGGAACGTGATGTATCCTTTGTGACAGGGCGCGGCGTCGCGGATGCATTGCGGGAACGTGGGCATCGTGTGGTTTTAATGGATGTTTATATGGGGATCGGCGACAAAGAGGAGGATTTGGACGGGATTTTTGAACGTTCCGAGGAGGTCAGCGTGAAGGTGTCTGGGATTTCTGGCCAGGTTCCGGATCTAGAAGCCGTCAAAAAGAGCAGGAAGGATCAGAGCGGCAGCATGTTAGGGCCAAACGTGCTGGCTTTATGCCGGATGGCGGATATTGTATTTTTGGCGCTCCATGGGGAAAATGGCGAGGACGGCAGGCTGCAGGCTACGTTTGACTTGTATGGGGTAAAGTACACAGGGACAGGGTATCTAGGCAGCGCCCTTGCCATGAATAAGGAATTGTCCAAGCGTCTGTTTTTGTCGAACGGCATCCCAGCCCCTGCCGGAATCTATATGGAGCGGGAAACCTGCCAGTGGGAATTTCAGCAGACGGGGCTGTCCCTTCCTTGCGTAGTAAAGCCCTGCTGCGGCGGATCAAGCGTTGGGATATCCATGGTACAAAGCGAAGAGGAGTATCAGAAGGCGTTGGAAAGTGCATTCCGCTGGGAAGACAGCGTGATTGTGGAAGAATGTATCAAGGGCAGGGAATTTTCTGTAGGCGTGATGGAGTGGAAAGCGCTTCCAGTCATTGAAATCGCTCCAGTCGAAGGGTTTTATGATTATAAAAACAAATATGCGGAGGGCGGCGCGGTAGAAACCTGCCCGGCAGACTTGCCGGAAGAAACGGCGTCGTTAATGCAGCAGTATGCACAGAAGGCAGCAAAAGTCCTGGGGTTACATACGTATTCCCGCATGGATTTTTTGATGGACGAATCGGGGGGGATCTACTGTTTGGAGGCGAATACCCTTCCAGGTATGACGCCGACAAGCCTGCTTCCCAAGGAAGCCCAGGCGATCGGCATGGATTTTGGGGAGTTATGCGAAGAAATTATCCGTATTTCATTGGAAAAATATAAAACAGGGACAGGGCAAAGAGAATATTAATTTTAGAAGGGATCATCCGTTTTTTGTATCGGTAAAGAATGGAGGAAGCAATGAAAGGAATGACATTAGGCCGCATCGCGAAGGTATGCGGCGGTGTGTATTATGGAGAAGAAGATGTACAGCAGACTGAGATCCAAGGTGTGGTAACAGATAGCCGCAAGATGGAGGAAGGATTTTTATTTATCCCGTTAAAAGGCGCAAGGGTAGATGGGCATGAATTTATCCCGCAGGTCATCGGGCGGGGGGCGGCAGCGGTGCTTTCGGAGCGTCCCTTAAAGGATTGCGCAAGGCCGTATATCCAGGTGGCTTCCACAGAGCAGGCATTGAAGGATATTGCAAGGGATTACCGTGAACAGCTTGATATCCCAGTGATTGGGATAACGGGAAGCGTAGGGAAAACGAGCACGAAAGAAATGATTGCTTCGGTACTTTCTGAAACGTACCATGTCTTAAAGACGGAAGGGAATTTAAACAATGAAATCGGGCTTCCGTTGACGTTGCTGCGTATCCGTCCAGAACACGAAGTGGCAGTTGTGGAAATGGGGATTTCAGATTTTGGTGAAATGCACCGTTTGGCCGAAATGGCGAAGCCGGATATCTGTGTGATGACGAATATTGGGATCTCCCATTTGGAACAGTTAAAGAGCAGGGACGGTATCTTAAAGGCAAAGTCTGAAATCTTTGATTTCCTAAAGCCGCATGCTAAAATCATACTGAATGGAGAGGATGACAAGCTGTCCCTGCTTACGGAAGTAAAAGGGATCCGTCCTGTTTTTTTTGGGCTGGGCGGGCAAGGGAAAACAGGACGGCAGATTTATGCAGACGAGATAGAGAATCTTGGCTTAAAAGGGATAAAGGCCAAGATCCATACGCCAGAGGGAAGCTTCCTGGCGGATATCAAGGCGCCAGGGGAGCATAATGTCTTCAATGCCATGGCGGCAACGGGCGTTGGGCTGGCGTTGGGCATGGGGTTAGAGGAAATCCAATCCGGGATCCGACACGCACAGACCATAAAAGGCCGCACAAACCTGATAGAAGCTGGCGGGATCCTGGTGATTGACGATTGCTACAATGCAAACCCTGTTTCTATGCGCGCCGCTCTTGATGTATTAAGCCATGGGTTTGCCAGGACGGTAGCGGTGCTCGGCGATATGGGAGAACTTGGGGATGATGAGAAACAGCTCCACTATGAAGTTGGGGAATATGCGGCGGAAAAGCAGATAGACGCCATATTCTGTGCAGGCGCGTTGTCTGTAGAAACGGCCAGAGGGGCAAGCGATTCCAACGATTGGTGCGAGGTATTTTATTTTGAAACGAAGGAAGAGATGCTGCCGTATCTTTTGGAATACCTTCAGGAGGGGGATACGGTGCTCGTGAAAGCTTCTCATTTTATGGATTTCCCAAAGATTATAGAAGCCATCCAAGAGGCGAAATAGCAGAAAGCCCGCGCTCTTTGTTTGGTATGGGCGGGTTTAAGGAATCAGAAGAGAATAAGGCTGCTGCGTCCAGGCGTAAAGCTGCAGGATATCCCGATCCTGCACGCTTTCCTGTGTGCAGCAGCCTTGTGCCATATGATTGGGCCAAGCGATGGAGAGCCAGGAGGCCATCTGCTGGCATACGCTTATCTGCCCTGGCTATGGGATGCGTGTGTTTTGCCGGCAACCATCATTTTCTTATGGCCTTCTAACATTTTCTGTACTTTGGATTGGGTGTAGGCGCCTGCAAATTTTCGCTGTTCCTTTTCCAGATCCTTAATGTAGATCGGTTCCCCATACTCCACAATCACATGGCATTTCCGTATAAACGGCATATGGCTTTCCCATATGTTATGGCTGTTTGTGATTGCGATAGGGATAATCGGGCATCCCGTCTTCTCGGCCATTTTCATACTGCCCTCTTTGAACGGCATCATACCATCCTCTGGATGCGGGTTCCTTGTCCCTTCTGGGAAAATACAAATAGAAATCCCTCTTTTAATCTGATCGATCCCAGTCAGGATCATTTTCAGCCCTTCTTTCATATCCGAACGGTTCAAAAAGAGACAATACAGGCGTTTCATCCAGACAGAGAGCAGCGGCACTTTTTCTAGGACGTCCTTGGAAATATATCCCGTCAGATCCGGGCATCTGGAATAAGTAATCACGATGTCGAAATAACTCTGGTGGTTCGGGATGTAAAGGACAGCCTGGCCTTTGGGGATGCGGTCTTCCCCTATTACCGTAATCTTCGTCCCTGCTAAGAATAAGACGACCTTAAACGCCCATTGGACAATCCGCAGGCTGCTGATATCCGCAGCATAAGGCTTGAATTTTTTTAATACCCATTCCACGCACATAATCGGGATGGATGCAATGAGAAAAAGAATCAAAAAAACCGAAACTAGAATTAAACGTATCATAATGCCAACCTTTTCCTTTTCGTATCGTTTTTTACCATATTCCATTATACAAAGTGAAGTGGAGAAATACAATCATAAACGTTAGAAAAATTCATAAATATTATAAAAAATCATACAATTTAAGCAAGAATGGTATGCTAATGGAAAAAGGTGATCACATGGGACGTATGAAATGGCTGGGGAATCGGATCAACCAAGCCGTTGGGGCTTTACTCCTGCTGTCTTTTCTATGGATGTCCGCAGGGGGCTGTGGGATTGAACGGACGGACGGGCAGAAATTAGAAGATCTGCCATACGCCATCCTTGAGGAAAAAGAGATCCCGCAGGAATTATTGAAAGCCATGGAGGAGAAGAAGGAAACAGGGTTTAAGCTGACGTATGCAGACAAAGAGTACCTCTATATTGCCATTGGGTACGGCGCACAGGAAACCGGAGGATATAGCATTTCGATCAATGAGTGTTACCGGACGAAAAACGCCGTATATTTTGGAACAACCTTAATCGGCCCTAGGAAAGGGGAGAAAATCAATGAGGTGGCGTCGTACCCTTATATTGCCATCCGTACAAAATATTTGAAAAAAAATGTCGTGTTCCAATAATGATAAATGAAGCATATGGTAAAAATGAATGATACTAAAGTTTGAGGACAATTATGCAAAAGACGTTTCAGATTAAGAAACAGATCCCGGTAGAAGGTCAGATCTATAAGAGCGGGAACATCAAATACATAGCGGCAAGGGGCAGAAAAAAACGGTAAAGATCAAATTGCAACAGCAGAGGTTTGGCAGGAAAAAGGCTGCCGCGCCAGTGGATCCATTGGCGCGGCAGTTTTTTTCATTTCATAAGAAAGTGCGTCCAATGAAACAAAAATGCTCCGCAAAATATGTTTAGAATATAGAATGATTTTTGGAGAAAAGCAGATACTAAGGAACGACAGAGATTTGTCATTTTGCACGGAATTTTTCTCTGGGGCAGGCACGGTTTTGCTGATTTCGCATAAGATAAGCTAAGAAACGGAAGAAAAATAGTGATTTATCTGTTTGCAGGCTGTCTGGGATAGGGAAGCGGTGATTTACAAATGGGCAAAGTGTGTTATAATACATGGGACGTAGTAAAAGCAGAGATTTACAAATCGGCAAAGTGTGTTATAATAATACATAAAGTTTTTGTAAAGACAAGAGAAAAATTTGTTGCGGTAACAACAATTGATAGGAAAAACAAAGCATAGAGGTGCGATATGGAACAGTATGTGATTAAAGGCGGCAACCCATTGGTAGGCGAAGTGGAAATCAGCGGCGCGAAGAACGCGGCGCTGGCAATCCTGGCAGCAGCAATTATGACGGACGAAACAGTAACGATAGATAATTTACCTGACGTACGGGATATCAATGCTTTGCTTCAGGCCATGGGCGATATTGGAGCGAAAATTGAAAGGATCGACGCACACACTGTAACAATAAATGGTTCTTATGTAAAAGATATTCCGGTAGATTATGACTCCATGAAGAAAATCAGGGCGTCTTATTACCTGCTTGGCTCGTTGCTTGGCAAGTACAGGCGGGCGGAAGTGACGCTGCCAGGCGGCTGTAATATTGGTAGCAGGCCGATGGATCTCCACCTGAAGGGCTTCCGTGCGCTGGGGGCGCATGTAGAAATCCGCAACGGCGCTGTTGCTGCAGAGGCGGAACGGCTTGTTGGGAGCCATATTTATTTAGACAAGGTATCGGTTGGGGCTACGATTAATATTATGATGGCGGCTTCGATGGCAGAAGGGAAAACGACGATCGAAAACGCGGCGAAAGAGCCGCATGTCGTAGATGTAGCCAATTTTTTGAACAGCATGGGGGCGAATATCCGCGGCGCCGGAACCGACGTCGTCCGGATTGTCGGCGTCGAAAGGCTCCATAAGACGGAGTATTCCGTGATCCCGGATCAAATAGAAGCAGGCACCTTTATGTTTGCGGCAGCGGCGACAAAGGGCGATATCACCGTGAAAAATGTAATCCCAAAGCATTTGGAAGCTACGACGGCCAAGCTGTTAGAGGCGGGATGCGAGGTAGAGGAATTTGACGACGCGGTGCGTGTCGTAGCATCTAAGCCCTTACGCCATACCCAGGTTACGACTTTGCCCTATCCAGGCTTCCCTACGGATATGCAGCCGCAGATGTCGGTTGTCCTTGGGATTGCCCAAGGGACCAGCACTGTCACTGAGAGCATTTTTGAGAACCGTTTTAAATATGTAGGCGAATTGGCGCGTATGGGGGCGGATATCAAGGTAGAAGGGAATATTGCCATTATCAATGGCGTCAACGGGTATACCGGAGCCAGGATCAGCGCGCCGGATCTGCGGGCAGGCGCGGCGTTGGTGATAGCGGCTCTTTCGGCGGACGGCGTTACTATCATTGATGATATCCACTATATCCAGCGCGGCTATGAGGCGTTTGAGAAGAAGCTAGAGAGCCTTGGCGCGCAGATTGAGAGGGTGGGCTCCGACAAAGAAGCTATGAAATTAAAATTCAAGGTGTGTTAGGTATTTCCGTTAAGTACGAGATAAAATTGAATAAAACCCCAGCAAAGCGGGCATGGTATGAAAAGACAAGGATCCTACAGTTCTGTATGAAAAGGAGGAGCACAGAATGTTATATCCAGTTTTGACGCCATCCCGCTTTGTTTGCGATTTGAGCGGGATTTGGGATTTTAAGCTAGACAATGGCAAGGGGTTTGAGGAAAAATGGCAGGAAAAGCCCTTGGAGGATGCAATGTCCATGCCGGTCCCTGCTTCCTATAACGATCTGAAAGAGGGCATTGAATTTCGCGATCACTATGGATGGGTCTTCTACCAAAGGAAGGTATCGCTTCCTGCCAGCTTGTCAGGACAGCGCGTTGTCCTTCGTTGCGACGCAGTAACCCATCATGCGAAAATCTACTGGGACAGTGAGTTGATCTGTGAGCACAGGGGAGGCTTCCTGCCATTTGAGGTCCAGTTGGACAGCCGACAGGCACAGGGCAGGCATTTGCTGACGGTTGCGGTAGACAATGTGATTGATTATACGACGCTGCCAGTCGGCGGGAAGGGCGATATGCTAGGCGGCATGATGGGGAACCTTGGGCAGCAGGAGGAATCCAAGCCGCAGAACCATCCAAATTTTGACTTTTTTAACTACTGCGGCATCACCCGTCCCGTAAGGATCTATACCACGCCAAAGGATTATATCAAAGATATTTCCCTGACGCCTGATGTAAAAGGAAGCCGGGCTTTTGTCCATTACGAGGTGGAAACGGAAGGCAGCGGAAGCTGCAAGGTGGAACTGTTTGATCAAAATGGGACGAAGGCGGCAGGGCAGGACGGAGTAAAAGGCGTGCTGGAAGTGGAAGATGCGACGCTGTGGCAGCCGCTGCAGCCATATCTGTATGAAGTCAAGGTTACGTTTGGGGAAGACGTCTATACCCTGCCTTATGGGATCCGGACCGTTTGTGTGGAGGGCGATAAATTCTTAATCAATGGACGCCCGTTTTATTTCAAGGGCTACGGGAAGCATGAGGATACGTTCCCGAACGGGCGCGGCGTCCATCTGCCTATGAATACGAAGGATATCTCGCTTATGAAATGGCAGGGCGCGAACAGCTTCCGTACAAGCCATTACCCGTACAGCGAAGAAATGATGCGCTTGTGCGACCGGGAAGGCATTGTAGTGATCGATGAAACGACGGCGGTAGGCATTAACCTTCAGTTTGGGGGCGGTGCGAATTTCGGCGGGGAGAAAGTGCGTACGTTCGATCCTGAGCACGGCGTAAAGACGCAGGAGCACCACAAAGAGGTGATCCGCGATTTGATTTCCAGGGACAAGAACCATGCCTGCGTGGTGATGTGGAGCATTGCAAACGAACCAGATTCTGCGGCGGAAGGTGCGTATGAATATTTCAAGCCATTATTTGATTTGGCTAGGGAAACCGATCCGCAGAAACGGCCTTGCACGTTGGTCAGCGTCCAGATGCCAGAGCCGCAGAAGGATTGCTCGGTGGAATTAAGCGACGTCATCTGCCTAAACCGCTATTACGGATGGTATTTCGGAGGACCCGACCTAGAAGGACCGGAACTTGCGCTGCGCAAGGAACTGGATTTCTGGAAAACGGTGGGGAAACCTGTTATGTTTACCGAATATGGGGCGGATACCGTACAAGGGATGCATGACACGACTCCTGTTATGTACACGGAAGAATACCAGGTGGATTATTATAAGATGAACAACCGCGTGTTTGATGATTACCATATGGTAGTCGGCGAACAGGCGTGGAATTTTGCTGATTTTGCCACAAGCCAGAGCCTGTTGCGGGTACAAGGCAACAAGAAAGGCGTCTTTACGCGCGACCGGAAGCCGAAGCTTGCAGCGCATTATTTCCGGCAGCGGTGGCAGGATATCCCGGATTTTGATTATAAACCATAATCACCGACAACCGAATCAGGCGTTTCTCCCAATAAACTGGGAGAGACGCCTGGTTATTTTTTTGTTTCATTGGATTCTTTTTTTATCAGACGCGACCTGCTAGTTAACTTGGTTGAAATTCCTCTTTCCTTGATTTCTTTTGCTCTGGCAACTGTTCTGCCTGCATCTTTTGATTTGGTAAATCTGCACAAAAAAACGCGAAAATTCTTTCAAAAAAACGGATATAGGATTATAATTTTTTTAAAATTTTATGTGCATACTGCACAAATGGCTTTTTGCGCCCAAAACGAAGGATTGCACGGCAAATGTATAAGGATAAATATTCCAAGAACCATTATCTTTCTACATTTGCTGCGCAAAGCAGCAAAATTACGGCAAGGGGCAGGGCAGGCAAGGAACCGTACGGAGGGAAAGGAGGGAATGTGTTCCATGGCATGGCTGGCAAGCCAATGGGGAATGGACTCCGTATCTAGGAAAAGCAAACGCATCCAGGCCATTCAGGCAGCGGGAAACCTCCCAGCGCTTCGTGGATTATTGCAGAATCCATGAGGAAAGCCGCAGCCAGAAATTGCATGGCTACAGCAGAAGCCGGGATGCCATGGAAAGATTGCCGCCCCCCAAGGATAGCCCGCCCAAGGCCATACCCCATTTGCAGCTGGGAGAAGCCGATTGCAGCCGGCTTTCGGCCGCCCCTGCCGTGTAACATCTCATAGGCGATTGCAAAACTCCCTTTCTAGAAACAGCGGATGTACAATCTGTACAAAAAAAGGGCGACTTGCGACGGCATCTGGAGCCCGCTTTTGTATGGATTGTACATCCGCGTCTGTCCCAGAGAGGGTTTCGCAATTACCTAGTAACATCTCAAGAAGAAAGGAGATCTTAAAATTTATGAGCGCAAAAAAGTTGAAACGTTTCTTAAGCGTTGCATTGTCTCTTAGTATGATCCTGTCTTTGAACACTACGAGCTTCGCATCGGAAGCCGCTTTAGACAGCGTAGGGACGCAGGTAGAAACGGAAGAGGTCACAGAAGAGCCCGCGGAAGATGAAATGCCAGAGGCTCCAGACACCGAAGAGGATCTAGAAACTAAGGCGGAAGAAGGACAAGAGCCTGCAGAAGCAGCAGAAGACGACGCTTCTGTAGAGGGGGATACGGAGGAGGAAGCATCCTCTGTCCAGGCAGCGGAAGCTGCGCCGATAGCGGATACGGTGGAACCGCCTGCTTCTACAGAGCCGGAAAAGGATCCGACAAAATGCGATGGGGAGAACCATGTATATACCGTAACGCCCATAAGGGCGGCAGGGTGTACCACCACTGGCATGGGGAGAAAGAGCTGCGAGTGTGGGAAAAACAGCAGCTTTGTCAGCCTCCAGCCGCGCCATAGCTATCAGGAGATCGGGGCGGATGGGAACCCTGTCCTGGAAGATGGGAAGATTGTAGTGAAGGAAGATGCGCCAAAGACGATAAGGGCAACAGCGAGCTGTACATCTTCCGGCCTGATCGTTTATAAGTGCAGCAAGTGTTCGCAGGCCCATAATGTAACGGTAGCGCCCTTGAAGCACTCCTTCGAGCGTGAGGAAGGATGGCCAGAGACAAAGCCTAATCCAGACGAACACAAGGACGCAACTTGCGGCGGGACGCCTGGAAAGAATGTTTGGATCTGTAAGGAAACGGGATGCGGCTATAGATATGAGGAAACTATTGCACCGACAGGGAGCCATACTTATTACGACGAGGTAATACCAGAAACCTGTACCACGCCGAGATCTACGTTAAGAACTTGCAGCACATGCCATGAAGTAGAAGAAGGGGCAGAGCCTATCCCAATGGAAGGGGAGGATGCAAGAAGGCGTTTGGGCCATACCTTTGAGGCAACTACAAGCGGGGGAGTTTTGCTGAAAGACGATATCAGCGACGGCGTCCTTGAAGTATCCAGCAAGGTACAGCCGGTTGAGACCAAGGCTGCCACCTGTTTAGAAGATGGCTATAAGATTTATGAGTGTAAAGACGAGCAGAACGAAGGCAGGGGATGCGGTTTTCGGTATACTGAAGTAATTAAAGCGCGCGGCAGCCATGAAGGGAAAGAAATCGCAGATTTTATCCCGCCGACCTGTACCGAGAACGCCAAGTATGTCACACGTTGCAAATACTGCAACAAGAAAGTCGGCGACGAGATTGACGCCCTGGATATGTATCTTGCATTGAACGACGGCGACGAGGAGGCTGCGATTGCCGCAGCAAAGGACGCAGGGGCATACCAGCTTGGCCATATTTGGGCTAATGAAAAGGAAGAATTACCAGGAAGCTGTACCGAAAGCGGTATCAGTACCTTTACCTGCGACAGATGTGGGGAAGAGGAAATGCGTGAGGTTCCTGCCCGCCATGATTTTGAGGATGAGAACCGCAACCTGAAACCAGGTATTGTAGCAAATGATAAGAATAAGTTTCAAATCTACAAGGAAGCGACTTGTACGGAAACAGGTATTGCATACTGTACTTGCGAAGTATGCGGCACCCGCAGGCTGGATATTGTCATCCCTGCTACCGGGCATGATTATGGCGACGTAACAGATAGTTATGAAGATTATACAGATGAAACAGACGACGGCGTATTAACGCAGGATTTCGTATGCCACGACGGGAAGGCAGTCTATACCTGTAAGAATGGGGATTGTGGACATAGCTATACCGTAGATATTCCTGCAAAGCCGCATGAGCCGGAAGATATGCCAAAGAAAAAGGATGCGACCTGTACAGAGCCTGCTACACAGGCAGTATTCTGTAAGATATGCCAGGATCCGACCTCCGATGCAAAAGAGGTAGCCCCTAAGCTTGGCCACACATTTGAGGTGATTGGAGAAGACGGAGAAGTCCAGGTAGATGAAAACGGGGATATTGTAATCAATGATAAAACAGCAGGAACGCCAGTAGAGGTGGAAGCTTCCTGCACAGAGGAAGGATCTATTACGTATACCTGTACCAGGGGGGATTGTGGGGAAAAACATGTGATCACCATTCCCAAAAAGCCGCATAATGCAAACAATGTAGAGATTATAGATCCAACCTGCAAGGCAAACGCTAAGATTAAAGAAAGCTGTAGCGAGTGCGATTACTTTGTTATCAAGGATGTTACAGAGGTATACACCGATGAAGAGATTACCGCGATGGATCTCTGGCAGAGGAACGGGCATGACTGGAAATTAGAAGCTGTGTTTAGCGCTGCCACATGTACTACGAACGGCGTCGCTATGTATCAGTGCGCATTGTGCGGCGATACCGAGAACCGTACCTTAGAAGCACACCATGGCTATATGGATGAAGAGGGGAATTTAATCCCAGTAGACGAGTACGAAAGCGCGCATAGCGGTAAGGTTCAAATTGCCAAGCCAGCAGATTGTGAGAACAACGGGGTTGCCATTTATACTTGCTATGTAGAGGGGTGCGCAGAAAACGCAGAAGGCCATACCTACGAAGGAACCATTGAGAAGCTGGGGCATACGTTTGACGAAGGACAGGTTGTTCCAAATCCCATAGAGTGTAAACCAGGGAAAATCGTCTACACTTGCACGAGGCAAATCAGTGGCGCAGCATGTGGGGAAACGAAGGAAGAGCTTTTACCAGAAGATACGGCAAAAGCGCATAAATATGTAGATAAAACAATCGCTGCAACTTGTGTGGAACCAGAGAAAGTAGGGAAGTTCTGTACATGGTGTAATGCGCTTCAGCCAGGCACGACGCCTACGGTGACAGAAGGGTCAAACCCGAACGGCCATTCTTATATAAGCGACGAAGAAAACGGGCTTGCACTGACCGACGATAAAGGCAATACCGTATATGTGAAGGCCGATGCAGTAGTTGATACCGATTACGTTGTAGTGAAAGAAGAAAAGTGTGAACAAGCAGGTACTAGAACTTACAAGTGTACTGCCGATGGATGCGACAACGAGATTACGTTAACCGTACCAGCGCTGGAACATAACTGGAGTTCATGGAAGGTAGAAAAAGCAAACTGCACCGACCCAGCCAGGAAGGAACGTACGTGCAGCTTATGCCAGAAAAAGGATAAGCAGCCAGTGGCTGGAAGCAAGCCGATCGAAGACGCCCATAGCTGGGTTGCGGATGAAGGGCAAGAGGATGTGACCTGTGGGGAAATGAAGTATACATGCGAATACAACCCTGCCCATACCAAGACGGAAGAAGTCCATGATTGGGATACAGACGGCGCAACATCAACGGCTCACGGCGGATTCAAAATTGTAACCTGTAAAAATGAGAAGTGTAACGCTACCAAGATTGACGACAGCGCGGCTCAAGAGAAATACGTTTACTGCGATAGCTGTAAGGACGGCGTAATACCGACGAAATTCGGCGGATATGCCGCAACCTGCGAAAAAGTAGGGAAGACAGATAAAGAAATCTGCCCAAATTGCGCGAAGGTCTTTCGGGAAGCGCAGGACGTCCCTGCAACTGGCCATGAATATGTGCGCCAGACAGTAAAGGAACCAACTTGTGTAGACGGCTACAGCGAAGAGGTATGCAAGAATGATCCGTCGCATACGCGTAACCGGGTAGTAATCCCTGCAACTGGCGAAATCCCTCATCAGTTTGGAGATAAGGTTGAGGGTAAGGATTATAGGGAATGCTCTGTATGCAAGACGAAGGACGTGATTGCATCTACCAGGATAGAAGCCGGCGTAGAGAACGGGAAGAACATCATCCGCTTGATTGCAGACGCACAGCTTGTAGATGAAGAGAAATATGATATCATCCAGAGAGGCCTTCTGTACTATACCGCAGCGGAAGGCTACCCAGGCGATTTGGTGATGGAATATGTAGGGAATAAGCCGAATGTGAAGATGCAGGCAATGTCAAACGCAGATGCGATCGGCGCACGCCTCCCAATCAATGTCGGTAATGCAAAGGATCGGGTAGTGTATGCCAGGGCTTATGTCATGATCAGGAATAAGGAAGACAAAACGATGGAATGCAGGTATGGCGAGCTTGTTTTCGGAAGCTTTGAAAGCCTTGGCGGACGTTAAACAGCAGATACGGTAAGGTGTTTCGGCTTGTATATGGACGAAGGTGCTCATGGATGGAAGGAGATGGATCACATGCATAGAAAAATTCAAGCGTTTCTGGTATGCGCTGCTTTAAGCGTTGTCTTAGCATCATGCAGCGGCCAGGGTCCTTCGGGCTCAAAGGACGACGCGCTTTCCCAAGAAACGAAGGATAGCAATGCAGCCGGGCAGGATCACAGCGCAGGCAGGAAAAAGGATAGCGAAGGCAGCGTAGCGGATATGGAGCCGCTGCTGGATCCAGGCGCTACGGATGAGGAATTGCTGGAAGTATTAAAAGAGGAAACCACAGTTGTGGCCGACGCAGATTATGCCGCTATGCTCCGTTCTTTCCAGGAGGATACCAACGACCATGTAGGGCAGATCTATCAGCTAGAGGGCGCATATGTGGTGGAAGACGGCGTCCCTTATCTTAGCAGGACTGCCGTGGATGGGGAGGAACGGGAACCTTGCCGGATCCCCCTGAAATATATAATGGAGGAACCAGAGGAAGGCGCCTGGATCCGTGTCACTGGGATTTTGAACCGCGGGGAGGTAGGGGCGAAGGTCGTTCCTCTTTTGGAGGTGGCTGTGCTCCAGCTTCCGGATACCCCGGGGCAGGAAGAGATCCCGGTCTCCTAGCATGACAGGCGCGGCAGAAACCCAACCGAAGGAGGTGTAGATTCTATGAAAGCTTATGAAACCCCGGAACTGGAAATCGTCCAGTTTGAGAATGAAGATATTATTACCACAAGCGGCGGATATGAAGAATTTCCGGAAGAACCGTTAGATTAAGTCCCGCCTGTAGGTAAGGCTTTGGGCTGCTGCAAGTACCATGATTGCGGCAGCCCTTATTTTTCCACTTGACAGATTTCCCAAAAGAGTGTATGTTATTACAAGAAGATTTGAAAATTCAATATTGTCGGAATCTCTCTTATTCAGAGTGGTGGAGGTACATAGGACCTGCGAAGCCACGGCAACCCCTCTACGGAAGGTGCCAACCTGAGCGAGCAATCGAACAATAAGAGGATTTGATGATCTTTTAAATGTCAGATCCGCTTATGTTGCCCATAAGCGGTTTTTTTTGCCCTGGCAACAGGGCGCAGATGCAACGGCGGGGGCGTAACAACAGAGCGTTTGGGGTTGTTATGCGCAAACATATAAGGAGGATAAGATACGTGGAAAAAAGATTATTTACATCAGAATCTGTAACAGAAGGACATCCGGACAAATTGTGCGACGCGGTATCGGATGCGATCTTAGATGCATTGATGGAGCAGGATCCCATGAGCCGCGTGGCGTGTGAAACGGCTGCCTGCACAGGGTTCGTCCTTGTGACTGGGGAAGTGACGTCGAAAGCAGTCATTGATATCCCGCGGATTGTCCGTGATACGGTAAATGAAATTGGCTATAACGACGCGGCTACTGGGTTTGACGGGAATACCTGCGCCGTTATGGTGGCGTTGGATCAGCAGTCGGCCGATATCGCGATGGGCGTGGATAAAGCCTTAGAAGCGAAGGAAAATAAGATGTCTGACGAGGAGTTAGAGGCAATCGGCGCAGGCGATCAGGGGATGATGTTCGGCTATGCTACGGATGAAACGCCGGAATTGATGCCATATCCCATTTCCTTGGCGCATAAATTGGCGCTGCAGCTTACGAAAGTACGCAAGGATGGCACGTTGCCTTACTTAAGGCCGGATGGGAAGACACAGGTGTCGGTAGAATACGATGAAAGTGGGGCGCCAAGGCGTTTAGAGGCAGTCGTGCTTTCTACCCAGCATGACACAGACGTCAGCCAGGAGCAGATCCATGCGGATATTAAGGCGCATGTGTTCGATCCGATCCTTCCACAAGAAATGATTGACGCGAATACGAAGTTCTTCATCAACCCGACCGGCCGTTTCGTTATCGGCGGGCCGCAGGGGGACGCAGGGCTGACAGGGCGTAAGATTATCGTCGATACTTACGGCGGATATGCGCGCCATGGCGGCGGGGCTTTTTCCGGGAAAGACTGTACGAAGGTTGACCGTTCCGCAGCGTATGCCGCACGTTACGTTGCGAAAAATATCGTGGCGGCAGGCCTTGCGCAGAAATGTGAAATCCAGTTGTCGTATGCGATTGGCGTAGCGCAGCCGACGTCCGTTATGGTAGATACCTTTGGGACAGGCAAGCTGCCGGATGAAAAGCTTGTGGAAATCATCCGAGGGAATTTCGATCTGCGCCCGGCAGGCATTATCAAAATGCTGGGGCTGCGCCGCCCGATTTACAGGCAGACGGCAGCGTATGGGCATTTCGGGCGCAATGACTTAGATCTGCCGTGGGAAGCGACGGATAAGGCGGAACTTTTGAAGAGTTACCTTTAAGAGGATGGCGTAGGATATGAAATTACTGGTTGCGGAGGACGATCCGAAATTATTGAAATCACTGAAGCATATTTTGGAAACAAACCGCTATGTCGTAGACGGCGTAAGCAATGGGCAGGATGCTCTTACATATGCCCAGACGGGGGAATACGACGGGCTGGTATTGGATATTATGATGCCTGGTCTCGACGGGATCCAGGTGTTAAAACGGCTCCGCAGCCAGGGGATTCAGGTCCCTACGCTGTTTTTGACGGCAAAGACGGAGGTCGAACAGCGCGTGGAAGGGCTAGACGCAGGGGCGGACGACTATCTGCCGAAGCCGTTTGCCGTTTCCGAATTGCTGGCCAGGATCCGGGCAATGCTGCGTAGGAAGGAAAATTATGTGCCGGACTTGATTTCCTGCCAGGATCTTACGCTGAACCGTTCTACCTATGAAATCGAATCCAGCGGGCGGATACAGCCCCTTAGCGCGAAAGAGTTCCAGATTTTGGAAATGCTGATGCAGCAGCCAGGGCAGGCAGTCCCGGCGGAACGGCTGATGACGCATATCTGGGGCTGGGAATCAGAGGTAGAGTCCAGCGTTATCTGGGTACATATTTCCAATCTGCGCAAAAAGCTGCAGGCAATCCATACCAGGACGTCTATCCGCTTTGTGCGCGGGGCGGGGTATCTTCTGGGCTGACAAGGCTCCGTTTGGGGGACAAGCTATGATTTATTCGCTGCGGAAAAAATTTATCAAAATAAGCATGTTATCTGTGGCGGCTGTCTTGGCGGTTATTTATCTGCTGGTTGCTATTTTGAGCCAGAGCCAGATGGATCAGATGATGGACGCTTTAACGGATATTATTGCAGATAACGGGGGCAGGTTCCCAGAATGGGAGAAAAAGCCGGGCAGGCCGCCGTTTGGGATCCCAGATTTTATGGGGCCGGATACAGCGGTGAGCACCCGTTTCTTTACCGCCTGGTGCAAGGAAGATGGGACGGTATTGGGCGTAGACACGAAGTCTGTTTCTTCGATATCAGAGCGGCAGGCCATGGCGTATGCCAGCCAGGTAAATGCAGGCGGGAAGGAACGCGGCTGGCTCTCCCAATTCCGCTATAAACGTTTTGAAACGCCTCTTGGTTACTCGATCGTATTTGTCGATGGAGGCATGAACCAGGCGATGGAACATAGGTTCTTGTTAACGATCGCGGTTGTCTTTTTCGTAAGCGCACTGGCGATCCTTATTTTGATCTTAATTTTTTCACAGAAAGCAGTTGCGCCTGTGGCGGAAAGCTACCACAAGCAGAAGCAGTTTATTACCGATGCAAACCATGAATTAAAGACGCCTCTGACTTTGATTTTAACCAATCTGGAAATTTTAGAAAGCGAATATGGCAAGAATGAATGGCTAGACGACGTGCGCGCAGAAGGGCAGCGTATGGCGGAATTAGTGAACCAGCTCATAACACTGACGCGGATGGATGAAGAACCGTCTGGGGCGGCGAAGGAGAACTTCAATATCAGTGAAGCTTTGCTGGGGCTTTTATCTGGGTTTCGCGGGATTTTTGAAGAGCAGGGGATGGAATTGCAGGTACAGGTAGAGCCTGGCGTAGAATATGAAGGGGAAGCGCAGGCAATCTGCCAGCTTTTTTCGATCCTATTAGACAATGCATGGAAGTATTGTGATGAAAATGGAAGTATTTCGGTCTTCCTGGAAAAAAAGAGAGGGATTGAAATCCGTATCGAGAACAGCTTTGCAGATGTTGGGCAGATCCGGCTGGATCTGTTGTTCGAGCGTTTTTACCGCGCGGATCAGGCGAGATCTGCAGGCGGCTTTGGCATTGGGCTGTCGGTTGCAAAAGCCATTGTCGGGCGGCATAAGGGGGAAATCAAGGCTTACCAGGCGGGAAAAGGACGGATTGGCTTTCTGGTAAGCTTGAAATAAATGGAACTGATCAAAAATGTATATAAAGGGTATAGGGCTTCAGCGGAAGTTCGATCAGAATCTGAAAAAATATTTGAAAAATACTGTGATTCCAATAATCATATAGAATGGTTCTACAAAATGGAGGTATAGTGCGTCAGGATAAGCAAAGTTCTGAACTATGTATCTGTACAGAAGAATACTCAAATGATATAAAAGACGATAATTGGAAACTGTTAAAAGAAATATTGTAAGCATTGAGGAGAAAAATATGGGTACTCAAGAAAAATGATAAATTTGTATCTGACAATGAATGATTTTATAATGAATTGATACATACTATGGAGGA
>CAOKNO010000038.1 GCA_948470065.1 uncultured Eubacterium sp. | reverse complement strand
GCCCGGCATTGGGCAGTATGTGTTCCGGCCTGGGACGGGCAGGCTGGGTAGCCATTGATGCGCGGGGGTGTTCATGCGGCTGATACGGATGGGGCGTTTGGAGATACAGGGAAGGGAGCCGTTTTAGAAAGGAAGGAAAAGGACATGGTGGAAGAGAAGATATGGCAGCCATACTGCGAGGAAGTAGAGGAGCGTTTCCCGCTGGTCATGGGGAGGATGGAGCAGATATGCCACGAGGATACGGTAGCACAGCCATACCGGGCGTTTTTCTGCCGTGCGGCAGGCCTTTTGCTGGAATTGGGGCGTCTGGCAGAGCAGGTGGGCAAACGCGATTGGAAGGCAGTCCCTTTGGAGGAATTGGAACGTGAGAACCTTTCTTTTTATGAAGAAATCCTGCCAGGGCAATATGGGAATAGCTACGGGAACCCAAGCTTTGCGGTACGTGAGTTAGGCGGAGGGTTTGGGAAGCTTCTGGGAGTATTGTACGCAGATATCCGTTCCCTGATCCCGTATGCATACGAAGGAAGGGTATACGATATTACGATATTCAGCGAGCTTCTCGTAGAGATGTACAACCGGTTTGAAGAAGGGACGCCAAAAGAGGCTGAGATCCAGCAGATGCTCTATTGGTTTTTCCATGATTATGGAGAAGTGTTTACGGAAATCAGCGTGTTGTCACAGACAAGCCCCGAGATGGATTTCCATACTAGGATTATTATGGAAAGCGATTTCGAGGATCTGCGTTACCTGTACCGTTATGGGGCGTACATTTCTGAAAATGAGAAAAAAACCGCAGCGTTTTTAAACCGCCTGCCCGAAGCGCAGATCCAGGCAATGGCGGATACGTACACCGAAGGGTATCGGATTGGGTTCAAGGTGACAGGCAAGGATCTGTCAAAGAAAAAATTTGTTGCCCTGTGCTATCCGGTTGGGTTTGAACGGATGATGCGCGCGGCAATCAGGAATTTCCGGGCGATGGGCTTAGAGCCGGTGGTGATGCGGTCAGGCGAGCTGTCCTTCCAGGGCAGGGGGAATGGGGGCCGGTCTGTGGGGGGCATATCCCCGAACCGCCAGTATGAATACGATCACAAAGCCGACCAGGCGGCATATCTGGACAAGGGCCTGGTGGAACGCCGCCTAGAAAGCTTAAAGGCGGCGTATGAGGAACGCAAGGAAGCTGCTGCCTGGTATGGCGGGCGTGCCGTCGTAGAAACGTTTGGGGTAGAAGGCTTTGCCCCGAAGGCCAATCCGGACGCTTACCAACTCAGCGAGAAGCAGCAGAAGCTGAATGTTTACTATGCTAATATGGCTTCGGAAATCACAAATACGTACATCAAGGGAGAAGGGTGTAGCTGTACGATTATCGCCTATCCGATCCCTGCCATTGGGGAACGGTTTGAAGAAATTTTTGCAAAGACCGTAGAGGTGAATACGCTGGATTATAAGCTGTACCAGACCATGCAGCAGAAGATCATTGACGTGTTAGACGAGGGGGTATCCGTGCATGTCACGGGCAAGGGGAAGAATACGACGGATCTTACGGTAGCGTTGCGCCCGCTTTCAGATCCAAAGAAGGAAACCGCGTTTGAGAACTGCGTAGCGGATGTCAATATCCCGGTGGGCGAGGTCTTCACTTCCCCTGCGCTCCATGGCACCAACGGGCGGCTCCATGTGACACAGGTATTTTTGTCAGGAATCAAGTACCTGGATTTGGAACTAATATTTCAAGACGGGATGGTCGCGCAGTATTCCTGCAAGAATTTTGAGACAGAAGAAGAAAACAAGGCTTTTTTGAAGGAATGCCTGCTAAAGCATCATGATACGCTGCCGATGGGGGAATTTGCCATAGGTACGAACACGACGGCGTACCGGATGGGGATCGATTACCAGATCCAGGACAAGCTGCCGATTTTGATTGCAGAAAAAACAGGCCCGCATTTTGCAATCGGGGATACCTGTTATAGCTGGGCGGAAGACACGCCTGTCTTCAACCCAGATGGAAAGGAAATCGTAGCAAGGGAGAACGAGGTGTCGCGGCTCCGGCATGAGGATATCGCCAAGGCGTATTTCAACTGCCATACGGATATTACCATCCCGTATGACGAACTGGGCTGCATCACCGTACAGCGGAAGGATGGCAGCACGGCAGATATCATCCGGGATGGGAAATTTGTGGTTCCAGGGACAGAGCCGCTCAACGGGCCGTTAGAGTAAGAGCTGTTCTAAGGCGTCCATGAAATAATCTTTGAATAAGGCTTTGTCAATGCTCTTTTGGAAAAGCAGCTTGACAGAGCCGATTTCTTTTCCATCCAGCTTGTAGACGGCTGTCCCGGCTTCTTCCCCTTTGGATACGGGAGCCTCTACCGATTCTGGCAGGACAAGTTCTTTTGTAATAGAAGATAAGTCTGAACCAGCGACGTCTAGATAGGAGAAGCCGGAAGCGTACGCGAGGGGGGAGCTTTCTTCTAAGCCGCCCTGGATTGGTATGCTGGGCAATTTATCTTTATTTTCATCTTTGTATACCTGGCATTTCCCAAACCCATAATTGAGGAGCGCGGTAGCGTCCTTGAACCGGACCTTGTGGTCTGGCGCGGCCATCACGACAGCGATAAGGTTTAGGCCGTTTTTTTCGGCGGTAGCGGATACGCAGTATTTTGCCAGGGAAGTAGATCCGGTTTTCAGGCCAGTGGCGTATTGGTACTGGCGGATCAGCTTGTTGGTGTTTGCCAGCCCAAATTCAGAAGAGCCGCGCCGTGTGACATGGGTAATATTTTCCATCCAGATGGTGCAGTAGTTGTGGATCTGCGGGTATTTGGTAATCAGTTCGCGTGACATTAAGGCGACGTCATAGGCGGTTGTCATATGCCCGTCGACGTCCAGGCCGCAGCAGTTGACAAACGTGGTATGCTCCATGCCAAGCCCTTTGGCGCGCGCGTTCATCTGGTTGACAAATTCCTGTTCGCTGCCGCAGATGTGCTCTGCCATAGCGACACAAGAAGCGTAAAAGGAAAGGGTAGGATCTAAGGGATGGGAAGCTTTAGACAAGAAAAGGAGGATGCTATGGGAAAGAGGGCGGCCAAAAGGCTTGTTGTATATATTGCCATCTTTATGCTGTTGGCGGGATGTGCTGGAACTGTGCCAGGACCAAATGGAAATGAAAAATATGCCCATATCCGCTTGTTCTGCGATGTTGATTTTTGGGTTCCGCCAAAGTGGGATACCGATCCAGACACGGTAACAGGGAAGGTTACCCAAGAGACAGGCGTTGTGCTGGAGGTGAACGTGCCGCCCCAGGATGCGAACAACCAGCTACGCTTGATGCTGGCAAATGGGGAAATCCCGGATGTAATATCCGTTACGGATCAGACGACGGCGAAGCAGCTCATCTCTTCTGGGAAGGTCTGGGATCTGGAAAACTTCTTAAAGAAGTACAAGCCCGATTCCCATTTGTTCCAGGATTTCCCAGAGGATGTCAAGCGGGGGCTGAAAAAAAGGGATGGGAATTGGTACGCGTACCCGTCCCATTTGTACAATGGCGATATCCTGGATATCTGGCCGCCTGGCCCTGAATGTTACCAGGATATGGCAACGTATGGGTATAACAATGGGATTATCTGGAACAAAAAGCTATTGCAGGCATACGGTCTTACCGTGGACAAGCTGCGGGACGAAGCACAGGTGATGCAGGCGCTTGAAGCTGCGGTAGGACAGAAGGAAGCGGAAGGAGCCGAGGGGCTGATCCCATTACTTTTGGATGGGCAGAATTACCAGGGGTCGTCATTGGTGTTTTTGCGGGATACTTATGGCGTGGAGCCGATCGATGCGTCTGGGGCTTATCGGGATAGCTTCCTACAGCCAGAGATGAAGCCCGCCTTGTATTTTTTATACCAGTGCCTGCAAAAGGGAATCCTGCAGTCGGAATACCTGACAATCTCAAATACCCGGATACGGGAACTATTGGCGGAAGGGAACGTGCTGTGTTTTATCGGGAATACCGCGAATATCGACATCGATCCGGGCGAATGGGTTTCGTCTGGGCCAATCCTTTCTATGGAAGGGAAGCATCCTGTCTTTGGCAAGGAAAAGGAAGCGACCCTGGGATGGATCCAGACCTTCTTTTCCAAAGAATGCCAGCATCCAAAGGAACTGGCGTCGTGGCTGGATTATATGACAAGCCCAGAAGGCATGACGCTGTGGTGTTTTGGGAAAGAGGGCGTCCATTACAGGGAAGAAGGAGGCCTTGTTGAAATCACGGCGGCTGGCAAGGAGGCAAGGCGCGATTCCGGCAACAGCGGCGTCAATGCTTGGTGGATGTTTGCGAATACGGCATGGGAACGCAGCGTTTTGGCGCCTTTTGAATCAGGCAGCATGGAAGAAGCAGATTTGCAGATCCGCGTGGCATATGGCAAAGCAGAGGAGACGAGATGCTTTAACCAATCCCTGTTGGAGTTTCCCCTGGATTTGGAATCACAGGAACTGGAAGCAGAAATAGAGGCATATAAGAAGGAACAGGTGGCAAAGATTATCCTGGCGGAGGATGACGCAGGGTTTGAAGCAGAATACCTGGCTATGCTGGCGCATTTAGAGGAACTGGGGATCCATAAGCTGGATCGCAGGCGTGATGCGTCTTATCAGAAAAACTGCAAGGAACAAGGCGCAAGGCTCCAGAAAATTAATAAGTGAGGGAGAGAAGGATATGCCTGGCAGTAGGAAGAAAGGGACAACAGGGAAGAAAAGCGTATTCCGGCAGCTTCTGATTATGGGGCTGGTGCTTCTTTTGGCGCTTTTGGCGGCATTTGTGCTGACCGATAGGCAGATGCGTATGGCATGGAGCCGGAATGTGTTAAATACCAACGACCAGCTTATGGCGCAGGTAGAAGGGAAGATGGAGGAATATGACCAGCTTATGACACAGATTGCGACGGTGACAGCGTATTCCCCTACGATTTATACTTACTTTTTCCAGGATCCATTGGAACGTGTGGTTTCGAATGAGGATGTGAATATGGTGTTTTCTAATACGATATTGCTGGAACACAATATTTCTGGCATCTATATGTTTGATCAGGAAATGTCGTTAATCGCCAGTATGGGCAAAGGGCTGCAAAAGGCAAAAAATATGGGCGTGATCCGTATCCGCAAAAGCGTGATGGATTATAGCAGCCTATTTTCATTCCAGGATTCCAGCAGTTCCTACTATGCCATATACTTCCCGGTGTTTAACCTGCAAAGCCAGGTGTACGGCCAGCAGATCGGGATGTGCGTGCTAGTGATGCGGCCGCAAAAGTTCCTGGATATCCTAGAAGGGGCGCAGGCAACGGAGCATACCCAGGTATATTTATTGGACGGCAACAACCAGGTGCTGGCAGCCCAAGGCGGTCAATGGCAAAAAAGGCTGGATCCAGGATGGCTGGAAACCTCAAAGGATTACCAGGTAAAGTGTAAAAACCTTTCGATGGGGAGATGGAAGCTTGTGACCAGGATCCCAAAGCGTGAGCTGTATGGCGCGTCCGGCATGGCTCTGAGGTTCCATGCTGGGGCGTACCTTTTGGCGTTTGCTTTGCTTATGTGTATGATCGTATTCTGTTACCGCAGGCTTGCCCGCCCGATCCGGGAGTTGGATCAGTTTGTGAGGCTCGTGGCGGAGCATCCGCAAATGCGGATCCAGATCAAACGCCAGGATGAAATAGGCGCAGTAAAAGAACGGCTGAATGGGATGTTAGACAGCATGGAGAAGAAGAACCGGGAAATCCAGGACGCCAGGGAGAAGGCGTACAAAATGGAGGCGGCGGAAAGGCAGCTTCAGCTTTTGGCATACCGCAATCAGATCAACCCCCATTTCCTGTACAATACCTTAGACTGCATCCGGGCAATGGCGCTGTACCATGACGAGGATGAAATTGCGGAGATTACCATGGCTTTGGCAAAGGTATTCCGTTTTGCTGCCAAAGGCGGGAATATCGTTAAGGTAGAGGAAGAGGTAAATCATATCCAGGAATACGCCAGTATTATAGAGCATCGTTTCCGGGGCAGGATTTCCATATCCATTGAAGCGCAAAAAGGCGTGGAAGGAAAGCCGATGATCAAGTTTTTGATGCAGCCGTTGATTGAAAACGCAGTATTCCACGGGCTAGAGCAAAAGATTGGCGGAGGAGAGGTCAAAGCTTCTATTTTCCAGGAAGGAAGCGGGCGTCTGGGGATCCAGATCGAAGACAATGGATGCGGGATAAAAAAGGAACGTTTAGAGGAAATAACGGCAATGTTAGAACGCGGGGAAAGCCAAAAAGGCATTGGGATGGCGAATATCTACCAAAGATTGAAGCTGTTCTATGGAGAAGAAGCAATATTTTCCATAGAAAGCACACCTGGCGTTGGGACTAGGATCCAGATCCGCATCCCAGATTGGGTGGAAGAAGGGAATGGGGCAGATGTATCAGATCTTTTTAGCAGACGATGAAGTATGGGAAACGGTAGGCATTAGGAAACTCATTGAGAGGACGGGCTTGCCTGTGGAAGTGGCAGGGGAGGCAGAAAATGGCATTGCAGCGTTGGAGGGAATCATAAAAAAGCCGCCGGATATCTTGATAACCGATATCCGTATGCCAGGGCTGGACGGCCTGGAACTGGTAAAACGGATCCGGGAGAAGGGGATGGATCTAGAAATTATCTTGCTGAGCGGTTATGCAGAGTTTGAGTATGCCCGTACGGCAATGCGCTGGGGCGTGAAGGACTACTTGTTAAAGCCAGTGGAACTAGAAGTCCTGAAGCAGACGCTGGGGCGTATAGTGACGGAAAAAGAAACGGCCAGGGCAGGAACGGAGCAAGGAACGGTTGGGCAGGAGGAAAGCTTGTCTGTCCTAGAACAAGTGATCCAAGAGATCCAGACGTCTTATACAGAGGATATTTCGCTGAGCGGCCTGGCGGAAAAATACCATATCGGCGTAAGCCGTTTAAGCATCCAGGTCAAGGAAAGGATGGGCATGTCGTTTTCCAAATACCTGACGTCGAAGCGGATCCAAAAGGCGAAGGAACTGTTGCAGGATGAAGGCCTGTCCGTAGAGCAAGTGGCGGAGCAGGTAGGCTACCGCGATTATTTTTATTTTACCAAGGTATTTAAAAAATCAACCGGGATGTCCCCAAGCAGATACCGGAAAGGATGAAGAAAAAGAGAATAGTAAGCAAAACGCCTAAAAATAGTTGATATTTCTGTAGATTTTTTGTATAATTGTAAGGTGTTCAAGTGGGTAAGGAAAAGGAGGGACTTTATGAAGAAGCACATGAAACAATACCTGGCAATGCTCTTATCGTTCGCTATGGTATGCACAATGGGTTCTGCATTGCCTGTCAGAGGGGCGGAAGCAGGAAAGGAAGCTGCGCCTAAGGCCGGGGAGGGGCTGTTGGCGTCGTATGTTTTTGAAGATTCCGATGCGACGGATAAGTCCATTGCAGACGTGACAGGGAATGGGTTTGACGCTACGCTCAGTGGTACAGGGGCGTCCGTTTCCAACGGAATGCTGAGCCTTCCCGGCGGGGGCGCTGGCTCGTCGGCGGCTTACGTTACGTTGCCTGGCAGCCTGTTTGAAGACAGGGACACGCTGACGGTTACAACATGGCTGAAGAACCAGACGGGATCGGGCAATTATGCTGGCATGTACTTTGGGACGCCAAGCCAGCACATTGGGGGAGGCTCTGGCAATATGCCGTTGCACTATTGGCTTTTGAACCCGGCAAACCCAGACGGATACTTCAAATCTGTATGGACCGACGGCGACAATGCAGGTGCGCCGTATAGCACGGAAACCCCGGTATCTGCTACAAAGACCAGTTCGGATTGGGGGATGTATACGACGGTTATCACGCCGAACCGGATTGTCGGGTATTATAATGGCGTGGAAGTATGTAGCAACAGCAAGAGCAAGACGACGGCTGATTTTGGGACAGGCCTGGTGGCTTATATTGGGCGCTCCCCTTACAATGACATGTTTTACAAGGGCGGCGTTTTTGGGACAAAGGTCTACGGCTCTGCACTGTCCCAGAAGCAGATCTGGGAAGAGTACTATAGCAATATGCCGGCGGAGGTAGATAAGGATGCAAAGATCCAGGCAGGGTTAAATGCAGCGAAAGCAGCGTTGGATCTGGGCGATCTTTCTGCGGTTACGGGTGATATCACGCTTCCGTTGGAAGCAAGCAATGGGGCGTCTGTCTCCTGGGAAAGCAGCAACCCGGCGGTTATTTCTGAGAAAGGGGAAGTACATAGGGATACGTCCCAGGATGTTACGGTAACCTTAACAGCTACGCTTTCACTGGGCGGGAAATCCGATACGAAGCCCTTTACGGCGACCGTGCGCAAAGCAAGCGATGAGAACTTGTTCCAGGAATTTGCCAGCCAGCTTCGGGTGGACACTGTGATAACCGAAAGCTTTGCTTTGCCAGATACAGACAGTGAGAATATTACGGTAGATTGGAGCAGCAGCAGCCCGTCTGTCCTTGCCATTTCAGAAGAAGGCGGGAAAGCAAAAGCAGTTGTAACGCGTCCAGACAAGGAAGATGCAAGGGTACGCCTGTCTGTGAAGGCCGCCTTTGGGGAAGGGGATTCCCGCCAGGAAATCTCAAAAGAGTTCGACGTGGTTGTCCGTGCAAAGGATTATGGATATCTTTTGGCTTATACGAACCAGAAGGAAACGTCTTCCTTAGGCAACAGCCTGCATCTTGCTTATAGCCAGGATGGGAACAGCTATACCGCGTTAAATTCCAATACAGGTATTTGCTTTGCACGGAATGTAGGCGGGAACAAGAACACCAACCCGAATGGGCTTCGGGATGTGACCATTTTCCGTAAGGCGGACGGGACGTACGGGATGGTTGCGCGGAATGTAGGGAAGGAATCTTACATCTATGTGTTTGAATCCGAGGATTTGACAGAGTTTACAAATGAGCGTACGTTAACCTTAGGGCATACCGTAGCAGGCGGGCTCCAGGTACGGGCGGCCAGCTATGGCGGCAGCGATATCCGTTATGAAATCTACTGGACAGACGGCAACGCGTCTTACCGTGCCGTGACCCGGGATTTTGCATCCATCTTGGAGCAAGGGCAGGCCAGCTATACGGTGGAAGGCAAATCGGTAGAAGGCACAGTCCCGGCAGGCGCTGAAATCGGAAGCGTGCTCAGCCTTGGCCAGAAAGAGTACCAGCGTGTGGTCAATAAGCTGGGCGTAGTAACCAATACGGGAATCCGTCCAGTAGAGCTGGAGGTACAGCAAGGGGCAAGCGCTGCAGATTTATTCGCAGGCAGGAAGGTAACGGCTACGTACAGCGACGGCAGTACCAAGGAAATGGCTGTGGACTGGGACGCGCAGGATATTGCTAAGATTGATACAAAGACGCCAGGGACGTATACCGTTTCCGGGACGGTGTCACAGACGAAGTATGCAAATCCGTTTATTGAGCAGCGGGCGGATCCATGCATCCTGCAAGGAAACGATGGATATTATTATTTCACAGCCTCTTACCCAGTTTGCGGGAATAGTGAAGAGCAGCGTGGGATAGGCTATGACAGAGTGATCTTAAGGCGCTCGGAAACGATTGAGGGCTTGGCGGACGCACAAGAGGTAGCGATCTGGGAATGCAAAAATTCCCCGAACCAGTTCCGCTATATCTGGGCGCCGGAAATCCGCCTGGTGGATGGGAATTACTATGTATTCTATACGGCTAGCATCAACAGTGGGAGTGTCTGGGGAATCCGTCCGCATGTGCTTAAATGTACGGATCCTACGGATATCATGAATCCTGCAAGCTGGCAGGAAATGGGTAGGATGAAGGCAGTATCTGGGGATACGACAGCGTTTTCGGATTTTTCTTTGGATATGACGGTATTTGAGAACAATGGCCGCTGGTATGTGGTATGGGCGCAGACGGTTGGGGCGTCTTCCCTTCTGATCGCGGAAATCAACCCAGAGAACCCAGTGGAGTGTATTTCAGAATCTGTATTGATTACAAAGCCGGAATACGCATGGGAACGCCAGGTGGAAAATGTAAACGAAGGCCCATCCATTATTAAGAACAATGGGAAGATTTATATGGCGTTTTCTGCGGCAGGCACAGGCCCGGAATACTGTGTGGGGCTTCTTTCCATTGATGAAGATGAAGATATGCTTGATGCAGCCGCTTGGAAGAAACAGGCTTATCCTGTCCTGACGTCTTCCGATGTGCCAGGCGAGTATGGCCCTGGGCATAACTCCTTTACCGTAGATGAAGAGGGGAACCCGATTTTCGTATACCACGCAAGAACAGAGGAATGCTATAATAACCAATGCGCATGGGCAAGTTCCGGATCGTTGTACGACCCATGCCGCCAGGCAAGGCTAAAACGAGTGCATTGGTCTGCGGATGGCACGCCGATTTTAAAGATGAGCTATGAAGAAGAATTGGCGGAAGCAAACCAAAAAGTAACGGCAACGGTTAAGGTTGCGAAGGCCGTACAGGAAGTGGCAGGCGTGATTATGAGCCAGACGGGGATGACGCTGACGGTAGGGCAGAGCAAGGCCTTGTCCGCGCGGGTTGTACCAGAGGATGCGGCGGATAAGACCATTACCTGGAAAAGCAGCGCCCCAGACGTTGCGTCTGTCGTGGATGGCAGGGTAACTGCGAAAAAGGCAGGCACAGCTACGATAACGGCAATGTCGAAAAATGGAAAGAGCGCGTCCTGTAAGGTTACGGTAAAAGCAAAAGACGTGGCGGTAAAGAGCGTGAAGCTGAATGTGAAGAGGGCAACGCTTGGCGTAAAAGAAAAGCTTACGTTGAAGGCAACCGTTACGCCGAAAAACGCCACAAACAAGAAGGTAAGCTGGAAGCTGGATAAGAAAGGGATTGTATCCATTTCTTCAAAAGGCGTAGTTACCGCGAAGAAGAAGGGGAGCGTTACCGTTACGGCGACGGCAGGCGGGAAGAAAGCGACCTGTAAGCTTACGGTGAAGAAGGCTCCAAGTAAGATCACCCTGAATGCGGGTAAGAAGACGCTAAAGAAAGGAAAGACTTACAAGCTTAAAGTAAAATTACCTAAGAATACTGCAAGCTACAAAATCACGTACAGTTCGAGTAAGAAAAAGGTAGCTTCCGTATCGTCTTCTGGTAAGATCAAGGCGTTAAAGAAGGGGACGGCGACCATAACCGCAAAAACCTTTAATGGCAAGAAGGCCAAAATAAAAATCACGGTAAGATAATAAGGATTTAGGAACATACGTCTGAAAAGGCGGGGAAGTAGGGCAGAGCCGCTGCGTTAAGGGATTTTTCCTTTATGCAGCGGCTCTGCCCACGTTGTGTGAAGACGTCACAGATGATACAAGGATATTGGGCTGCACCATGATTCTACACGGTTTACACGATTATAACATACTCTCGTTCGACGATTCTTCATATCAATATATTAATAGGCGATAATGAATCCGGGAAAAGCAGCATTATAAAGCAAAAGGTGTAATATATAAGACAAATGAAAATAGATCTTATCGCCAAACAGATTTAGGTTATTATATGACACAGAATCGCTATTTGTATAGCAACAGGCTTGCTTTACTTTTAGAAAAAGAAGGAGTGCTAGATGATATAAAGCTGCGTATAAGCACATATTTTGACGAGTTTATTATTGACGAGGTTCAGGATATTGCTGGGCGAGGTTTCACATTTTTAGAGAATCTTATGGAAAATCCGTTGGATATGCTTTTTGTAGGTGGCTTTTATCAGCATACATTCGATACCAGCCGGGATGGCAAGGCGAATGGGACTTTATTTGACGACAAGAAAAAGTACGAAGCACGATTTACGAATCGTCCAGCTTTCTCCGTACGGGCACCTATCATCGCTCGAGTGGAGACATCTTCTCTCGCGTCACTTTTAGCCGCTGGTGGTCACTTACGGCTAGTTCTGACACGACCGGTCACAACTTGGCGACGTACCCGACGTATGCTGTCCCTCACGGTAACGATCCCCGCGGAAACGGTTTTGCCGTTCGCCGTGTGGTACGGGAGGCAAGAAAGAAGATTTTACGAAAGAGTTCTTAGGTATTATGGTATTTATCCATAAAATGTGGTATACTAAAGATAATTGAATTGATTGGAGGAGTTTGTATGACAGTAGATGCGGCTTGGGATTATGCCATTGGTATGATTAAAGTGGATGGGCTGGAACCAACTGAAGATTTTAAGAAATATATTGAATTGGAAAAAAACGGGCAAGCTACTACGGAGGATTTAAAGAAATACCTGGACAAAAAATATAAGGTAAAACAGGATGCTTGATCCATATGTATATCCCGGAACCAATATTCTCAGGAATATCTTAGGCATTCAAGATCGGCAGACGCTGGATGATGCAGAGGCAGATTATGTTTCCCTTCGTCTAAGAGAACTCGCTGAGAATCCATTAGAAGGGAGTTATGATGTCGATCATGTGGCCGAAATGCATAAATATATCTTCCTTAGTAAGTAATTCAAGATACTTTCCAAAATTCGCTTTAAATTCTGTTGCGGTAACAACTATGACGAAATCCTCCTTTTTCTTTGAGATATTTTTATTATATGCGATTTTATGGATAACATCAATAAAATCGTGCGAAATACGAAGAAGTATTATTAAAATTCGTACGATATGAAAGAAATAAAAACCCTCCGGGAGGATGCGCAGCTCGCGGTAGGGAAATTACTGCTTTGCAGGCCGCTCGCGCGCAAAGAATCTCGCAACGCGAGATTCTTTGTTCTATTTGTATCCCTATCTGGTTTCACCTATGGATAAAATATGAATTTCTAAAGATCGGACCAGGAATCTTCAACGATTTTATTTAGTTTCAGGGAATGAAATATGCTTGGGATTGTGCCATAATGATAAGATAAGAGGATCGTTTGTTTTCACCACAAAGAAGGAGGGTATTTATGAATGGGACAAAAAAGAAACAACGGATTGCTGCCATAGTACTTGCAGTTGTACTGGCAGTTACGCTCTTCCCTGTACATGCTTGGGCTGGGACATGGCTTCCGATCGGGCCGTATGTGCAAGATACGGAATACGATGTGCCCAAGGATTATATGGTGAAGAAGGCAGGGGTGGATTATGGGCAGGTGCAGGACATTGAGTATGCTTCCACAGCTACCAATTCTGTGCGTAAGGCTAAGGTCATCCTGCCTGCTGGATACAGCGCCGAAGAACGGTATCCTGTACTGTATCTGCTCCATGGGATTTTTGGCAACGAAACGACATTGTACAACGATGGCGTCCAGACCGTGATTGGGAATGCGATTGCGTCTGGAAGCAGCGAGAAGATGATTGTGGTGCTGCCGAATGCTTGCGCCAATGAAACAGGCGCTCCGCCGGACGTAGGGTTCTCGCTGGAGCATTATGCGGCTTACGATAATTTTATCAATGATTTCAAGGATTGCCTGATGCCGTATATCAACGAGCATTTCGCTACGGCTACCGGAAGGGAGAACACGGCGATTTCCGGTTTTTCGATGGGGGGGAGGGTTTCGCTCCACATTGGGTTTACGCTTCAAGATACCGTACGTTACATAGGGGCGTTTAACCCGGCGTTTGGGATTTTTGAATATGAGAATTATGGGGTTCATGAGGATGGGCTGTTTACGGAGGAAACCTTTGATTTGCAGCCGCAGTACCGCGACGATATGCTGGTGCTGATTGCCGCAGGGACGAACGATGGGATTGTGCGTGATGAACCGGAACGCTACCACAATGCTTTGGCAAAGAACGAGGCTCCCCATATCTATTATGCTACGGATGGGGTCAACGCAAACGGGCAGCCAAGCAACGGCGGGCATGACGGGGACGTCTATAAGCATGGGCTTTATAATTTCATGCGCCGGATTTTCCATCAAGGCGCGGATCCAGAGCCTGCGCCGTCGAACCAGCCTTTGATGCACCTTAGCTTTGAGGACGGGATCGAAGGCCTGAAAAGCGATGGGGTAAAGGTAACCGCTCATGGGACGCCGGATTTTAGCCAAAATGGCGTGAAGGGCAAGGCGATTTCTATGGCGGGCGGGGATTACCTGGAGATTACAAAGGGCGACGGGACGAGCCTGCTGACAGGATACGACGCGATTACGATTTCATACTGGAGCAAGACGCAGAGCAAGACCAACTGGGCGACGTATCTCTCTCCGGATGATAAGGCGCAGTCCTTTGGAAAGGAAAATTACCTGGGGATTATAGATAACAATGCAAGCGTTACGGTAGAGCGCTACAAAAACAGCGGGAGCCGCCCAGCCAGCGCTTCAGGAAACGGAAAAGCCGACGCCTGGAAGCACGTTGCTGTTGTCGTTACCAGGGAAGAAACGCGCCTGTATTTGGACGGGAAGCGTGTCAAGGCAGTAGAGAGCAGCCATAAGCTGACGGATATTTTGGGCGGCAACAGCATTTTCTATATTGGGAAAGCTTGTTGGGGCGCTGGGGAATATTACGACGGCCAGATGGATGAATATTCCATCTATGGCTTTGATATGTCAGACAGCCAGGTCAATAACTTGTACCATGGCAGGGATTTGGACGACGATTCCTACATTGCGACCGAGCAGATGCAGCGGCATTTTGACAGGCTGTCGTTGGGCAAGGCAATCCCTGACGGCGCGATTATGGAAGAAGGAAAGATAACGCTTCCTACGCAGCTTGACGGGGCGGCGGTTACCTGGACGTCAGATAAAAAGGATGTGGTGGAAGACGATGGGACAGTACGTCTTCCTGGCTCTGCTACGGATGTGACGCTGACTGCTAGGATTTCGGCGGATGGGGAGACTGCCCG
Organism: uncultured Eubacterium sp.; assembly: GCA_948470065.1. Classification (GTDB taxonomy): domain Bacteria; phylum Bacillota; class Clostridia; order Lachnospirales; family Lachnospiraceae; genus Petralouisia. The sequence continues at coordinate 11,680 of CAOKNO010000038.1, read as the reverse complement.
GAAGAAATTTGTCGTCCCAGTCCTTCCGCTTTCGGAACAGAAAGCTTATTTTGAAAGCAGCTTTGTTATCCCGTGCGTCGTGGCGGAAGGGATGGCGCTTCCTGCTGCCTTTGGGCAGGGGAAGGTCGCATGGTCTGGCAGCGCGGTTTCTTCGGATGGGAAGATCCGGGCTTCGGCACAGGAGCAGGACGTCACGTTAACGGCTGTCTGGCAGAAGGGTTCCATGCAGGCGTCAAAGTCCTTCCAGGTCAAAGTCCTGGCTTCAGACGCTATGGCGTTTGAAGCTTATACGCGCGTACCGCTTACAAAGGACGTCTATGGCGGGAAGCTGGCTTACAGCCTTCATCTGGCGCACAAGGACACAGATGGCTCTTATGAAGCGCTATACGCAAACAACGGGATCCTCTATGCGAAGGCGGAGATAACGGCACAGAGCCGCCTGCTCCCTAAAAATATGAAAAACCCCTATGTGTTTGCCATGCCGGATGGGAAGTACGGTATCGTTGCCGTACGGACAGATTCTTCCAACGAAGATATGGTAAATGCAGAGGATGGCGATAGCAAAGGCAAGGCGTTGTTGTTTACAACGGAGGACTTTATCCATTACGAGGAAATTGGGCTGATTGATTTAAACATAAATGCTTACGTTTCGGATATTACCTGTGAATATGACAGCAGTACCAATCAGTATGTGATCCGTTGGTGCGATACTGTGGGGAATTATTACAGGAGCGTTTGCAAAGAGATCCGCAGCCTGTCGGCAGAAACGGAACGGGGAGGCATATTTGGATATGAGCAGTATGGGACAAATATCCAGGGGGCGTGCGAACGCAACCAGTTTTATGTGAAAAGCGCGGTAGGGGAACGTATGATCCAAAAATTCAGCGCCATCTACAATACGTCGGTCCACGTTCCACAGAGTGTTTCCGCCCAAAAGCCAGAAGAGGTTATGCAGGTGAAGGCCGAACTACATTACAGCGATGGTTCTAAGGCTGAAAAACAGGTAGAATGGGATCTGGGCGGCGTCGACTTTAAAACGCCTGGGACTTACGCCGTCAGCGGCAGCGTGCAGAGGGCGCCGTCGATGAAGTCCTCGAACCATACCTCGCTTGGCGTAAACCGTGCCGATCCATGCGTTTACTACAACCAGGAGGACGGGTATTATTATTTTATCGCGACGAACGACGCGAATAATAACAATACGTTCTCGATTAAGAAGTCAAAGACCTTAGAAGGCTTGAAGGATGCGCAGGAAACGGAGATCCTAAACCTGGATATGTATCCAGATATCAATGGTATGCTGTGGGCGCCGGAAATCCACAAGGTAGGAGGAGAACTTTATATTTTCTTTAGCGCAAACCCAGGCGAGGCTTGGAACGTGCAGTCCCATGTGATGCGTTTCAAAGGCGGGGAACTGGATCGGAAAGAAAATTGGGAACGTCCCGTCTTGTTCCAGAACAAGGATGGCGGTCCTTTGAGTGAAGCGTTGGGAGAATTTGGGGGGATTACCCTGGATATGACGACCTTCCAGGTAAACGGCATACAGTATGTATCATGGGCGCAGCGTGACTTTGGGCGGCAGTCGGGTTCTGTCCTCTGCATTGGGACGGTCGATCCGAGTACGCCATGGAAGCTGACCAGCAATCCGACCGTGATTTGCCGCCCGGATTATGGATGGGATAACAATGACAATACGCCAGTAGACGAAGGACCTTACGCAATCCTGCGCGATGGACAGGTATTCCTGACCTTTTCTAGCTCTTTGGTAGGGGCGACTTACTGCGTAGGCCTGCTGCGCGCAGATATGGATGGGAACCTGCTGGATGCAAAGAACTGGAGCAAGAGCAACTTCCCGATTCTGTATGCGCGCGCAGTAGAAGGAGAAGCAGGGCCTGGGCACAATTCCTATACGACGGATGCAGCAGGGAACCTGGTCTTTGTATACCATGCCAGGCCTGTGGATGCAAATGGGAACATAGGGAGCAGGAACGCCGGGCTGCGCACCGTGCATTTTGGAGCGGATGGAGAGCCAGCGCTGTATATGTCAGATGAACTAGAGCTTGCCAAAGAGAATGAGCATGTAACAATGCAGGTAGTGGTAAAAGATACGCAAACCCCGGATCCAGGGCCGGACGATCCAAAGCCAGATCCAAAGCCAGACGATCCAGCTCCAACGCCACAAAAGCCGAAAAAAGGAGAGATCTTTACGGGGAAGGATGGGCTGCAGTTCAAAGTAACCGCTTACGATGGGAAGAAAAAGAGCGTGGCGGCAATTGGGTCTGCGAAGGGTTCTTACACGGCGATTGTGATACCAGATACCGTGACGTATCGGAATGTGGCGTTCCAGGTAACTTCTGTTGAGAAGAAGGCGTTTGCTAACCAGAAGAAGTTAAGCAGCGTAACGCTCGGGAAGCATATCGCAAGCATAGGAGCCCAGGCATTCTATAACGACAAAAACTTAAAGAAGGTATCCTTCCGTGGGACGGCGGTAAAGACGGTTGGGAAACAGGCGTTTGGAAAGATCCATAAGAAGGCGGTATTTTCCATGAAAAAAACATTTACCGTTAAGAACTTAACCTATAAGATCACCAAGTGCACGGTATCTGCGAAGCAAGTAAGCGTAACAGGAGGGACTAAGAAGCTTGCTTCGATGAAAATACCGTCTACGGTAACGTACAATGGTATGTCCTTCCGGGTAACGGCGGTAGCGAAGAAGGCGTTCCAGAAACAGGAGAAGCTAAAGAGCGTTACCATTGGCAAGTATGTAAATTCCATCGGGGAAAAGGCATTTTATAACTGTAAAAGGCTTAAGAAGGTTACATTTGACGGCACGGCGGTAAAAAGCATTCAAAAACAAGCGTTTGGGAATGTGAAAAAGAATGTGGTTTTCCATGCAAAGAAAGCGAAAAAGGCGCAATACAACAGGCTGCTCAAGAAAGCAGGTACGAAACATTATAAAATGAAATAAATAAGTTCCATACTGTGGAGCAGGTTTTGGAAGCTATGGAAAGTAAGCCCTGTAATGGCGGCGTGGCATAAGCTGCGCCGCCATCTTGGCATTCTGGAATCTCTGCCCGATCCGTTGGCATTTAACTGCAAATGTACAGTTTCCTGTTTCAGCGTTGCGAGTTTTTTTGTTCTCTGGGATGATATAATCTGCAAAAAAATTTACCAAAATTAATAAAAAAAATCCATAGGATGAGGCATCTGCCTGTGGTATAATTCTTATATAATTTGTGCATTTTTGGCGTGGGTACACGCTTGTTTCCGGCAATATGCCAGAGCTAAAAGGGATGCACAGTGTTGCAGTATCGTATAATCATACAGGAGGATGGAAGATGAAGAAGTGTTGGAAACGGTTCCAGGCAGGCTTTCTGGCTGCCATGATGTCAGTTACGGTATTTTCAGCGCCGTCTGTGCAGGCCGGGGAGGCTTTGCCTGGCAGTCAGGCACGGGAAGCGGCGGTTCCTTTGGCAGAATTTGATTTTAATGCAGAGCCGCAGGATGGGGTGTTCCGTTCAGGGGATACGGTTGCCTCTGTCGTTGGGACGGCCGTTTTAACGGACAGGGACGCAGGAAATGGAAAGGCTTTGTATTTCGATGGATCTGCAGCGTACCTTGATCTCAAGAAGGCGGATGGAGGCAGCCTTTTGGGAGGGCTTGAGGAGATAACGGTATCTTACGACGCAAAGCCAGACCGTACAAGTACGAACTGGGCGTTTTATGCGGCGCCGGATGAAAGCGCGCCAGAGTATGGCAGGGAAGTGTATATAGGGGCGCTGCAAAACGGCGGCAATACGACGGCTGAGCGTTACCATAATACGGGAGGAAGGCCAGCGTCAGCCTCAGCGGCGACGGGAGCAGATTGGTCGCATGTAGATATCGTATTTACGAAGGGCGCTACGGATCTCTATGTAGACGGCGTGAAAAAGTCGAGCGAGGCCAGCGCTTATGGCTTGAAGGAGCTGTTGGGGGACAATAGCATTTTCCAGATTGGGAAGGCAAACTGGGGCGGCGGGGAGTACAGTAAGATGTGGATTGACAACTTCAAGGTGTACCCGAAGGCCTTAAGCCAGGAAGAATTGTATGAAGTCCCGTCTGAGAGTTACCGCAAGGAACTATTAGACCGCCATGCAGCGAAAGTATCAGAAGTAATATTGGATGCGAAAAAGGCAGTCCTTCCAGATTATGATGGGACGGTGACCTGGAAGTCAGGTATGGAAGCTGTTGTGATTGCAGAAAACGGACTGTCTGCAACGGTAGAGCAGCCTGCAGCCGGGCAGGCTCCCATAAAGGGGAAGCTTGTGGCAGTCGTAAGCCTTTATGGCTTACAGGTGGAGAAAGAGGTTGACGTTACCATCCGGCCTGTGGTTGGGGAGGACGACCCTTATGGCTATATGATGGTTCATTTTGTAGAGGACTCTAAGGGATATGCAGAAAAGATCTACCTGGATATTTCCCGCGGAGATAACCCGGAGCAATGGGATCCCTTAAACGGCAGGAAACCGATCTTAGCTTCGAACTTAAGCACAACCGGGGTGCGCGATCCGTTTTTGACGTATAGCCCGGAAACAGAGACGTATTACATCTTAGGCACAGACCTGCGTGTATTTGGCGGGGATGAAGCGGGCTGGGGCGGCTGGCAGAAGAATTACAGCACGAAGATGAATATCTGGGAGTCAAAGGATCTGATTACCTGGTCGCCGCTGCGCCAGTTTGACGTGGCCTTGGATCAAGATGGGGTACGCAAAGGCAATATGGGCATGATGTGGGCGCCCGAAGCTACCTGGGTGCCGGATTACTATGGGGAAGGCAAGGGTGCGTTCGTCGTATATTGGTCTTCTACCGTATATTCTGATGAGGCGCAGAACAACAGCTTAGGCTCCCATATTATGTGGGGCGCGACAACGGATTTCACACAAGATACCTGGGAGTTTGGAGGAAGGTTCTTAAACGGCGGGACAGCCGGATATATTGACACGACGATTATCCAGAATGGCGATAAGACGTACCATATTACAAAGAGCCATGTAGAGGAGATTATTATGGAATCCACGTCAGATAAAGAGTGGTGGAAGGAAGGGGCAAATTGGACCCGCATCCAGAGCGAGATCGGGAAGAGCCGGTTCGGTTCTGTCGAAGGTCCTGCCGTATTCAAAGACCACAGCCAGGAGAACCGGTGGTATCTCTTTGTGGACGATTTGCCGACGCCAGGCTACCAGCCGATGATTTCCACAGATTTGGACAAGGGATGGGAATACCTTGACAGCAAGGATTATTTCCTGACAAGCTTAACAAAGCATGGCGGCGTGATTTCCTTAACCAAGAAGCAGTATGACGCCGTACGGGCAGCAGACGCCGTTTCTGCAGTAAACGCTGAACTTGGGGAAGTGACGGTAGCTTCTGGTACGTCCCCTGAAACATTGCGGCAGTCGCTGCCGCAGACAGCGGAAGTAAACATGGCTTATCGGATGGGGACGTCAGAACTTCCAGTTGTATGGGATATTTCAGGGGTTGACACGGCAAAGGCTGGAAAATACCAGGTAAACGGCGTGGTACAGTCGATTGGCGCAAACCTGGATCAGTGGGTCGGGAAGAATAATTCCACCAGCTATCTGGCGGAAGACAAGACGCTCTATTCTTCCGGCGCCATCAAGGTAACGGCAGCCGTGGAAGTAAAGGTCACATCCCATACGGTGAAATTCCAGGCAGCGAATGGGAGTAAGGATACTACGGTAGAAGCCATAAGCGGGCGTCCTGTGCAGAAGCCAAAGGATCCGGTTCGGGCGGGCTACCGCTTTGAAGGGTGGTTTGCGCAAGGGGCAAAACAAGCGTATGATTTCCGTACGCCAGTGACGTCCAATCTTGTCTTGACGGCAAAATGGACGAAGCTTACTGCAATCAGCGCTGCAAGCGTGACGGTCGCTAAGGCAGTTTACAATGGGAAGGCGCAAAAGCCGAAGGTAACGGTTACGTTTCAGAAGAAGAAATTAAAGCAGGGAACCGATTATACCATTTCTTATGGAACGTACAAAAAGCCTGGCCAGGGGAAGGTGAAGATTACAGGAATTGGGGCTTATACGGGGACAAAAACAGTAGCCTATCACATAAAGCCGAAGGCAAATAAGGTGAAAAAAGTAACCAACTCCAAAAAAGGCAAGCTTACCGTAACCTATACGAAAGCGACAGGGGCAAAGAGATATGAAATCCGTTATTCTACAAGCAGCAAGTTTAAGACGTATAAGAAGGTAACTTCCACCAAATCTTCTGCGACGCTGAAGGGGCTTAAGAAGAACAAGACGTATTATATTAAGGTACGTTCCTATGTGAAGGTGGGCAAGAAGGCGGTTTACAGTGATTTCAGTAAGGCTGTGAAAAAGAAAGTGCTAAAATAAACAGGAGGAATAGAATGAAATATTATGCAAAACGGTGTTTGGCGGCAGCATTAGCGGCTGCAGTAGGGTTTACCATGTTTCCATCATCGGCCGCTAAAGCGGCAGGGGAACAAAAGACAGGTACGACAAGCCGGGAAATTGCGGTAGAAGCAATGGCGTCATTTGACTTTAATACGGAGGCGCAGGATGGGAAATTTACCTCGAAGGACGTTGTTGCATCCATCGAAGGGAATGGGTCGGCTGCGCTACAGGACAGGGACGCGCAAAACGGCAAGGCCTTGTACCTGGATGGCTCCGCAGGCTGGTTGAGCCTGAAGAAGTCGGATGGCACAAGCCTTTTGACGGGCATGGAGGAATTTACCATTTCCTTTGATGCAAAGCCAGACAGGACTGCGACGAACTGGGGATTTTACGCAGCGCCAAATGAGAATACGCAGAAGTACCAGCAGGAGCATTACATCGGCGCGTTTATCAATGGTGGGAATACGAAGATTGAACGGTATCATAACAACGGCGGCAGGCCGGGATGCCCTGCGGCAGATACCGGGAACGGCTGGTCCCATGTGGATGTGGTCTTTACAGAGGATTCTACCGCCTTGTATGTAAACGGGACGCTTCCTGTGACAGAAGGCAGCAGCTATAAAGTTTCTGATATCCTGGGGAATAACAGCATTTTCCTGATCGGGAAAGCGAATTGGGAAAACGGGGAATACTACAAGGGCTGGATTGATAATTTTACGATTTATAACCAGGCGTTAGAAGTTGGGCAGATCTGTACGCCGGAAACATTAGGCGCCGCCGTACAGGCAGATAAGGAAGAACTGTCCATCCAACAGCGTGCAGAAGGCAGTTTCACGCTTCCGATAAAGGGGGCGAAGGGCTCTGAGATTTCCTGGGAGTCAAAAGATATTGGGTGTATCACGATCGAAGATGGACGTGCGGTTGTCAAAAGGCCGCAGGATGCAGATACAACAGTAACGCTGACTGCCACCATTTCTATGGGCGGCGTATCCGATACTAAGGATTTTGCAGTTACGGTTGTAAAGGAATTAGAAGACAGCGTGATTGTGGATCGGGCGTTAGAGAAGGTTTCCATCCCGAACCAGCAGGACGTCCGTGATAACATTTCCCTTCCATCGGAAATCGCTGTGGATGGGACAGAGAAAAAAGCACAGGTTTCCTGGACTTCCAGCAGGCCGGAAGTAATCAGCGCAGAGAAGGTAGGGAACAAAGAAGCAGGTATCGTGACCCGTCCAGAGCCAGGCAAGGGCGACGTGAAGGTTACGTTACAGGCGGAGGTAAGCAGCGGGGCGGTGAAGCGCAAAGCGGATCCGATTGAGGTGACGGTAAAAGAAAAACGCAAGCAAGAGAAGATGACGTCTTATCTGTTTGCTCATTTTACCGGGACAGAAGGAAGCGCAACAGACGAGCAGATTTACTTTGCGACAAGCGAAGACGGCAGCCAGTGGATGGATATGACGGCAAACGGCAACCCTGCGCTCGTTTCTGAGATCGGGGAAAAGGGCGTCCGCGACCCATATCTGATCCGTTCCCACAATGGGGATAAATTCTATCTGATTGCCACGGATTTGAGTATTTACTACCGGGGCGGCTGGGGAAATGCACATGCAACGGTGGATGGCAGCACATCGCTTGTAGTCTGGGAATCCACAGACTTGGTAAACTGGACCGAGCCGCGCCTTGTGGATGTGGCTTCTAGGATCCCGAAGGCAGGGATGGCATGGGCGCCAGAAGCATATTATGACCCGGATACTGGGAATTATGTGGTGTATTGGGCGACTGCTTCGGAGATAAGCAATGAACGTGGGGACGTCACGAATATGTACTATGCGACGACGCGTGATTTCTATACGTTTTCTGAACCAGCGCTTTGGATTGACAGAGAGCATTCTATCATTGATACGACGATGATTTACGATGATACGACGAAAAAGTACTACCGCGCGTCTGGCGATGGGCAGATTACCATTGAACAGAGCGATTCCATTTACGAGGGCTGGGAAATTATCGGCACGTTATCCGGCATTTTCAATAACAATGATTACAGCGGCGCGCAGCTAGAGGGACCGGAGTTTTTTGAATACTGTGAAGACGACTGGCAGAAGGATGCAGACGGCAACCCAGTGCGCACCTGGGGTCTGATGTGCGATCAGTATGCGAAAGGAAGGGGTTACCTGCCGTTCCGTACGACGGATCTGGCGGATATGAGCACAGAGAGCTGGTCGCCGGCAACCGATGTGAACTTTGGCGGGTTAAAGAAACGCCACGGTACGATCCTGCCAATTTCGGATGCGGAATACAAGGCGGTTATGAAGAAGTTTGGCTATGAGTTGAATGACGATACCGAGGAAAGAGTCCTGGTGGACTTTGACTTCAATGAAGAAACAGATCTTGGAAGCGGCAAAAAAGGCTTTGCCAGCGAATATGCACAGGCATCCGGCGGATATGCGCTGCAGGACAGCTATAACGAAGAGGCTGGGAAGGCGTTGTATTTAGACGGCAGCGCGTCCAATTTCCTGTCAGTCACGGACAAGGAAGGGAAAAGCATCTTATCCGGCGTCAGCGAGATGACCATTTCTTATGAGTTTAAGCCGGACCGCTCTGATACGAACTGGGTAGTGTACGCAGCGCCAAACGCCACGGCTCCTGTTTATAACAGCGAGCGGTATCTGGGGGTTTTGGCAAACAGCGGCACGACAACCGTAGAACGCTACAACAACGGCGGGAGCAGGCCGGCGAAACCGAGCGTACAGACGGGGAGCGATTGGAGCAGGGTAGATATCGTAATCACGAAGAAAGACACGACGGTTTACCGGAATGGAAAGAAAGAAGCCACTGTTGCCAGCGCCATCCAGCTTCCGGCTATCCTGGGCAATTCCAGTATCCTACAGATCGGGAAGGCAAACTGGGAGAACGGCGAATACTGTAAGGGATGGATTGACAACTTCCGTATTAAGAACAGAGCCAGCAGCGAAGCAGAGATCCAGGAATTGGCGGAGAAGTTTGCCAATACCCTGCCAGCCGTTTCCTCCGCAGTCGTAGGGACGGCGCCCACCAGGGACGAAGCGTTAGATTACCGTGGGACGGATTACCATACGGCGATTACATCCACCATTGACCAGGCGAAGAAAGAAATCCAGCCTTACGTGCGCAAGGGCGTTCATCTTGCAGAGGTTCCGGTAAGCTTTGGCTTGACAGGCAATGTGACGATCCAAGTGAACGGGCAGACTGTAGAAAACGGCGCAAAGCTGGATCTTACCCGCGATCTTACCGTAGCGTTTGTAAGGGACGGCAAGGCGGAAAGCTGGACGGTGAAAAAGCCTGTAGTCTGCAACAACCCGGCGCTTCCAGGCCAGTATGCAGATCCAGATATTGATTACTTCGACGGGAAGTTCTGGATCTATCCGACGACCGACGGCTATCCATCCTGGAGCGGCGACGTCTTCCATGCATTCTCTTCTGAGGATATGGTAAATTGGGAAGACGAAGGCATTATTATGAAGCTTGCAGACCAGAACCCTGGCGTAAACGACAAAGGCATACAGATTGCAAATTCTCCGTGGGCAGTCAGGGGCAGCGCATGGGCGCCAACGATTGAGAAGAAAAACGGGAAATATTATTTCTATTATTGTGGAAAAGACAGCAGCGGGACGTCCTCGATTGGCGTAGCCGTTGCAGATAAGCCGGAAGGACCGTATACGGACAAAGGCACAGCTCTTGTGACGGCTGCTATGTGCCGGGAAGTCGGCGTTTCTATGGGCCAGGCCATCGACCCATCCATTTATACCGAGGACGATGGTACGTCTTACATCTTATTTGGGAATGGAAGCGCAGCAATTGCAGAATTGAACGATGATATGATGAGCATTAAGGATGGGACCTTAAAGCAGATCAACGGGCTGACAGATTTCCGCGAATCTGTAATTGTTACGAAGAAGGACGGCGTATACCATTGGACATGGACTTGCGACGATGCGAACAGCCCGAATTACCATGTAAATTATGGCGTCAGCGACACCTTGCTCCAGGCTGACGGCACGGCAAGGGTAACGATGAAGAAGAGGAACCTTTTAAGCAAAGATGAAAGCAAGGGGATCTTAGGGAGCGGGCACCAGTCTGTGCTCCATGTACAGGATGGTTCCGGCAAAGACCGCTACTTTATGGCATACCACAGATTCTATACGCCGTTGAATATCTTTACTTCCAGCGATGGGCTTGGCGTGCACCGTGAAACATGTATTGATGAAATCACATTTGACAGGAATGGAGAAATGGTGGTGACGCCGACGTTAGAAGGCGTGGCGGCAGTCGAAATGGAATCACAGCCTAAGCCTCCGGCAGAAGTTGCGGTAACAAACGTAAGCCTGAATAAAAATGCGTTGACTCTTACCGTTAAGAAGTCTGAGAAGCTTACAGCAACCGTAGCGCCAGCGAATGCGACGGACAAGGGTCTTACTTGGAAATCAGACAATACAGGGGTTGCGTCAGTCGCCCAGGACGGGACGGTAACCGCTAAAGCAAAAGGGACGGCGACCATTTCGGCAACGGCTAAGAATGGAAAGAGCGCATCCTGTAAGGTGACGGTAAAAGAGGCGGCCATTGCTGTAAAGAGCGTGAAGCTGAACATAAAGAAAGCTACGCTTGGCGTGAAAGAAAAGCTGGGCTTAAAGGCGACGGTAGCGCCTTCTAATGCAACGAATAAGAAGGTTACCTGGAAGAGCGATAAGCCAAATACCGTATCGGTGACCTCCAAGGGCAAGGTAACTGCGAAGAAGACGGGAAAAGCGAAAATCACAGCATTTGCAGGCGGCAAGAAAGCTACCTGTACCATTACCGTAAAAGCAGCGCCAAAGCGGATTTCCTTAAACGCCACCAAGAAAACGCTGAAAAAAGGGAAAACCTACAAGCTGAAGGTGAAGCTGCCAAAGAATACGGCAAGCTATAAGATTACTTATACATCCAGCAAGAAGAAGGTAGCATCCGTATCTTCCACTGGGAAAATCAAGGCGTTGAAGAAAGGGAATGCAACCATCACAGCCAAGACATTTAATGGTAAGAAAGCTAAGATTAAGATTACCGTAAGATAGAGAAAGGCAGGCGCCTTACAAACAATCAGCCAAATACCCCGTAGCTTGCTGCGGGGTATTTGGCTAAAGTATGCAAAAAATCAGGAAATGGTTCGAAAGACGAAGTTTTCACTGATTTTTCTTTATTAGGTAATTGCGAAACCCTCTCTGGGACAGACGCGGATGTACAATCCATAC
>CAOKNO010000037.1 GCA_948470065.1 uncultured Eubacterium sp. | reverse complement strand
ATTGTACATCCGCTGTTTCTAGAAAGGGAGTTTTGCAATCGCCTATTTTTCTTTATATAAAAAAGGAGCATCGCCCCATAACTAAAAATTAGTTATTTTGCGACACTCCCTTTTTTACATAGGAAAGCCGGAATCTGGCATTGGCTGGCCCGGCTGGCTTTGTTATAGCTTCAAAGCTTGTTTTGGGCATTCTTCCACACATTTCATACATAAAATACATTCCGTTGCATGTTTCTTCTTTCGAGAGTTGCTTGGGACTTCAACGTCCATAGGGCATACCTTTTCGCATTTCCCACAGGAGATGCATTTCTTTTCCTCTACCTTGATATGGAAAATGGAAAAATAGCTCATAGGCTTCATAAAAATCGTAATTGGGCAAATGTATTTACAGAAGGCTCTGTTGTCTTTGCATTGATAAGCTAGGGCGATTCCAATGGCATAGTAAAGGAGATTTCCAACGATAAAACTCCACCACATAATTTCCTCTTTGTTCGGGACTGGAAGGATAAAAAGCAGGCCCGTAAAGAGAAGCGAAGCCCCAAAAACGAAATACCGGATGATTCCCCAATGCTTACGGGGAGCCGAAGGCGTCTGAAAGGGAAGCAAATCTAACGCCATCGCAGTCCAACAGGCATAGCCGCACCATCCGCGCCCAAATAGCAGCGGGCCAAAAATTTTTGCAATGGCATAGTGGATCGTGGCGGCCTCAAATACCCCAAGGAAAAGATAATACCAGAACCCCTCAATCTGCATATTTTCCCGGCAAAGGAATCCCAGGTACACAAGCATATACAGGCCAACGGCAAACTGTACGGCGTTGCGGGCGTACGTTTTCTTTTGTCCAAATAAGACCAACCCAGCGGCAAGCGCTGTGCCAATATAGGAAAAATTAAAAAGGTAAAAAATATTGTCTAGCGTAAGCCACAATGTTACTGCAATCGTTTCAAAAAGGAGCCATATAACAAGTGGCGGTAAATTTTTCTGAATCTTCATAGTCCCATTATAGCTGAATTTCACAAAAATGCAATTGAGAAGAGAAGATTTCTGTGCATAAAGTGGCATGTGGCTGGCCGTGTGGTGAACGGAAACGACCCGAAAAAAATTACCAAAATTAAAAAAATAATACATAGAATCGTATCATTATCTATGGTACAATTGTTCTATATTTTGTGCATGTTACAGGATATTTTCACAATGTTCCGTCAATCTACCAGGATTTTAGGTTTTTAGATGGAATATTTACTGTAAAATGCATAAGACTGCTGCGTTACCGAGAAGAAGGAGGGAAAAGAATGAGAAACTATTTCAGACGTTGCCAGGCTGCAGGATTAGCTCTTGCCTTGGCAATTACCATGTTCCCGGCGCCTTTGGCGGAGGCTTCGGGGGTACAGGAGCCTGCCGCCGAAGCGCAGGCGTTGGAAGATGCGGCTATGCCGCAGGCAGAAATTGCGCCTTTGGCGGAATTTGACTTCAATACCCCTGCAGAAGGGAATTTTTACCAGGGAGGGGATGCGAAGGCAGAAATCCATGGGAACTGCGGGCTTACCGTTCGGGAAGGGGAGGATCGGGCGCTTGCCTTAGACGGCGGGCGCAATTACCTGACCGTCACGAAGCAGGATGGGAGCAGCCTGCTGACGGGGTTAGAGGAGATGACCGTTTCTTACGACGCCAAGGTAGAGGGCGGCGGCGCCAACTGGGCATTTTTTGCATCGCCAAATACGAATCAGCAGACATACCAGCAGGAGAAGTACTTGGGGTTTTTGCACAGCAATGGGAAGCTGACGGTGGAACGTTATAACAATAGCGGCGCGCGGCCTGCGAATCCAGATGCTTCTGTGGCGCAGAAGGAATGGGTGCATGTGGATGTTGTGGCGGAAAGAGGGAAGACGGCCATATACGTCAATGGGCTTCCTAAGAGCAGGATGCAAAGTGCGGTTGACTTAAAGGAACTGTTTGGGGGAAATGGGATCCTTCAGATTGGGAAGGCCAATTGGGGGGCGGATGGAGAGTTTTACAACGGGCAGATCGATAACTTAACCATATACGGGCAGGCGCTTTCGCCAGAACGGCTTGTGGATGCGGCGCAGGCGGCTCTTTTGGTAGAAGCCGAGAAAGATGCGCTCACGTTGCCACAAATCGCTTCGTTCGACTTTATGTTGCCTATGGAAGGCGGCAATTTCACCTCAATTGCATGGAGTGTGAAGGAAGGCGCGGATTTTCTTTCCATCCAGGATTCCCTGGCAAAAGTGACGCGCCCTGGCATGGGAGAGCAGGATGTGTCTGTGGTACTGGCGGCAACGGTGAAGCTTGGGACGGCGGAAAGCACAAAGGAGTTCCAGATCAAGATCCCTGCGGCGACGTCAGAGGATCTTGCGGCTGGCATTGTAATCCCACGGTATATTACAAGCGATCTCCAGACGGAGGCCAGTGGAGAGAAGATCACCTGGAGCTGTGACAAGGAAGGTCTGGTAAGCGCAGATGGGAAGGTAACGCTTCCAGAAGAAGCGCAGGGAAGCCAGAAAGCGGTAGTGACGGCTTCCGTCGGTGGGACGGCGCTTGCAAGCGGGGAAGCAGAATTTTTACCGTATGGCGGAAGCGTCCTGACGTATGTGACAAAGGGGGAAGACCTTCTGGCGTATGAGGACAGCCGTAGGACGGATGCGCTTTATGTAGCGGTGAAGGACGGGCAGGGCTATGAGCCTTTGAATAAGGGGAAGGCGCTTTTGTATGTGAAATGGAGCGGCGACCAAAAGGACAACCCAGATCGCCAGATGGGATCGCCATCCTTCTTCCGCAAGGCGGACGGGACGCTTGGCGTCGTAGCTTCTGCAAACAACCATACGGACAGCATTTACCTCTGGGATACAGAAGGTACGGTGGCTTTTATAAACGAGCGTCTGCTGAAGCTGAACGGCAACGGCATTGCCGTTCAGGATCCAGCCGTTGTCTTTGACAGTGCGTCCGGCCAGTATAAGGTGTTCTGGAAGGGCGGCAACGGTTCTTCTTATCTGACGGTATTAGAGAACTTGACAGATACGCCAGGCGAGGGCAGCACCATTGGGTGTACGTACCAGAGGACGGAGGCGGACGGCGCCCTGCCCGCGAACGCAGACGCGTCCCAGTCCTCGGTATTTGTGATGTCTAAGGCAGAATATACAGCATTTACGCGGAAATATGGTACGTTACATAATACAAAGATCCAGCATCCGCAGGTTCAGGTGCAGGAAGGCGGGACGCTTTCTATGCCAGAGACCGTTACGGCAGAATACAGTGACGGCAGTACAAAGGATCTGGGCGTTGTCTGGGATGCAGAGGATTTGAAAAAAATTGATACCACAAAGCCAGGGACTTATACGGTAAAGGGCGACGTGCAGCAGGATGCATATGCCTATCCGTTTATCGCAGAACGTGCCGATCCACATATTTTTTATAACGAAGACGATGGATATTATTATTCGACTGGCTCATATTATGAGCCGAATATGACTTCCAATAATGTAGCGCAGTCTTACCGGAAATTAGATCTGCGCCGTGCAAAGACCATCGAAGGGCTGAAGGAAGCCGAAGAGCATTACCTGCTAGAGTCCAAGGTCGGCGACCGATGGGGCGGGTTCTTCTGGGCGCCAGAGTTCCATAAGATCAATGGGACTTGGTATTGCCTGGTAGGCGCGCATGACTTTGGCACGGGCGGCATCCAGTCGAATACGAACTGGAATACCAGCAATTGGTGCAGCCGTTCTATCTTAATCCCTTATATCGGAGATGGCGACAATAATACCAGCATAGAGGAGGATATCCAGGCTGGCGGGATGCTGGATGCTTCCCAGTGGGGCGAGCCGATCACGTTGGATCTCCCGTCGGATGCCGGGGCGTCGTTTGATGTATCCTACTATAAGGCGGACGATGGGCAGGGATATTATATTGTCCCTAGGAATGCGCAGCTTTTGATTATTAAGGCAAGGGGCGGGGATGGTGTGACCCCGCAGCCAGAAGGGAGCGCCACAACGCTAAAGGGGCTTCAATGGCCATGGGAATTTGGCATTTATGAAGGCTCTGTGACGCCTAGCAACCCCAAGGGCAACGACCAGGGGATTGTGGAAGGACCGTATCTGTTCTCATATGGGGATAAGGTTTATATCAGCTATTCTGGCGCGACTGTGGATAAATATTACTGCCTTGGCCTGATGATGGCGGACAAGGACAGCGATCTGATGGATCCGGGTAGCTGGACGCAGCTCCCATACCCGGCGCTTTCTTCCTATGATACGTATGAGGGGGCAATCGGGGGCGGCGCACACGTCGGAGGCGGTCATAATTCCATTGTGCAGGATGAATATGGCAACCTGGCGTTGGTGTACCATGCAAGGCCATACCCAGATCCGCATCAGGGGATGAACGGGGCAGGAGGCTTGTTCGATCCTTGTAGGCATACCGTAGTGAAGGGGATCCATGTAGCGTACGATGGGACGCTGGTCTTCAATATGACTGCGGAAGAGGAGGTAGATCCCAAGGAGGCACAGGGATTGGTGGCAAATGTGCAAGTCGGCGGGGAAATCAAAGACGTCCCAGTAACAAAAGTAACCTTAGACCGGACGAGCCTTTCTTTGGAGATTGGGAAAGAACGTCAGCTTAAGGCAACCATTGCCCCGGCGAACGCGACAGACAAGAGCCTGGTATGGGAGTCTGACCATCCAGAAATAGCTAGCGTAGCCCAGGATGGAACGGTGTCTGCGAAGGCAGCAGGTACGGCGGTAATCTCCGTTTTGGCAGCAGGCGGCAAACGCGCGTCCTGCCAGGTGACGGTAAAGGAAGCGCCTTTGGATATCGAAGGACTTTTGGCAAGGTATCCGCTTTCCAAGGACGCAAAAGATATTTCTGGGAATGGGAAGGATGGCCAGGTGCATGGGAACGTTTCCTGGGGCGACGGGCTGGAATTGCCAGGCGGTAAGAAGACGAACGACGCCAATGCGTCTTACGTGACCCTTCCAGGCGATCTGTTTACAGCAAAGGAAGACCTTACCATTTCTGTCTGGATAAAAAGCGCGACAGGAAGCGGGAATTATGCGGCGTTGTTCTTTGGCACTGAGCCGCAGGGCAATAGTATGCCGTTGAATTACTGGCTGTTTAACCCAACCAACCCAGACGGCCTGTTTAAATCCGTCTTTACCAATTCCAATAACAGCGGAGCTCCGTATAACTCCGAGGTTGGCGTGGCGTCTGGGACAACGTCAGAATACAGGGGTGTGTGGACGCATTATACTACGGTATTGACGGAACGTTCTATCGTAGGCTATATCAATGGCAAAAAGGTAGGGACTGCTTCGAAATCAAAGAAGGTAGCAGAATTTGGCAATATGCTGCAGGCTTATATTGGACGCTCCAATTATGTGAATGACGATACGTATGCTGGCTCGTTCCAGGATCTGCAGATTTATGCCGGGGCAATGTCGGAGGAAGAAGTAGAGGGGCTTTACTTCGATACCAGCCAGGTGAGCCAGAGCATACAGGAATCCATGTTGCCATCCATTGCAGAATCGCTTTCCTTAGAGGAGCAGTTACCAAACGGCGTCTTGATGGAAGCAAAGACCTTAGAGCTGCCCGCACAGTGGAAGGGTGCGTCTGTGCAATGGGCTTCCGATAACGAGCAGGTAATTGCAAAAGACGGCAAAGTAACGCTGCCCGCACAGCAGGAAACCGTTACCTTGACGGCGTCCCTTTCGTTTGGGAACGTTAAGGCACAGAAGACGTTCCAGATCACAGTCCTGCCAGCAGGAGGGAGCCTTTCCTATGTTGCGGAGAACCTGCAGATCCCATATGTGTTAGACAAGCATACGGCGCTCCCGATGAAGGTAGCAGACGTATCCATTGTATGGAGCGGGAACGCGGCAGTGAAAAACGATGGCACAATCGCACCGGGATTTGACGGGAAGCAGGAGGCGGCGTTAGAAGCCACGCTTTCCTCTGGCGGAAGGACACAGAAGAAATCCTTCCAGTGCCAGATTATGGGGAAGGACGCCGTATATGTGGAATCTTATACCAGGAACCCATCTGGGGATATGGTCAATAAGCTTGCGCGCAGTATGTTCCTTGCGTTCCGGGAGAACGAGGAAGATAGCTTTGCAGCGCTTCACGATGATTACGGCGTGCTGTTTATGCGCGCTGAGAGCAATGCGAATACGACGTTGACGCCAAAAGGGTTAAAGGATCCGTACTTGTTCCATACGAAGGATGGGAAATACGGCGTAGTTGCCGTCCGCACTGAGGAGAACGGGGCAAAGGATAAGACGAAGGCTTCGTCTGTAATGCTCTACATCAGCGAGGATTTGGTCAATTACGATGAAATCGGGTTTGTGGATTTGCATGGGACGGCGGCTGTCTGTGAGCCGGTCTGCGAGTATGATTCCGCTGCAGGCATCTACCGCATTACCTGGAACGATGGAGAAGGGAACTATTACCAGAACACCTTATCCGATCTTACCGCAGGCAGCAAGGCTTCCGCGCCAAAGAACGCGATGGCAGTATCGATCCGCAAGGCGGAGCTTGGGCTATCTGGGGCGAACGCAGGGAACCTTCTGCCCTTAGAGCATGAGAAAGGCATAAAGCTGCGGAATAAATTGTCGAAGCTTGTCAACACAGGAATGGAGACGCCAGCGTCTATCAAAGCCAACAAAGCAGAGGATGTGAAAAACGTCCGTGCAACGGCTCTTTACAACGATGGCTCTACCGCAAGCAAGCAGGTGGATTGGGATTTGTCAGGCATTTCATTTGATACGCCTGGAACATATACCGTAAACGGTACGGTCACACAGCCTACCTTTGACAACAGCAAGGCGTTGTTTAACGCCCGTCCAGATCCGGAGATGGCAAAGTACAATGGGAAATTCTATTTTATTTCCACGGATGAACACGGGCAGGGAAGGATTTATATCCGTGAAAGCGATACCTTAGAAGGAATTAAGGATTCCACAGAAGCCCTCTTGCTGGATGGGAATAGTTACCCGGATTTATTCAAAGCCTGCTTGTGGGCGCCGGAACTTCATGTCATTGAAGGGGAACTGTATGTCTTCTTTGCCGGAAGCATGACCGACTGGTCAGGCGTACAGTCCCATGTAATGAAGCTGAAAGAGGGCGGCGATCCGACGAAAGCCTCGGATTGGGAAAAGCCAATCCGGGTCAAGGATCAGGATGGCAACAACCTTTACAATGCGGATACGCAGGGCATAACCCTGGATATGACGTATTTTGAAGCAAACGGGCAAAGCTACGTTGTTTGGGCGCAGCGCCAGAGGCATCCGGTAGACAATGGTTCCTGGCTGTATATTGCCACGGTAGATAAGGCGCAGCCGTGGAAGCTGACGAGCGACCGGGTCTGCATCTGTAAACCAGATTACGGATGGGACAACAACAATACCTTCGTGGTGGAAGGACCGTTCGCACTCCAGAAAGACGGGAAGATTTATCTGACCTTCTCCGGCGGGGCAACGGATCATACCTATTGCGTAGGAGTGATGACAGCGTTAGAAGATAGCGATCTTTTGGATGCAAACGCTTGGAGAAAGAGCAACTCCCCAATCCTGACGTCCTGGTCGGTAGAAGGGCAGTATGGCCCTGGGCATAACGCATATGTGTACGACGATGATGGGACGGTATACAATACGTACCATGCGAAATGGGGACGCAGCGCGACGAGAAGCGCAAGCATCCGGCGGGTGCATTTTGATATTGACGGGGATCCAGTCCTTGATCTGGTAGAAGAACGCGATTTGGTAGAACAGTATAAGCAGGTATCCATGCAAGTAGAGGTGGTCGGCGCAGACTATGACTTTAAGGAAGAACTTAAATCCTTGTGCCAGACGTATGGTTCCATCACAAAGAAGCCGTTCTTAACAGCAGAACGTGATTGGGCTGTATTTACAGAACGTATGGCAAAGGCAAAGGAACTCCTAAATCAGCCGGATGCGTCCGCCGCAGAACTACAGGAAGCGGCGGCTAAGCTGAAAGAAGCGGCAGGAAAGCTTGTCTATTTTGTAAAAGTGGAGATTGCAAACGCTCCAAATAAGGTAAGCTACCGCATTGGGGAAGCGTTAGATTTAAGTGGATTAAAGGTAATAGCAACGGATAACAACGGCGGCAGGCATGAACTGGAGAAGAGCCAATACACTGTTTCCGGGTTTGATTCTAAGACTTCAGGAAGGAAAACAGTCACCGTAACAAGCGAGGGAAAGAGCGGTTCCTTTGTTGTGTCAGTGGAACAGCCAGTTCCTCCGGCTCCAAAACCGCCGAAGACGCCATCCATTACGAAAACGTCATCGTCTTACAACGCCATTACGTTGAAATGGAAGAAGGTAAGCGGCGCGGACGGCTATACGATTTACCGCGCTACGTCCAAAAATGGGAAATACAAAAAGATTAAGACCATTGCGAAAGCAAGTACCGTGACGTACAAAAACAGCAAGCTGTCCTTCCGAAAGACCTATTATTACAAGATCAAGGCATATAAGAAATCAGGCAAAACAACGGTGGAATCTTCGTTTTCAAAAGCAGTATCCGCCAAAACGAAGCTGGCGGCGCCGTCCGTTTCCCTGAAAAAGAAATCGAAGACGAAGCTTACCATCCAATGGAAGAAGGTAAGCGGTGCAAGCGGCTACCAAATCCAGTATTCCTTAAAGAAAAAATCAGGATACAAAAAAGTAACGGTGAAAGGCAGCGGCAAAAAAAGCTATACGAAGCCCGGCTTAAAGAAAGGAAAGACTTATTATGTAAAGGTACGCGCGTACCGCACCGTAAAAGGCAAGAAAATCTACGGCGCATACAGCAGTATCAAACAGATTAAGATGAAATAACCCGTTGGAAGAACAGCCCTTCAAGCCCAAGGATGAAGGATGGTTGCAACGAAAGGATTGGCAGGCAGGACTGCCTGGCGCAATACGAGAGCGCTGGGCAGTCCTGCTGCGTTGTCCTCAATTGAATGCATGGGACAAGCGCTGTTTGGAATAAAATAAATGGACAATACATTGGAATACAGGTGATATAAGCTTTGAGAAAAACAGAGCCATCGAAACAGATCAAGGTAACCGCAGTCTATGGGACGAAAAGCTTTACAGACTGTATGGGATGCGTCCTCAAAAAACGAACGAAGGAAAGGAAGATGACCGAATGCCAAAAAACCGCGCCGTCTTATATCTAAGGCTGAGTAAGGAGGATGCGGATAAATGCAAAAACGGCGACGATAGCGCAAGCATCCAAAACCAACGCCTCCTGTTGGCAGATTACGCCTTGTCGCAAGGGCTGCATATTGTCGGCGTTTACTCTGACGACGATGAAAGCGGCCTGTATGATAGCCGCCCGGACTTTGAGAAAATGATGGAGGATGCACGGCTGGGGAAATTTGATTTGATCATTGCAAAAACCCAGTCGCGGTTTTCTAGGAATATGGAGCATATTGAGAAATACCTGCATCACGATCTCCCCAATCTTGGGATCCGTTTTATCGGCGTGGTCGACGGGGTAGATACCAAGGACGACGCCAATAAGAAAAGCAGGCAGATCAATGGGCTAGTGAACGAATGGTATTGTGAGGATCTGTCGAAAAATATCCGCAGCGCCTTAAAGGCGAAGATGAAAAACGGCCAGTTCCTAGGTTCCTCCTGCCCCTATGGATACCGGAAGGATCCAGAGAATCACAATCACTTAATGATTGATCCATACGCTGCAGATGTGGTCCGGCGGATTTATAGGCTCTATGTTTCTGGATATGGAAAAGCAAAGATCGGCGCGATCCTGTCTGGGGAAGGAATCTTGATCCCAACCTTATACAAACAGCAGGTATTGGGAGAAAATTACTACAATGCCAAGGCTTTAAGCGCTACAAAAGCTTGGTCTGCACAGACCATCCACACCATACTGAACAATGAGACGTATTTGGGCCATTTAGTGCAGAATAAGGCGAATACGATATCTTATAAGGATAAGAAGAAAAAAGCACTGCCCAAAGAACAGTGGATTATTGCCAGGGACACCCACCAGCCAATTATAGAGGAGGAGCTGTTTGCAATGGCTAAAAGACAACAGGAAGCACGTACCAGGAGCGTTTGTATGGACAGCCAGAACAGTGTGTTCTCCGGCCTGATCTTTTGCGCTGACTGTAAACATGCCATGTCCAGGAATTATGCAAGGCGTGGGGAAAGAGGATTTATCGGCTATATCTGCAAGACGTATAAGACCAAAGGGAAGCAGTTCTGCGCCAGCCATATCATTGGAATCCGCGAATTGGAAGAAGCCGTGCTGCGGTCTTTGCAGGAAGAAGCCAGAAGGCATTTGGCATGGGAAGATATTGAGTTTTTAAAGAACTTGCCGGATTATGCTGCGGACATGAGGCAGGTCAGCAGACAGTTCGCGCAGATCCAGAAACGGCTTGAGAAGACTGCACGTTTCCAGCAGAAGAATTACCAGAATTTTATGGAAGGCCTGGTTTCCAAGGAAGAATATATCGCATACCGCGCCCAATGCGAAAAAGAACAGGAACGGCTGCGCCGCCAGCAGTCCGCGGCAGAACAGGCGCTGCGCCAAAAGCAGGAAACAGAAGAAGCAGAAACCGCATGGGATGAAACATTTATAGACTACATCCGCATCCCTTCGTTGACCAGGGACGTCGCATTAGAAATGATAGACAGGATCGAAGTGGGAGAGGATGGAGGGCTTACGGTATATTATAAATTTAAGGCATAACGACACAGTAGGAATAGCGGAAGGGTAATGGTAGAGTCCAGATGTGCAAAAACAGGGTAGACGTTTACTTGTATTCTATATATGGAATTATGGTTTAAAATGAGCGTTTTTTGTAGTATAATATGGTAATTACAGGGCAGAATGGATTGTTGTGGATAGAATAGAAGGAGTGGAGATATGCACATTTGGATAGGTGTAGAGGATTTTGCGAAAATTGAACGTGCGAAAGTCTGCATGGATCAGTATACGCTTTTTGTTGGACCGAACAATAGTGGTAAGACTTTTCTTATGCAGCTCATCCAGGGGTTAAGTGATAAAATTGTTGATTTCCTGGAAGAAGATGCAATGGATATCCTGTTAGCAGAACAGTTTGAGGGGTATTGCAAATATGTGATCAATCAAGATAACATTGGGCAGCTTTTGGCATATATCAATGATAAATTAAACCAGAAAAAGGAGCAGCTTGTCAGAGAAATTTTTGGACGTGAGATTTCAATTGGGAAATTATATATTGATCTGGAACTAGAGGAGGGGATTTTTTATCAAATTGACCTTGTGGATGGGAAAAGCTTAGAAATTGAAAATATAAAGAAGTCAAAAGTCCTAGAAGAGATCCCGATGGATTTTCTAAGTATTGATAGAGGGACGCAATGGATGAGTGGTTTTTTATCGAAGAGAAGCAGCCAGGAGGGGACTGTGGATTGGATATCAATTGCGATTTCAGCGAAAGGAAGCGCATTGTCTGCGTTCCGGATTGTGCTGCGGCATATCTTAGAAAGCGATAGCTTATTTTTGCCAGCGTCAAGGACAGGTCTGATGTTGCTGTACCGTGATTTTTTTGCAAACAGGGCGGACGATGCGGTTTCCTATCGGGTGAGCGATTCTGGAGTTGTAGGAAGCGAGGGATGGTATGGCGGGCTGACCCAGCCGGTATACGGATTTTTACGTTTCTTACAGACATATTTTGAAAAAGAGGAAAACATTGCTGAATATAAAAAAGAATTGGATTTTTTTGAAGATAAGGTAATAGAAGGGCATATCAGTGTAAAGAAGCAAGGGGATTTCTCTTACCAGGCAAAGGATGGCAGCAGTACAGTGCCGATGTATCTTGCTTCCGCTATGGTGAATGAAGTGACGCCATTGGTTCTGGCATTGACTTCTGAAAAGCGGTATGGAAGGCTTATTATTGATGAAGTGGAAGCAAGCTTACATCCACAGAAACAGCTAGAAATGGCGCGATTCCTGAATCGGATCCATAATAAGGGGATGAAGCTGGTTTTGAGTACGCATAGCGATACTTTTGTTTCAAAGTTAAATAATTTATACGTCTTGTCAGAGCAATGGAAGAAACAGAAGAAGGACGCAGAAAAACAGTTCCATGTGGAACCGGAAGATTTGATTTCATCGGAAACATTATTTGTGTACGAGTTTGTTTTTCAAGATGATGGCAGGAGCATTGTAAAGGAAATTGTACCAGATCCTAAGATGGGATTTAAATTTGATCTGTTTACAAAGCCTGCTATGGAGCTTTATGAGGAAGCGTTGAGAATAGGGGAGAATCATTGAAATGATTTGTTTGAATACAAAAAGATTAAAGGATGGCATGGACATACAGAATAATGTTTTGTATCGGATAGATGGAAATAAAACAGTTTCCATTCGGGAAGAACACGGTGATTGTGCAGATGTCGAAACTGTTTCCTTGAAGTTTCTTTTGGAGGATGGCCAGTATGCAGTCTTTGGCAAGGAATATCATTCTCCCAATTTTTCTAAACATGGGTGTAAATCAACCGATATATTAACGTGTTTGATAGATGAAAAGGGCAAGGAACTCTATACATTTAGCTTGGATATAAAGAAAAATATTTCGGCGTTTAGCGACAACCTGCTTCAAGATAATGCTGTATTGTCTGCAGTTAAAGAAGTCAGTGGTTTTGTTGAACAGCTTCATCATTCTATCCTACATAAAGAAAGCTTTTTAGTTGCTTATAAAAGTGATGGTTACAAAGAAACGGTGGAAGTCGGGATTGCAACTAGGAGATTTGAGAAAGAAAAATTTTTGAAGGTCGCAGAGTTTTTAGAAGATTTTGAAATGCCTTCTAATATGTCTCCTTTAGTATGGTATAAGTTAAAAAATAATCTTATGCCGTATGTAGGCGAGGTTTCTAAGCTGAGGGATTTTGCAAACCAAAAAGTGATGATTTGTGGTCATCTGTATCCATTGCATGTATATCTGTTAGAGTGGTCCAAGGGAACGGAGTATACTGTAACGATAGAACTAAGGATGGAATGAAGCATTTATAGACTAAATCTGTATCCCTTCGTTGAGTAGGGATGTTGTATTAGAAACGTGGTATCTGTCTACTTTCTATTTACGCGGCTCATGCGTCGTTGGCGCTGGCAACGGAAATGCATTTTAGCATCGTATCTACTGTCTGGGTTTCCCCAGGCTCCAAAAAGACCTGGGATCCGCCCATGCTGGCGGCGTATTCGGAAACAGTTACCGTATCCTCCAATGCGATTTTCCCCTCTTCTAAGGCGTCAAAGATCAGGATCAGGGTCATGATTTTTGTAATGCTCGCCGGATGTAGGGAAGCGTGGGGTTCTTTTTCGTAGATCACTTGCCCGGTGGAAGCTTCCATTAGTACAACGGAAGGGGCGGAAACGGATAGATCTGTAGAAGGCGCCCCAGCAGAAGGGGATTTTGCGGTTGGCGGTTCAGGCTCCTGGCTGTCAGAATCTGTACTTTGAGAAGAGGTGTTTTCTGGAGTGGGTTCTTCTTCGGCGGTGTTGTTTCCCGTAGGCTGTGTAAAAGCTGCATAGGCGCTGCCTGTTGTGGGTATAGATGGGAACATCAGGCATACAGAGAGTATCATTGATAAGATCGGATGCATATTGTAACCTCCAAAACATATATAATAAGTTTAAGCCCCATGCTTGTATATTATGCATTTAAGCTTGTGGATCGGTATGCTGCATGATAAAATAAGTGGTAATACCAAAGGATAGTATATAGATGTGATACTAGAAGTATAGATGTGATGCCAGAAGTATAGATATGATGTCAGAATAGGAAAGAGAGTTATCGGTATATGAGGATTTTATTAACAACTGCCGCTACGGCTGCCGGCTACCTGGCCTGGCAGAATTGGGAACTTACAAGGTTCTGCGTGACAGAGTACCAGGTAGCGTCTACGAAGCTGGAGTTTCCGGCAAATGTGGCTGTTATTTCGGATCTGCATGGGTTTACCTATGGAAAGGGCAACCGAAGGCTTCTGCGCCGTGTGCAGGGCTTAAAGCCCCATGCAATATTTATCCCAGGGGATATGATTGTGTCAAAATATAGTGGAACGTATCAAACGGCTTTGAAGACCTTACAGAGGCTTGTTAAGATTGCCCCAGTGTATTACAGCTATGGCAACCATGAAAGCCGTATGCGTACCCCTACAAAAAGGGATCACCCGTTGTTTGTGCGGTATATGGAAGACGTAAGACGGGCAGGCGTGAACGTAATGGAAACGGAGAGCAGGGAAATTTCCCTCAATGGCAACCGAGTGACGCTGTCGGCGTTAGAGTTGGAGTTGGATTATTATGAAAAGGGGCGCATTGCCCCAATGGAGCCTGGCTACATGGAACAGCGCCTGGGGGTGGGAGACAAAGAGCAGCTTCAAATACTGCTTGCCCATAACCCGGCGTATGCAAAGGAGTATGCCGCATGGGGCGCGGATGCGTCGTTCTGTGGGCATAACCATGGGGGCTTGATCCGTATCCCTGGCGTTGGGAGCATACTATCCCCGCAGATCACCTGGTTTCCAAAGTATGATGCCGGGAAATTCCAGATCGGGGGGAAGACGGTAATCGTAAGCCGCGGCCTTGGCACGCATACGTTCCATATACGGGTGTTCAACCGGGCGGAACTTGTTTCGGTGAAATTTATCCCAAAAGGAAAAATATCTTGAAAAAGAAGGCAGATCCAGGTAAAATAAGAAACGGCGCTTTTGTGTTGTGGAAGAGAAGATGAGGAAGACATGGATTTAACGATAAAGCTACAGGTCTTTGAAGGCCCGTTGGATTTGCTGCTGCATTTGCTGGAGAAAAATAAGGTAAGTATTTATGATATCCCGATTGTGGAGATTACAAATCAATATATGGATTATATCAATGAGATGAAACGCCACGATTTGGATATTGTCAGTGAATTTCTGGTGATGGCGGCTACGTTGCTGGATATCAAATCAAAGATGCTGCTTCCAAAGGAAGAGTCTGAGGAGGAAGAGTGTGATCCGAGGGCGGATTTGGTGCAGCAGCTTTTAGAGTATAAAATGTATAAATGTATGTCTTATGAACTGAAAGACAGGCAGGTAGAAGCCCAGAAGGTTTTGTTTAAGAAGCCTTCCATACCAGAGGAAGTGCGCAAATATGAGGCGCCGGTGGATTTGGAGGAACTGCTTGCTGGGATTTCTTTGAAGAAGCTGAGGGCGATCTTCACATCCGTGATGCGCAGGCAGGAGGATAAGATGGATCCCATCCGCTCTAAATTTGGGAAGATTGAGCGGGAGGAGGTTTCTTTGGAAGAACGTATGGCGTATCTGGAACAGTACATAGAAGCCCATCCGAGATTCAGCTTCCGAAGCCTGTTTGAAACGCCAAGTACGAAGATGGAAGTGATCGTTATGTTTTTGTCTATCCTGGAATTGATGAAGACTGGGAAAATATTGATTTTCCAGGAACATATTTTTGATGATATCACAGTAGTAAGGCAAGGAGCCGCACAGAACGGAGGAAATTTTGGAGCCTAAGAAACAGGAAGCGGTTATTGAGGGGATTCTGTTCGCAGCAGGAGGATCCGTGGAAAAGGCAAGGCTTGCAGAGGTTTTGGGGATTAGCAAGGAGCAGGCTGTAGATTTAATACATCGCATGATGGAACGGTATCGGCAAGAGGATCGGGGGATCCAGATTATCGAAGTGGAAGAATCTGTCCAGATGTGTACAAAAAAGGAATTATACGAGTATCTGATCCAGATTGTAAAGCAGCCCAAACCACATGTACTTACAGACGTTTTGCTGGAGACGCTTTCCATTGTTGCATACAAGCAGCCGATTACCAGGGTGGAAATTGAAAAAATAAGGGGCGTATCCTGTGCCCATGCGATCAATAAGCTGGTAGAATACAACCTGGTCTGTGAGTTGGGAAGGCTGGACGCGCCAGGTAGGCCTCTGCTCTTTGGGACGACCGAGGAATTTCTGCGTAACTTTGGCGTTCATTCCATAGAAGAACTTCCGGCGTTGAACCAGGATCAGCTGGAGGAATTTCGGCAGCAGGCGGAAGAAGAGACAGATTTGAAGCTGGATGTATAGTAGGGATACATAGATTTTGGCAAGAGCCTGGCTAGCTTTATCCGAGAATACGGTATTATTGTCTATAAATCTGAAATACAGATTTTAAAATCACTGTAAATACATACTGGGATGGTATCCTCAAAACCATACTGGTTTGTTTTTTCATTATGCTCAAAATCATAGACCATGACAGAACTCCTCTGTGGGTTTACAATCCAATATTCCCGGACTCCGGCAGTACGGTACTTGAATAGCTTGATGCCATAGTCGGTTTGGGGGTTCGTAGGCGAAGTAATCTCGATGATCCAGTCGGGTGCCCCATGGCATCCCTTTTCATCTAGCTTTGAGGGATCACAGATTACGGAAATGTCTGGTTCTACATAATTCAAGTTATCCTTGTTAAAAAAAACGGCAAATGGGGCGGAATAAACTTCACAGCCTCCATTTTTTTTCCGAATATAAGTTTCAATTGCCCATTCTAAAAGATGTGAGATCCGCTGGTGCGTACGGCTGGGCGGCGCCATCATGTAGATGTTCCCATCAATCAGTTCCGCCCGCTGCCCGTCTGGCAGCGCGTAAATATCCTCTATTGTAAAAAGATTTTTTTGTAGCATACCCATAATGCTTGCTCCTTCCCTGGTTGTGCAGGATTTTTTTCCATTGTACACAATTACAATCAAAAAATCAATACACAACAATCGGGCGGCAGCAGGAAGGGGATCACTTCCTGCCGCCGCCCTTAAGACAATGCTTTCCAGATGGAGGATCTAGCGGTTTTTGTTATCTATTTCACAGGGATTTCTACACCATTGATATAGACAGCGGCAACTTCATCTACATCAAGGAAGGTTTTGAAATATCCAGTGAAGAATGAGGTATATCCAGATTCGGTATATCCATCGAAGCTGCTGCCGCTGTTCCAGAATTGGCAAAGTACGCGATCTGCAGGGATTTCTTTCCCCTCGTTGCCAAATTCCGGCCCAGTGAGTTTGTATGCAACCGGCTCGTCAGAACCTTCATCCCAGATGTATTCAATGTTTTTCCCCTCGCCTGCAAGATAGTAGCTGGCGCCGTCCTTCATCTTTAGTTCAACGTAAGAGAACGGATGAAGTCGGTTATTTTCGTCCAGTTCAGATTTGACGCCGTCTGGGATAATGCTTTCGTCTGCCATCATATAATCCAGACGTTTGCCTAAGAACAAGTAGAACGATGATGGTGTAATAAGGGCTTTTTCACAACCATCAATTGCAGTTTCGTCGAGCTCCAGGTTGTTCAGCTTTCCAGTCGGCTCCAGCAGGAAGCTTCCGACGTTTTTATAACGTGTTTCCATAGTTTCTCCGCCATCCCGGCTAGCTACGGTTTCGATGGAAAACGAAATAGGTTCATCCACGTCTGCTTCTATTTCCGTGAGCCCCATCATAGAAGCGCTATAGTATAACTGCAGGGATTTCTTATCTGCGCTAACGATCGGATCGGAAGTAACGACGTGGCCAGCCGATCCTCTGTCGCCAATCTTGAAATCCTTCCCCAGGCCTGAGATAAACCATTCCTCTTGTTTCTCTTCGATGGGTGTTCCATCCAGGGAGTCCATGCGCAGAGATGCGAGCACTTCCCCATTGGAGGAATCATAGAAATAAGATTCCAGTGTGAAGCGGACGCCCAGATCTTCGTCAACGATGGATTCCCCAGATTGACGGAACATCTTCACAACGTTTTCTGCAACTTCGGGGCTGTTTCCTTCCTCATAGAAGGAATGTACCAGATCCCATAGGTTCATCCCGGTCTGTGCAAAGCAGATGCCGTTTGCGCTTAAAAATACTACCATAATCCCTGCGACTGTAGCAATCGCCCTTGCCCGCAGCTTCTGCCCCCTCTGTTCCTTACGCTTGATGGCGCCTTCAACAAGCTCCATACCTACCTCTTCTGTTAACCTGACGTCTGTAATTGCCTCTCTGTAAGTGTTACGCTCCAACATCATTTGCCTCACTCCTTTCAAGTGTTTGTTTGATTTTTTCCCTTCCACGCTGTAGCTGTGTCTGTATCGTGCTTTCGCATTTGTGCAACAGGTCTGCGATTTCAGCAACAGAATATTCTTCATAGTAGTACAGATGTATTGGTACACGGTATTTTTCTGGTAAGTCCAGAACCGCTTGCTTCAATTCATCGAAGGCATCGTCTGTCCCATCTGGAAGGATTTTGTTGCTGTCGCGTTCTTCAAGCTGCAGGATATCATGGTTCCATTTGCTTTTCAGCATGTTCTTACAGACATTGATGGTTGTCCTGATAAACCAAGCCTTTTCGTGTTCCTGTGTCTTGAACTTCGGATGGTAGATCAGAAATTTGTAAAAAACCTCTTGGAAGGCGTCTTCTGCCTGGAAATTATCTTTGCAGTAAGTCCATGCCAGCTTATACACCATGTCCTTGTGCTTTTGATAACATTCCAGCACTTTTCTTTTCTCTGTGTATTTCATAATCTGTTCCTCCTATATAAAGAAAACAATTTAGGACGAAGAAATATCCCAAATCGAAAAAATTTTTCAAAAAACATATGATAGTTAACCAACGGAGTAATATTATATCGGATGGAAAATCCAGCATGGTAAATAGCCTTTTATGAGTTTCCGATATTTTACAGGATATGAACAGAGATAGCGCAAAAAATCCCCTGTTACTTTACCATAAAGTAACAAGGGATTTCTATGTTTCCATATTTTATTCCCGTGGGCAATGTACCCCTAGGGCGCTTAGCCTTTAACGCGACGTTTTTACAGCGTGGCGTAGATTATTTCTGGGCGATTGCCGCCTGCGCTGCCGCGAGCCTTGCAATTGGTACGCGGAACGGAGAGCAGGAAACGTAGTCTAAACCAATCTTATGGCAGAACTCTACGGAAGAAGGATCCCCGCCGTGTTCGCCGCAGATTCCGATGTGGAGTTCTGGGTTGACAGGCTTGCCTAACTTGATTGCTGTTTCCATTAACTTACCAACGCCAGTCTGGTCAAGCTTTGCAAATGGGTCGTTTTCAAAGATCTTAGCGTCATAGTATGCCTCTAAGAACTTGCCGGAGTCGTCACGGGAGAACCCGAAGGTCATCTGTGTCAGATCGTTTGTCCCGAAGCAGAAGAAGTCCGCTTCTTTTGCAATATCGTCTGCCGTCAATGCAGCCCTTGGGATTTCAATCATTGTACCTACTTCGTAGGATAAGTCGATGCCGGATGAAGCGATTTCTGCATCTGCTGTTTCTACAACGACTTTCTTTACATATTTCAACTCATTGATATCGCCAACCAATGGGATCATGATTTCTGGCTTAATGGTCCATTCTGCATGGGCTTTCTGTACATTGATTGCTGCACGGATTACAGCGCTTGTCTGCATTTTAGCGATTTCCGGGTATGTGACAGCAAGGCGGCATCCACGGTGGCCCATCATTGGGTTAAATTCATGGAGGGAATCAATAATTGCCTTGATGCTCTCTACGGATTTGCCTTGTGCGTCCGCCAGCTTCTTGATATCCTCTTCTTCGGTTGGAACAAATTCATGCAAAGGCGGATCCAGGAAACGGATGGTTACGGGGTTGCCTTCGAGCGCTTCGTATAATTTCTCGAAATCGCCCTGCTGTTCTGGGAGGATTTTCTCCAATGCAGCTTCGCGTTCTTCTACGGTTTCTGAGCAGATCATCTCGCGGAACGCGTCGATCCGGTTTCCTTCAAAGAACATATGCTCAGTACGGCACAATCCAATGCCTTCTGCGCCAAGTTCGCGGGCTTTCCTTGCGTCTGCCGGGGTGTCTGCATTGGTGCGGACTTTTAACGTCCTGTATTTATCAGCCCATCCCATGATCCTGCCAAATTCGCCAGCGATCGTAGCGTCTACGGTTGGGATTAAGCCGTCGTAAATATTACCGGTAGAACCGTCGATGGAGATGCAGTCGCCTTCGTGGTATTCTTTGCCGGCAAGTGTGAATTTCTTGTTCGCTTCGTCCATTGTGATGTCGCCGCAGCCAGATACACAGCATGTCCCCATACCACGGGCAACAACGGCTGCATGGCTGGTCATACCGCCGCGGACAGTTAAGATACCCTGGGAAGCCTTCATCCCTTCGATGTCTTCCGGGGAAGTTTCCAGACGTACCAATACAACCTTTTCACCGTTGGCAGCCCATGCCTTAGCGTCGTCAGCCGTAAATACAATCTTACCGCAGGCAGCTCCCGGGGATGCGCCAAGCGCTTTAGCAACTGGCTCGGTAGCATGAAGCTTTACAGCGTCAAACTGCGGGTGCAGCAGAGTGTCTAAGTTACGTGGATCGATCATAGCAACGGCTTCTTCCTCGGTACGCATACCTTCATCCACCAGATCGCAGGCAATCTTTAACGCTGCCTGTGCGGTACGCTTGCCGTTCCTGGTCTGGAGCATGTAAAGCTTCTCGTCCTCAACCGTAAACTCCATATCCTGCATATCGCGGTAGTGGTCTTCTAATTTCTTGCATACAGCCTGGAATTCTGCGAAAGCTGCCGGGAACTTCTCTTCCATCTGTGCGATTGGCATAGGGGTACGTACGCCTGCAACAACGTCTTCGCCCTGTGCGTTTGTTAAGAACTCGCCCATTAATTTCTTCTCGCCAGTTGCCGGATCACGGGTAAATGCAACGCCGGTGCCGCAGTTGTCGCCCATGTTGCCGAACGCCATGCTCTGTACGTTGACAGCAGTACCCCAAGAATAAGGGATGTCGTTGTCGCGGCGGTATACGTTCGCGCGTGGGTTGTCCCAAGAACGGAATACTGCCTTTACGGCGCCCATAAGCTGTTCCTTCGGATCGCTTGGGAAGTCTTCGCCGATTTTCTCTTTGTATTCCGCTTTGAACTGGGACGCCAGTTCCTTCAGATCGTCAGCCGTTAGGTCAACGTCTTGCGTAACGCCCTTTTCCTCTTTCATTTTATCAATTAATTCTTCAAAATATTTCTTGCCAACTTCCATAACTACGTCAGAATACATCTGGATAAACCTTCTGTAGCAGTCCCAAGCCCAACGTGGGTTTCCGGATTTTTCCGCAATTACGTTAACAACCGTTTCATTCAGGCCAAGGTTTAAGATTGTATCCATCATGCCAGGCATGGAAGCCCTTGCGCCGGAACGTACAGATACCAAAAGCGGATTCTCAGTGTCACCGAATTTCTTGCCAGTGATTTCCTCCATTTTAACGATATGCTCGTTGATCTGAGCCTGGATTTCATCGTTGATCTGGCGGCCATCCTCATAGTACTGAGTACAAGCTTCTGTTGTGATTGTGAAACCTTGTGGGACAGGAAGGCCTAAGCTGGTCATTTCAGCAAGGTTCGCGCCTTTTCCTCCAAGAAGCTCACGCATGTTTGCATTTCCCTCTGTGAAGAGATAAACCCATTTGTTTGCCATTTGAAAATTCCTCCTAAAATTTACTTTGGTTAATTGTTATGTGAAACACGGAATACGGAATATAGTACTGCCGTATCCTGCCGTATATGCGTGCTGGACGCACATATATATCTTAACATATTTTGGGAGAATAGCAATCCTTATTTAGAAAAAAATACAGGATATGGAAAGAATTGGCGTAACGATCCAGATGGTTTGGCGCTGCGCGTTCCCTTGGAAGTTTTCGTTATATCGTTGACAGATATATCGGCAAATGATATAATTGATATATCGGATGACGATATATCAGGAAGGAGGGGGTTGGATTGGCAGAGAGGCAAGCTGCAATGACGGAGGCAGTCTATTATATCCTGCTATCTTTGAGAGAGCCGAACCATGGATATGGGATTATCCAGAATACCTTGAATCTGACGGGCGGAAGGCTAGAGCTAGGGGCAGGCACATTGTATGGCGCTTTGAACACGCTTCTTGAGAAACAGTGGATCCGCTTATACAGCGAGGATATATCATCTAGGAAGAAGAAACAGTATATCCTGACAGAGGCGGGGCTTCGGTCTTTGCAACAGGAAGTCCGGCGGTTAGAAGAACTTGTAGAGAATGGAAGATGGGCGTTGGGGGCAGAGGTGGTAAAAGCCCAGGATGGAAGGCTGCTTCCGGCAGGCAACGGTCTGTAAAGGGGCGCATCCTGGTATGGAAGGGATGCGGCAGGTAATTAATTTAGGAAGAAGGAGGACGGACATGAGGAAGTTCAGGTGGTATTATGATAAAGATAAGGAAGAAGCGTGGCTGGATGATATGTGCAGACGAGGATGGGAATTGACAGACTTCTTTTTAGGCGTGTATACCTTCCGGCCTTGCGAGCCAGGGAAATATACCTACCAAATTGATATGCCAAAGCTGCCAAGAGGGGCGGACAGGGATAGGGAAAAGCGTGAGTATATTGCGTTTGTAGAATCGACGGGGGCGGAATGTGTATGCACCTGGGGAGTTTATGTGTTTTTTAAAAAGGAGACGGCGAAAGGGGCGTTCCAGCTTTATACGGATGTGGAGTCGAAAATCAGCTTGTACCAGAGGATACGGTTAATATTTTTTCTTATTTTCCTATGGGACGTCTGGGCGAGCGTTTACAACACCAATAATTTTATCCGGTTTGCCGATGCATATTGGAAGGATGTAGGGCTGCTCCTGCTCGTCGCGTTAGGCGTCACATATAGTATCTCATTGGTCTTTTTCTGTATGATTGTCCGGTTATCCTTGAAAATCCATCGTCTGAAGCAATAATCCCAAGTGTTGTTGGCGTTGGAATTAACCCTTGACAAGAATAGAAAACTATTTTAATGTATTATACGTGTAGTACAATAATACATTTTAAAGGAAGGACAGGACATGAGAGAATTACTACAGGTGCAGGGCTTGAAGAAGACGTTCAAGATTTCTGCGAAACAGCAGAAAATCCAGAAGACAAAGGAACGCGTCAAGGTAGCGGTGGATCATTTGAGCTTTACTGCTTATGAAGGGGAAGTATTTGGCCTTCTTGGATCGAATGGCGCTGGGAAGACGACGACATTGCGGATGATGTCCGCCTTGATTGTGCCAGACGAGGGGGATGTTCTGGTAGCGGGGTCAAGCGTGGTGGAATCCCCGAATGAAGTGCGTGGCAAAATTGGGTTTTTGACGAGTGAGCTTAAGCTGGAAGAGTTTTTCACGCCGAATTATCTGTTTGACTTTTTTTCGGAACTGCACGGCGTGGAGAAGGAAACGGCGGCGAAGCGTAAGCGGGAGTTGTTTGAGAAGTTCCAGATTACCCAGTTTGCAGAAGTGAAAGTAGCCAATCTGTCTACGGGTATGAAGCAGAAGGTGTCTTTGGTCATTTCCATTGTACATAATCCGGACATTATCATATTTGACGAGCCGACCAATGGGCTGGATGTACTGACGGCAAAAGTGGTGACAGATTTCCTTTTGGAGTTGAAGGGACAAGGGAAAACGATTGTCGTATCTACCCATATCTTTAGCCTGATTGAGAAGATCTGCGACCGTGTAGGGATTATTATTGATGGGAAGATGGTGGTCTGCGATACGCTAGAGCATCTCACATCTGAGAAGTCCCTCGAAGAGAAATTTTTTGACATCTATGCAGAAAGGGTGGGTGAGGACAGATGAAAAGCAATATGGTAACCGTAATGAAGAAAGAATTTACGCGTTTTTTTACGGATAGCAGGATGGTCCTGACTACACTTTTGATGCCAGGGATTATGATTTACCTGCTGTATTCGGTAATGGGCTCAGGGATTTCATCCCAGTTTGAAACGAAAGAGGATTTCCAGGCAAAGGTCTGTGTGCAGAACATGCCTGAGAGCATAAAAGCCATGGCAGGGGAAGCGCCGTTCCTGTTTACAGAACTGCCAGGGCAGCCGGAAACAGACCAGGCGCTAGAGAGCCTGGGAGAGGGGGAGGAATTGTATGATCTGGTTGCCGTTTTCCCAGAAGGGTTCGACGAATGGGTGGCAGCGTATGATGTGTCCCAAAAGAGCGCTGCGCCCGCGGTAGAGATTTATTACAATTCCAGTGTTACAGATTCCCAGACGGCCTATGTCATGATGACAGAAGCGTTGGACGCTTATGAGAGCAGCCTTGCGAACAAATTCGACGTCAATCCTGGAAACGGGAGTTACGATCTGGCGAGCGAGGAGGATACGTCCGCCAAGATGTTCTCTATGATGGTGCCGATGCTGATGATGGTATTTTTATTTAGCGGCTGTATGGCGATTGCCCCAGAATCCATTGCCGGGGAGAAAGAACGCGGGACGATTGCTACGCTTTTGGTTACCCCGGTGAAGCGGAGCCATCTGGCATTGGGGAAAATCCTGAGTTTGAGCGTGATTGCGATTTTAAGCGGCCTGTCCAGCTTCTTAGGGACGATGCTGTCGCTGCCGAAGCTGATGGGCGGCGAAGGGAGCGCCATCAATGCGGGCGTGTATGGCATTAAAGAGTACCTGCTCTTGCTGTTGGTGATTTTAACAACGGCATTGGTGATTGTCGCGTTGATTTCCATTGTGTCTGCGTTTGCAAAAAATGTAAAAGAAGCCACAGGATGGGTTACGCCAATTATGATTATCTCTATGCTCCTTGGCGTGACGTCTATGGTGGAAAGCCTGTGCAAGACGGAACCTATCTGGTTTTTGATCCCACTGTATAACAGCGCACAGTGCATGAGCAATATTTTCTCCTTGGAAATCAATGTCGTGAATATTGCGGTGACGGTAATTGCAAATATCTGCTATACTGGGCTTGGCGTGTTTGTGCTGACGAAGATGTTCGATAGCGAGAAGGTTATGTTTTCTAAGTAAGGAGCAGCCACGGAATACACAATCTTCCCACAAGATGAAGCGTGTGGATCAGGAAACCAGCCCGCCGCCTTCCTAATCCAATAGGATGCGGCGGGTTTCCTTTCGGAAATAGGAGTGATAATATGGATAGACCTATTACAACATTGTTTATGCTGATGTCGGTGGACGGGAAAATAAGCACAGGGGCGACGGACGATTTAGATGTAGACAAGGATTTCCCCCAGATTGCAGGGGTTCGCGAAGGTTTGCGCCAATATTATGAAATAGAACAGACCACAGATTTATGGACGTTTAATTCTGGCCGGGTCCAAGCTAAAATCGGCGTCAATACAAAGGAAATGCCAAATAGAACGCCGGTATCTTTTGTGGTGGCAGACAACAAGCATTTGAATGAACATGGTATACGGTATTTTTGCGCGCTATCAAAAGAGTTTGTCTTGATTACGTCAAACGCAAAGCACCCGGCGTTTCATATTGAGGAAAGTAATTTACATATCATTTATCAAAAAGAATTATCCCTAGAAAATGCGCTTGGAAAGCTCAAATCTGAATATGGCTGTGAGAGAATCACGATACAGACCGGCGGGACGCTAAATGGCTTATTCCTCCGGGAAAAGCTATTCGATTATGTTGATATTGTTGTCGCCCCAGTTTTGGTAGGCGGCAAAGATACATCTACATTAATTGATGGGAAATCCTTGCTGTCACAACGAGAGTTATCAAAATTAGGTGTTTTGAAACTGCAAGAATGTATTGTTTTAGAGGATTCCTATTTACGGTTGCGTTATAAGGTGATCCGCTGATAAATTCAAGTCTATCGAAAAACCCGCAACAGAATCATTGATTGATATGAGGAAGCCAGAGCATGTTTTGAAAGCCGTTATCCGGTTTGCATTGGCACAAGGAGCTATCATGTATGGTATGGAACGGATGGAATGTTCAAACTGTATATGTATACCGCCATTGCCCCTATCCCCATTTCCACCTTTGCAGGAGGATCCTCTCAGTCAGTGGGTAAGAATTTTATGAAATCCTATCAAAACTTTGAAAACTTTGCACAAGGATTTCACTTATCCGTGTTTTTAAGCGCATGGGTAAATCCCAAGCCGAAAACAATTCGGATGTACAGTTCATTTTTTGTGCTTGATATGGTTTTGAAAGGATATTGGATAACAGAAAGTTACCACTGGCATTTGGATGTGACGTTTTGGGAAGATGGAAATCATATATTAGAAAAACAAGCGTCATATAATCTGAATATAATGAGAAAACTGTCGCTGAATATATTAAAATTGATAGGAATAGGAGATAAGGCAATAAGTATAAAAAAGAAACGTTATGCGATAGGGACAAATCCAGAGAAGTATTCAGAACGAATAATAAACTTGTAAATTTTAAATGTTATGTATAGTTTTGGTTGTAGAATACATTCATGCGTTTGTCGTGGCCAACAGTTTTTATCCTATTGACAAAATTTTTTGTAACACTTACAAGGAAAAGTTTTGACAAGATCATGCCTGCATTCTCATCCGCTCAAAGAAGCGATTTATGGTTTGGGAATTCTAGGAGGGATGAAAGGCGCTCCGAGCGATGGTATGCCCGGAGCACGTTCTATTTGGCAAGGGTTAGAGGCGCTATGCGCATTGTTTTCAAATCCTCCATTGCTACCAATATTTTTCTACGGTTCTTCTGTCGTTCAGAACCGCCTTTGTCCACTTATAACACCACTTTACAACTTTTTGAAAAATAAAATAACGCACAAGGCACTTTCTCATG
>CAOKNO010000036.1 GCA_948470065.1 uncultured Eubacterium sp. | reverse complement strand
TTTGTACAGATTGTACATCCGCTGTTTCTAGAAAGGGAGTTTTGCAATCTCCTATGATATTGTTATGATATCATATTCATATCACTTTTGCAAGCATTTTTTAGGAGTGGCTGTCCACGACGCCATGCATCCTGCCTGGCAAACCGTGGACAGCCACTCCTTGTATCTTGCTGCCTGTCGGTTAACTTCTTTCTGATTCCATCGTATTTTGAGGTTTTCAGCCCTCTGTCGCTGGCTGGCTGCCGTCCGCCGCTTCTCCCGTCCCATCCGTGGAAGTCCCGTCCGGGGTGGTTCCTGGCGTTTCCCCAGCCGTCGTGCCATCTGGGTTCTCTTGCGCCCCGCCTGCTGAAGCGTTATCTTCTGTGGCTC
Source organism: uncultured Eubacterium sp. (assembly GCA_948470065.1). Classification (GTDB taxonomy): domain Bacteria; phylum Bacillota; class Clostridia; order Lachnospirales; family Lachnospiraceae; genus Petralouisia. Next base: position 27,463 of record CAOKNO010000036.1, on the reverse strand, counting down.
CATCCGTCCCGGACGCCGCAGAAGTCTGGATTGGCGTAATAATGATATTCTGAGCCTCTACATTGGTCTTCCGTTTCACGATGTCTTCCACTTGGGCGCGCTTTGCATCTGTGACTTCCCCCATATTCAAGACAACGTCTGCGTTGTTATCGGTAATGCTGACTACAACGTCCGTAAATCCTTTTGCCTGCAAAAGCATCTCAGCCGCAGCTTCCCGTTCCGCAATATCCGTCATGCCGATCATAGCGCTGACGGCTTCCTGCTTCTGCTCCTCTGCGATATTGGTATTGTTGATGATTTCCAGCAGAGATTCCTTATTCTGGGAACGCACCTGTTCCCGGTTCAGCTTTACTTCCGATGCAAAATCCACATTGTTCACATTAGTACTGGTCAATACTGCTTCTCCTGGGTTTTCCACGTCTTCTCCCTGTCCATTTGCCTGGGCAATCTGCTCCCCGGTCTGGATGCCAAGCGCCGTATCCTGTGCTTCCGCCGAAACATCCTGGCTCTCTTCCGTATCTGTAAAGATATCTTCCGCCTGATACATATCTTCATCAGAAATGTCATATGTAGATTCATTTGTTTCTGCGCTGGCCTCCTTTGCCAGTTCGCTGTCACTGTGGCTTCCCGTATACTGCAGATAGCCTGCCACAGCGATCATCAGAGCCAGAGCCGTAATAATAATCTGGTTCTTCTTAAATACTTTCTTCAAACTGTTACCCTCCTGTCAATTCATTTTAACTACCTTAATTTTATGTACTTCCACTGGAAATAATGCTAAAACCGCATCGGAAATATTTTTTGCTATTTTCGGATCCCCACCCCCTTTCGCCACAACCAATACGCCCTCTACGTTCGGCCGCATTTCCCTGGATACAAACGGCGCGCCCCCATCTGTGCTTTGCTGGGAGAACACCGTTTCTTCCTGGTACTGCTTCTCCTGCTCCGTACGCGATGCATCCCCATTTTTTTCCGTGGACTCCTGCCCGACCTGGTTTAGATCCTTTTCGACCACCCGCTCCCCTTCGTCCTTCAACGTAATCATAACCTCCACCTTCCCCACGCCCTCCATTTCCTCCAATACCAGCTTCAGCTTTTTCTCTAACTCCTTCCCATAATCATCGTAGCTGCTTGCCGCCGTTCCCCCGGCGTCTTTATCATCCTGATGGGAACTGGGAAAGAAACTGTTCTCTTCCCTGCTGCTTTTTGGCTCTGTGGGCATTGCGATTACCAGAAACAGCGCCCCTATTAGCCCAGCCACCAGCAGGTGGTTTTTTGAGATCCCTTTTAGCTTCTCGAACGGAAACCCTTCTTTTTTCTTCAACCTTCCTTCACCTCCTGCTCAGAACAAGGTAACGGCAATCTCTATCTGGCCTTCCTGCAACTGATAAAACTCCATCAATTCTTGCCTGAGCTGATCCGTTTTCTGGTAGCTTTGCCCCATTTCGCTAAGCGCCGCCTCTTCCTCTTCGACTTCCATTGCAATGGATTCCACCTGATAGCTGTCTGACAGCCGCACCGCTACCTGACGCGCCAAAAGCTGTTTCCCCTCTGCCATCCTGGCCACATCCATTTCAATCGCACGTTCATATTCCTTCACATAGACTTCCTTCTGCGTCTGCTGCAGATGCTTTGTATCTAATTTAATATTGTCCATATCCTGGAAAAACTCTGCCTGGCTGATTTTCTGCAGCAGCGCCTCCTTTTCCCCAAGTAACGACAGGACAGGGGAAAATACCAGAATCATCAAAAGCATCCCCGCAAAGAACCGTACATATTTCTGGTAATTTTCCCGTGGGAGCAGATGTAGGATCAAGGTCAGGAAAATCGAAAAACAGACCAGGTTTCTCACCCATGCATACACGGCATGTACCATTTCCCCTCCTTTCTGCTGGCTGCCAGCGCCAGCCTTATTGTTTATCGGACAAAGGTCGTCGCCGCCGTCACCATGGCAATCGTCACCAAAAACATCACCGTAGTCGTCACCACCACTTTCCCAAGAAGCCTGCCGCCTTCCCCCGCGCTACTGATACACCCTACCATCCGTTTATCTGTCACAGGCTGTATAACTGCCGCAAGAAGCTTATAGAGGAAACTCATCACGCCAATCTTCACCAATGGCCCTGCGCATAACAACAGCAATACGAACACCGCTGCAAGCCCTACGCCGTTTTTAATCACAATGCCTGACCCGACCATAATCTCCGTTACCGCGCTTAAGGAGGTCCCAAGCCCCGGAAGCATCCCGGCCGTCTTCGTGATCAGGCTGCTCTTAAACGTATCGATCACCGGCGTCAGCAGGTTCTGTACAACATTGATCCCCACCACAACCGTAAACAGCAGCTTCATCACCCACAAGACGGCGGAACGGAGCAATTCCGTCATCCGGGAAACCATTTCTTCCTCTGTCAGGTAATTCATAAGCTCAAGCGCCACATAGATCTGGATGGCAGGAAGGATCAGGTACTGCATCAGCCATTCCATCCCATAGATTAGCAAAAACGTCATTTCATAAAACCCAGCTGCGGTCGTAACCTGGCCAGAAAACGCCATGCTTATGGCAAACGTAGGGATCAGGACCTTTAAAAAGATCATCATTTCCGAAATCACCTCTGTCGTAATGTCCCGGATTACGAAAAAAGAATTCATCAGCAAGGCCAAAAGCAGCATGTACACCATATAGAAACTAATCCTGGTTACGGTTGGGTTCTCAAATACATTGGCAAAATTATGTAGGATGGCAAATACAATACATAGGAAGATAATCTGCGCCATCCTCCCGCGGAACGAAGCGATTTCCTCAAACACCATCGAAAGCACATCCAAAAACAGCTTCCCCTTGTCCATCTCTTCACCGTTCAGCAGCATTTCGACCAATTCCCGGAAGTCCAGATCCGCCGTGCTCTCCTGCCCGCGTAAAGCCTCGTTGATCCCAGAGAAATCCAATTCCGCCAGGTAGCTGTCTAGCGTTTCCTCTTCCTTCCCCGCCCAACCCATTCCTTCTCCACCCTGAACGCCCTGATCCCCAGCTAAGCCTCCCTCCCCCAAGGAAGCCTCCTCCTTCTTTTCTGTTTCCCCGTGCCCGATTCGCTTTGTCCCTTCCATCCCCTGCGTCAGCTCCAAGCGTCCCATAACGCCTGTTTGGTCTGTGCCAAATACTTCCAACGGGCAAAGGGACAGACAGAATACCACAATGCAAACCAGCGTCCCTTTTCTCCTTCCCATACGCCTGTATGGTATTTTCTCCAACATACGCCTCCCTCCCTTGCTCCATCCATTGCCCATCACCTACGTCAGCTTAAAAATTCCCCAATGGTTTCAAGCAGCACCAGCAGCACTGGCATACTGATGGCCAGGATAGAAAGCTTGCCAAACATTTCAATCTGTCCTGCAATGGCCTGGTATCCAGCGTCTTTGCATAAGTTTGCGGAAAACTCCGCAATATAAGTTATCCCAATCATTTTTATCAGGATCGCAATGTAGCTGGCGTCCAGATTGACATATTCCTGCATACGGCTAATCACAGACAATACCAGTTCCAGCTTGGACACAATAAAATAAAAAATGCACAAGGAAACGCCTAGCGCCGCAAACAGCTCATACTCTTTTTTCTGCCCCTTCAGCATAATCCCAAGGAGCATCCCCACTATGCCTAAAACTGCAATTTTTACAATATCCATCCCAAACTCCTCTTACTACAAGGCAAACAGGTTTTTCATTGTTTCAAACAGCTCATAGATATAAGGCACAATCCAAAAAAGCACGATCAGAAGCCCTGCCAGGCTGGTAAGGAAAGCATGTTCTTCCCTTCCGCTGTGCTTTAAGACCTGGCTTAATACTGTAACCAGGATCCCCACGGCCGCAATCTTAAAAATCAAACTTATACTCATAGTACCTCCGCCTCTTCTCGCCCGAACCGGCACAGCCTGCCGTATCCCTGGCCTCTTCAGACCGTGGCTTCTAAATCAGAAGGACGATCAAAAACAGCCCTCCCATCAGGCTTAACGTCCCCGACAATTTCTGTCTGTCTTTTAATTCCTCCTGGGCTTTTTGGATCAGTGTTTCTGCCTGTCCAATATACAATTCTAAATTTTTAAGCTGCATCTGGACATCCAAATAGCCAAAATTCTCCCCAACCCTCTTCAAAAGCCCCCGTTCCTCCTGGGTGAACAGAAACTTCCCTGCTTCTTCCTCCACCAGATGGCTCCAATAGACAGCCATTTCCTCTTCCTGCCCAGCCATCCCCTCCGCCGCTTTCTTTAGGAAGCTAGAAAACGGTTCTTTCTTCTGGGCAGAAATATGTAAAAACGCTTCCTTTAACGGAGTCCTTGCATAAGAAATCTCCCCCCACAGCATCCATAAGATTTCCTTCATGCCCAAAAGCTGTTCCACATGCTCATGATATTCCGCCTTCAGCTTAAATCCATAGAGGACGGATACAGAAAACACCAAAACGCTCCCTGCAATTTTCAGCATAATTTCCGGAGTTCCCCATCGTATACAGAAAACCCACGTTCTCCTTCCTTCCCACAGCGCAAAAAAATCAAGCGTTCAAAAAAACCTTTTTCCAGCCAATGGGATAAATATGTTTTCTCCTTCAGTTCCCCAACCTCCCCTGCATGCATTGTCCCCAGCACGCGGCATCCACAGTGCAGGACTTCCTCTACCGCCTGGCAATCCTCTTTGCTGCCCAACTCATCCACCGCAATTACCTGCGGCGACATGCTGCGGAGAAGAAGCCGCATCCCTTCTGCCTTGGGACAGCCGTCGAGCACGTCTGTCCGGATTCCCAAATCATTCTGCGGGACGCCCTGAAAGCTTGCTGCAATCTCGCTGCGCTCGTCCACAACGCCTACCTTATACCCTGCCCAGCCTGGCCCGCCCTCCGATAGCAGACGGATGCAGTCCCTGAGCATGGTAGTCTTGCCGACGCCCGGCGGGGACAAAATTAATGTATGGCAAATACTCCCTTCTGTTACAATCCATGGAAGGATGTCCCTGGCACAGCCCTTTTTCTGCCTGGCAATACGGATATTCAAGCCGCTGATATTGCGGATTGCCGTAACCTTCCCTTGCGCGCAGACTGTTTTCCCAGCCACGCCCACACGGTGCCCGCCCTGGATAGTAAAAAACCCGTTGCGGATTTCCTCCTCCAATGCATACAGGGAATACTGGCTCATCCTGGCCAACGTTTCCTTCATATCCACGCGGTTCCAGCAGTAGCCTCCCTTTGAGGATTCCTGGATTTGCCCGTTTGGAAGGCTCCAGAAACGCTCCCTCCCCCTGCCTAATACCATGACAGGCTGTCCGATCCGAAGCCTGATTTCCTCTGGCTCTAAACCCATCCCAAAACACGCGTGGCAAAGCGCCCGGAACCTGCCTGGGAACACATTTATAATCTCCTCCATGCGTTGTCCCTCCTTTATGCCCGCCTTGGAGCACATCCCCTCTTCCCTTACCTGATTCTATATATATGTAACAGGGACAGGCGATATTACTACAACATAAAGAATCCTTACCACCTCAGTACGATCCCCGCAGAGCGTTTTTGTTCCATTGGAAAAATAGTCCTACGAAACAAAAAATACCCGGCGGGGCATAAGTCCAACCAGGCATAAGGGTAACTGGGTTTTACTGTTCTTTGTTCGCAATATAAATGTAAGCATCCTCAAGCGTTGGTTCACAAGAACTACATTCTATTTGGGGCGGCGTTCCACTGATTAATTTCATCTGTAATCCGTCCCCTACATACTGTTTCGATGAAACATGATATGTTTTTTCCAGCTTTCTTGCCGTCCCTTCATCTTTTGTTTTACAACTCCAAATATGGCCTCTTGCTTGTTCCAATAACTCTTTCATGTTTCCTGAATAAAGGAATTTCCCCTTTTTCATAACGGCAAGCCGATTGCAGGTAGCCGCCAAATCTTCCACCACATGGGTCGAAAACAAAACGGTACGCCCTTCTGAAAAATCAACCAGCAGATTCCTGATGCGGATACTCTCTTCTGGGTCTAATCTAGTTGTCGGTTCATCGACAATTAAAAATTCCGGCTCATTTATAAGCGCCTGGATAAGCCCGACCCTCCGTTTCATGCCGCCTGACAATTGCTTCATCTTCTTCCTGCAATGCCCTGACAGGCTTGTCTTTTCAAGATAATATCCAATGCGTTCTTTATATTCTGGTCTTGGTATACCAGACAGGTCACCCATATATTCTAAGCATTCCTGTACGGACAGGCTTGGATAGAGTTCAATCTCCTGTGGCAGATATCCTATTTTCTTACGTATTTTATCAAAATTCCCCTCGTTGTAAAGTATTCCGTCTAAGGTTACCGTGCCACTAGTTGGTGATAATACCGTTGTAAGCACCCGCATGAGCGTCGTTTTTCCCGCCCCGTTTTCCCCTAATAGCCCAAAGATCCCCTTTGGGATCTCCAAATCAGCATGATTGACTGCCGTTACGTTATTCCTGAATGTTACCGTTAAATCCTCTATCTTAATTCCCATAGCCTTACCCTCTTTTCTTGATGATATTAGGCAATACTGCCACTATTATGATTCCAATACAAATACAAACTGCTTTCCCATATATCCAGCTAAAATCACTACTGTCCTCTAATTTCCTGAACGTATAGGAAAACAAGTTCCATGCGCCGAAGATCCTGTCACCGACGCTGGAATTTGTAATCAGCCACAGCGCCATGCAGCTTCCGGTTCCTACCCACATATTCCGAAACAGGCAGGAAAGTAGGTTTGATAAAAGCCCCCAGAAGCCGAGCGTGACAGCGACAGCGGCAAAATATACAAAGAACTGGCATATCTCATGTTCTGGACCGCTTTGCCCCATTCCGTATATCCTTGGATGTTGGAACAGAAAAAACAATCCATATGAGATGGCTGCGACAGCTAGTAAAAACATTTCCTGTATCACAATCCGTCCGTAAATAAAATGGATCCTCTGTTTCATGGGGCATAGACGCCAGATTTCTGATCGGTTGCTGGTTATTTCCTGCGTATAAGTATCTGCACAGAATGTGAAAGCAAGGATTGCCATCGGGGCTTCTAATGCAATCCCCACTTCGTTCGAATAAGCCACCCCTCTGACGATGCTTAAGATTACAGCAAAAAATACTGCATACGTTTGCTTTTGAAAGGTCAGGGAGATTTTCATTTCACGTATCAATATACCCGCCTCCTTTTCCATATCTGCATTGAGAGAAAGATGATGAAGGCAGCGGCTAATATGAGGAAGCTTTGATTCAGCAATACCAGCGGAGGCGGGGCGGTATCAAAAAATCCTCCCGGGAACCGTACCATAATAGCTAACGGCCTGCCGTAATACCCATAGATGCCTTTTGCATTCCTGCTCCCCATATTGGAATACACGATATATAGAAACAAAAGCGGCACTGCTGGCAGCGGGCTTTTAAACAGCAATGAAATCAGGCTATAAACGCTTACAATCATCAGCATATTTGGCAGGATATATAAAATGCTTGCCAGCAAAAAATCCAGCAAATGAACCTCGAACCCTCTGTTTCCCGTTGATATAAGGCAAATACCAAAAAATACCAGATTTAAGGCTGCGAGTGCAATCAGGCAGACTGCAAAACCACCGCCTACTTTGCCTGACATATATTTTCGTGCGCTTATAGGCTTTGTATGAAGAAGCTCATACGTATTTCTCCTCGTATCCTGCATAAATAACATGGATAAGATAACGGTTGCGAAAAATCCCATAAACATCCCTGCAAAATCGGCAAATTTTCTGGAAAAATAGTACGAAAACGCCTTGTTTTCCAGCTTCTCTGCAATACAAGCATTAATCTCTTCACGGGCGCCTTTATGGTAGGCCGTATTCGCATACTCATAATATGCATTGTAGAAGCCATATCCTTCCAGATGCTCGCAGGCTGCCATAACATCCATCCCTTTCATTTCATCAATCACAGATTGCGCCCCCTCATTATCCATCTCAAATTCGGAAATCAAGACTTCCCTTATCCGTTCTTCCCACATTTCCCGCCGCAGCCCTTCCTCCGTCGGCACATATCCGTCAAAAACATCTCCATCCCGGTAGTTTTGCGGATAGTCATTCACAATGGTTTCCCCTTCCCTGAGATAATGGATATCCAGATAGGGGCTTACATTTTGAAATACCATAAGTACACCAATTGCAACGCCTAGCCAGAACAGAGGGTTTTTCATATAATTTTTTACCTCTCTTTTCAAAATTGTCCACATAACTTTTCCTCCTTAATGATTCTATGATCTGAAACCTATTGTAAAAAAAAAGATCACAACAAAAAGACAACAAAAGAAAAAACGCCGGATTACTTACGCAATCCGACGGAATATTGCTGTCACCACAGCCCCTCCCTGCTCATCATTCCCCAATACTAATTTCCCCCCATGCTTTTCACAATACAGCCTGCTGATATACATCCCAAGCCCCGCATGTTTCAGGCTGTCTTTTACATTCTGCCCATAGAACGCTTCCGTAATTTTTTCTGATTCTTCCCGGAAACCGTCGCCGTCATCCATAACACAGATACTTAACGTCGCATATCCAATGTTTACCATAATCGTAACCTGCTGCTTCCCATAACGAAGGGCATTGGACAGAAGGTTTTCCGCTACCTCCAAAATAATTTCCTTATCCCCGTAAAAATCTTCCTTTGAATCTGACGCTTGTAACATACAGTGTATCCCATACTCTTTTTCTAAAATGCCAAGTTCCGCCTGAATATCCTTCTCTAATTGCCTGGCGGAAATATTCCCTGGGGTCAGTTTCCGGTTTTCTAAACTGCTCAATTTCCGCATTGCTTCTACAAAGGCATCCATACGTTCAATCTGACGCCCGCTTTCTGTCATCATTTCCATTGCCTGTCCCATATCGATATCTTCGCTTGGAAGATATTCCATCAGCATTTCCTGATACCCTTTCAAAACGGACAATGGAGCGCGTATATCGTGCGCAATAGCCGCCCGCAGCATCTTTTCCTCCTCGACCGTCCGCCATAATGCCCGATTATTCCTGGCAAGCTGCTCCCGCATCCGCTCAAACTCCCTGCAAAGCCCGCCCATCTCGTCCTTATTCTCATAAGAAATGCAAAAATCCAAATGATTCTCAGCAATCTTTTTTGAAGCCTGTGCTAGTTCTTCCATTGGCTTACTTAGCTAAGTGCCCTAGGGGTACATTGCTCGCGGGAATAAAAGGCCTCCTATGATTATTATTTTATCATAGAAGGCCCGTTACTTGTCTATGTTACAGTAGAAGTTTCGCAGACTTGAAAAACGAAAAGCAGAAGGAACAACATGGAAAATACAAACTACCTTACCTTCACCTTTGTCGTAAATGTTTTTTTCTTCCCAGTTTTCAGTTTTACTGTCACTTTGACTTTTGTGATCCCTTTCTTCTTTCCAGACACTTTGATTTTTACGGTTCCAGTTTTCTTTTTTGTTACCTTTCCCTTTGCATCTACCTTCGCTACCTTCTTTCCAAGGCTTTGGAACGTAATGCTCTTTACCTTGAGTTTTTCTGGTATCCTTACCTTAATATAACCGCTTTTCTTTTTCTTAATCTTTAATTGTGACGTTACCTTTACTTTTTTCAGCAACGCCGTCTGCGAAGGCGTCTTCTTTTTGGAAATACTGCTTCCGCCAGAAACACCCCCACCTGGCTTTCCAGTATTGCCAGAACTGCTTCCACCTGTACTCCCTCCGTTCCCGGAACTATTTCCTCCTGTGTTCCCTCCGTTCCCAGAACCGTTTCCTCCTGTGTTCCCTCCGTTCCCAGAACCGTTTCCTCCTGTGTTTCCTCCATTCCCGGAGCCGCTTCCGCCTTCATTCCCTCCGTTCCCAGAGCCGCTTCCGCCTTCATTCTCTCCGTTCCCAGAGCCGCTTCCGCCTTCATTCTCTCCACTTCCACCAGAAGTAACTGGCAGTTCTATTTTTACAGGCTCCTCCTGCCCATCTCCCCAAAAATAGAATTCCCCATGCTGCGTAACAGCAGCGCTGCTGTCAAGCCCTATATAGATTTCCTTTGCGCCATCCAATACCTTAAAAGGCGCCAACTGCGCTTCTGAAGCGCCATTGCCTACTTGCCCGGAAGCATTCCCGCCCCAGCCAAACACTTCCCCACTTTTTAACCGCGCAATGCTATGCTGCCAGCTTACAGAAGCAGACGCAACATCGCTTAGTATCTTTACAGGCGTTCCCTGATCTTTCGTATCCATATTCCCTACACGGCCGGAAGCATTGTATCCCCAGCAATATAAATCCCCATTCTTTGTGATAGCCGCGCTATGCTCCGAATAGACAGACACGGACGCAACATCATATAAAATCTTGCGTGGGACGCGCTGCACTGTCCGATCTACGCTCCCGCCCCCCACGATTCCACGGAAATTAGGACCCCAGGTATACAATATCCCGTCCTTTGTAATCGCTGCGCTAGAAACCTTTCCCAGAGAAACAGACGACACATGATCCAATACCTTTGCAGGGGTAAGCTGCTCCAAAGCTGTGCTTCCTATCCCCGCCATCCCATTCAGGTTGCTTCCCCAGCAATACAGTTCCCCATTCTCTTTGACCGCAGCGCTGTGGCTCTGCCCCAACGAAGCAGACGATACGCCGCTCAATACCTTTATAGGGCTAAGCTGATCCTGCGTACTGCCATTCCCCACCTGCCCAAAAGCATTGTAGCCCCAGCAATATAAATCGCCATTCTCTGTAATTGCCGCCGTATGGCTTTTATTTGCCCCTTCGTAAATCCCCATAAAAACAGATGACACATGTTCCAATACCTTTACCGGGACTGCCTGGTCTTGTGTATTGCCAGTCCCAAGCTGCCCATACGTATTTTTCCCCCAGCAATATAAGTCGCCATCCTTTGTAACAGCCGCGCTATAATTCGTACCCATCAGGGCAGAAGATACCTCCTCCAATACCTTTACCGGAGTCTTCCTTGCCGTATGGCTCCCATCTCCTACTTCTCCGTAATAATTGCCTCCCCAGCAGTACAAATCCCCGTTTGCCATCAGGGCAGAATAATGGTTGCATCCCAAAGAAACAGGATTTTCCTCCGCCAAAACACTGTCAGCCCCCGGCGCCTGCTCTTTTCCACCTAGCGTCTTTAAGCCTTGTATCTCTTCTGCAGCAAAAACCATACCTTCCCCTGGCATACTAAACGCCATAATTACTGACATTGCAACCGCCATAATCCTGATCCAGAACTTCCTGCACATTACGATCTCCTCCATCCGATAATCCCATTTCTATGTTATATTATTTTAGGTAACAATCCAGATACTGCCACTGCCACCATTATATCACAACTACAAAGAATCGGAAAGTAAAATACAGAATTAATTCTAGGCTACAGCCGTTTTCTGCCGAAACAAACCACAGACAATGCCACAAGCAAAACAACGGTGCCTCCAGTAACCGCCATACTGGCGTAATAGTCCTTTGGCATTTCCACTCCCAGCAATACGGACATACCGTCCATCAGCCTGATGGGAAGGAAAACGCTTGCCTTTGGGAACATATTCAGCAAATATGCGATCAGAACCATTCCACCCGTCCCCAAAAGGACTTGCGTACTGCTCTGGGCAATCGACGAGAAAAACACTAGGAACGTAAGCGCCCATACCCCAAACAGCCAGGCCAATACTACGGCAAAGCATAGATGCGTTGCAATCCCGTTATCCCAGAAATAAGCGTTGTACGCATACGTAATCCCAAAGCACAAAAGATGTAGGGCTGTCCACACAAGCAAGACCATCATCCACTTTGCCAATACAATTTTAAACCGTGGCAGCCCCTTTGCCACGACAGGGATCAGTGTTCCCTTCTGGTACTCCGTCGTAAAGCTGCCGCTGCAGATTAGGATTACAATCATAAGCCCTACCGGGAAATTTTTATAGAACTGCGCCCAGGAAGACATTGCATCTACCGATACCGCCGCCGTAAGAATCCCTGTTTCTGCCAAGGATTCTGAAAGCGTCTCCATAATCCAGGGCGTTAATTTTGCCACCGCTGGATTCATAACCCCAAACAAGGTAAAGACCAGAACTAGTATTAAGAGACGGCCGGTCCGATACCATTCCATCCATTCCTTTTTTAAGAAAGCCTTCATTTTCCCACCACCTCCAAAAATAGATCCTCTAGCGACGCTTCCTGGCGTTCCAGCCTTAAAATCTTCAGATTCTTATCCGCGATAAAATGCAAGATCCCAGGAAGCAAACCTGCATCCTCCAATAAGATTTGGTTCCTTCCCGTAGGCTTAAGATCTGGAAAAGACGAACACAGCATCCTTGCGTCATCCGGTAATTCCACTTCTAGTTTTACCGCCGCCTCCTTCCTCTTTTGCCGTACCTTTTCCATCGTTCCCTCTAAGACAATCCTTCCATCATGCAAAAAGGCAACCTCATCACAGATATGCTCCACATCGGAAAGGATATGGGTGGAAAACAGCACGGTCGTCTGCGCTTTGACCGATACCAGGATATCGAGCAGTTCCTTACGCCCTACGGGATCCAACGCAGAGGTTGGTTCATCACAGATCAGCAATTTGGGACGGTGAAACAACGCCTGCGCGATGCCAAGCCTCTGTTTCATCCCTCTGGAAAACCCTTTGATCCGCCGCTTTTCTTGTTCTAACCCGACCAGGCAAAGCAATTCCTCGCTTCGTGCTTTGATTTCCTTCGATGGCATCCCTGCAACCTCGCCGCAAAAGCGGAGGTACTCAGGCGGGCTCATATATGCATAAAATTCCGGGACGTCTGGCAGGTATCCGACAAAACGGTTTGTGGCTGTACTCCCATAATGGACTGGCATCCCGTTTACAGAGATTTCCCCACCGTCATTCGTAAGAAACCCAAGGATCAGCTTCATAGCCGTTGTCTTGCCCGCACCGTTTTGCCCCACAAACCCAAATACCGTATGTTCCGGCACAGAAAACGTAACATCCCGCAGCGCCTGTTTTTCCCCAAAACGCTTTGCTACATGCAAAAGCTTTAGCATATCCATTTCAGCTATCCTCCTTCCCCAAAAGAAAATACAAGATAGGGCCGATAAACTCCATCCCAATGAGCACAACGGCAATCCACAGCCCACGGCTGCCTCTCTTATATGTTTTGTGCGTCAAAATATGAAACATAGTATAAGCGAGCAAAACCATTTCTACAACAACCAACGGAATTAGAAATGGCAGCATTTCTTTGATCTCAATCATTCTCTTTCCCTCCCTCTGCCCATTTGCGGGCAAGCTTCTGAAATTCTTCCCGGTTACGGATGCAATGAAAAACAGGACGCTGCATCGCTCCTTGCAGGCTCTGCCAAATAAAGCTTTTATCCCTAGGAGCCATGCTTCCAAGGGGCAAGCATTCTAGCCACTCTTCCAACAGGTTAAAATACCCGTCTCCATGAAGTTCTATCTGCTCTGCGTCCAAAAGCCTTTCCACGCATCTTCCAAACTTACTAAGCGCTTTTAACGCGTCTTCCTCTTCCCCATTCGCCGCATACATAACAGCAGACTGGTAATGGAACTGAGCCGCCATGTTCGGATGCAATGTTTCTAGATGGTATAAATCCAGGATCCCATTTACCCGCCGCACCGTTTCCTCACACTGATTCTTATCCGTTTCATTGAAAGAAAGGGATAAGACAGCATCTGCGACCAAATTCATCAGATCCAGATAATATTTGGCCTGGGCGTAGATTCTGGCCTTTTCATGCTCCCCTGCCATCTGGTACGCCTGGATCAGTAAGCTGCCATGCTGCCCTGTAAGCCGGCTGGGATCTGCCTCCGGCCCTAATGCTTGTACCGCCTCAGCCGCTTTTCCAAGCTGCAGATCCATTCCTGCCTTCAATACCAACGCGTCGCTGCACACGCCTACGTCATTACAATGTTCTAGGATCCGGTCGCACCACCCGCCCGCTTCTAGCAGGATCTGCCTACGCCCTTCTTCCGTTTCCGCCAGCATAAAGTGGTTGTAGTACAGAATGCCAAGCTGCAGTAGGAATGGATAGCAGGCATAATACTGATGTGCAAGAGCCCTCGTCCTCTCTAATACTTCTTCAAAAGGCTGGTTGGCAAACTCTTTGGATAGTTCTGCATAGTAGCGCCGGATCTGTTCCTTGGAAAGCTGGGCTTCATATCCGATTATCTCATCTACCGTTATGCCAAAAAATGACGCCAATTGAGGCAAAAGCAAAAGATCTGGTGTGTTCTGCCCCTTTTCCCATTTAGATACGGCAGCTTTGGTAACACCCAAAAAATCTGCAAGCTCCTCCTGGGTAAGCTTCCTTTCGTGCCGAAGCCGGATGATATTTTCCGGCAAATTCAATTTATTCATAGGCTTCTCCTCCTATCCTTCCCATATGGAACCTGCGCTATTTATCATAAATAGCTATCTCCCTTGCCATCCATAGTATACCAAGAATAGACCGTCTATCTCAATCGACGGATACGATACTTTGGTAGAAAAAATCAACCTACTGGAAACATGGCGAGAATGATAAAAACAAGCATTGGATCCATCTACAAAAAAAGCCCCAAAAAATGGATGATATTCCATCTTTTGAGGCATCTACGGATACAAAATTTGAATGCTTGTTTGGTTCTTTTTATTTTCTATTTCTTTCGTCTAAAGAGCCTGTTTGCAGCGCCACTGTTCTTTTGTAATACAGGTAATATGCTCCGTCCGGATTTCATCCAGCAAAGAGCATGGCACGCCTTCCTTGGTATGGTGGTATTGGAATCCGCATTTTTCCTGCACGCGGCGCGATTTTTCATTTCCGTCAAAGTACCCGCACCAAAGCGCTGCAAGCCCCAGCGTTTCAAAGCCATACCGCATGATTTCACGGACAGCCTCTGGTATCAGCCCTTTCCCCCAAAAGGGCTGTCCAATCCAATAACCGATCTCTGCATCCGATTCTTCTAACGGTATCGTGCTTACCTTCCCAATCATTAAGCCAATGCTGCCTACTGGTTCCCCGCTTTCCTTCAAAACAACCGCATACGTTTCTGGGGCGGACAGCACGCTTTTTATAATCTCCCTGCTGTCCTCCACGCTCGTATGCGCAGGCCATCCAGCGACTGGCCCGATTTCAGGGTTTTTCGCATATTTAAATAGGATTTCTGCATCTGATTCTTCCCATGGACGCAAGATCAAACGTTCTGTCTCAAAGATCTTACGCCGTTCCATCTTCCTGGCGCTATCGTGTATTTCCTGGATTGCCTCCCAATCTGACGGCTCATACTTCCGAATAACTTGCATATCCGTCTGCCCTTCCTTTCTATGCCTTTTTAGATTTCAAAAAAGGCCTTCCCCGCTTTCTCTGGCAAGATTCCAGATTACAGGTTTGTCCGTACCACTTTCGGCTTATATTTTTCCCGCTCCAACGCTTCCATAATCTGGTTCTTATGCTCTTTTCCAAACGCTTCCATTGTAATGCGCAGCTCCACGGCTGCATTGCGGTTTGTCGTCACGAACTGGTTATGCTCCAATTTGATGACGTTTCCCTGCTCCTTTGCAATCGTATCCGCTACTTTGCTCAATTCGCCTGGCTTATCTGGAAGTAAAACCGACACGGTAAAAATACGGTCGCGGAAAATCAGCCCTTGCTGCACAACAGACGACATGGTAATCACATCCATATTCCCACCGCTTAAGATCGACACCACACGCTTATTCTTTACCTCTAAATGGCGCAGCGCGGCTACCGTCAGCAGCCCGGAATTTTCTACTATCATCTTGTGGTTCTCCACCATATCCAAAAACGCCACAATCAATTCATCGTCGTCCACCGTAAGAATCTGATCTAAATTTTCCTGGATATATGGGAAAATCTTTTCCCCAGGCGTCTTAACCGCCGTCCCGTCTGCAATGGTGTTCAAGGATGGCAGCGTAACGACCTCTCCGGCCTCCAAAGACGCTTGCATACAGCTTGCCCCTGCAGGCTCAACGCCGATTACCTGGATCTTCGGGTTCAAAAGCTTGGCAAGGGTAGATACGCCTGCCGCAAGCCCGCCTCCGCCAACGGGCGCTAGGATATACTCCACCAGCGGAAGATCCTGGAAAATCTCCATGGCAATGGTTCCCTGCCCGGTCGCTACCGCCAAATCGTCAAATGGATGGATAAACGTATATCCATATTCCTCTGCCAGCTCGTACGCTTTCTGGCAGGCTTCGTCATACACATCCCCAAACAGCACCACCTCAGCCCCATGGCTCTTTGTGCGGTTCACCTTAATCAAAGGCGTGGTCGTAGGCATAACAATCGTCGCCTTTACCCCGAAACACTTGGCTGCATAAGCAACGCCTTGGGCGTGGTTCCCAGCCGAAGCTGTGATCAGCCCGCGCGCCCGTTCTTCTTCGGTCAAGGTACTGATTTTATAATAAGCGCCACGCAGCTTATACGCACCGGTAAGCTGCATATTTTCCGGCTTCAGGTACACTTTATTCCCCGTCTGCCCGCTCAGGTAGTCACTGTACACCAATTCCGTCCCCAAGGTCACTTCTTTAACAACCTTACTTGCTTCCTCAAATTTTTCCAATGTCAGCATTTTTGCCACACGCTCCTAACTTATTCTTCTCGTTTTCCCTGTTTTGTATGATTCGAGCTTAAGCCTGCTCTTCCTTTTCTTCTTCCGTTGCAAACAATGCATTTACAAATTGGCCGGAATCGAACTTTTGCAAATCGTCTATGGTTTCCCCTACGCCGATGTATTTTACTGGAACGCCAAGCTCCGACTGGATGGCAACTGCAATCCCGCCTTTCGCCGTTCCGTCCATTTTCGTCAGGACAATCCCCGTGATATCCGCAACCTCTGAGAACTGTTTCGCCTGCGCCAATGCATTCTGCCCGGTCGTCCCATCCAGCACAACCAATGTTTCACGGAACGCATCTGGGTATTCCTTCTCTAAGATCCGGTGGATTTTTTTCAATTCTTCCATCAGGTTTTTCTTGTTGTGCAGCCTTCCTGCGGTATCGCACAGCAGCACATCTGCATTCCTCGCCTTCGCCGCTGCGACTGCATCGTACACGACGGCCGCCGGATCCGCCCCTTCCTGCCCGCCAATCATTTCCACGCCAGCCCGGTTCGCCCATTCCGCTAACTGCTCCCCTGCTGCTGCACGGAACGTATCTGCCGCTGCAATCACAACCTTTTTCCCCTGATCCTTCAGCTTCCCGGCCAGCTTCCCGACCGAGGTCGTTTTGCCGACTCCATTTACCCCGATCACCAGTACTACGGATTTCTCATCCTCAAACCGGTATGCCGTTTCCCCTACGTCCATCTGCTCCTTAATACTGGAAATCAGCAATTCCTTACAAGCTGCCGGCTCTTTGATATGCTGCTCTTTCACCTTTTTTTTCAAGTTTTCAATAATTTCCGTCGTCGCATGGATCCCAAGATCCCCCATCACCAGGATTTCTTCAATTTCCTCATAAAAGTCATCGTCAATACTCGAAAAACTACTAAAAATGGAATCAATTCCCGATACAATGTTGTCCCTGGTCTTCGTCAATCCCTTTACCAGGCGGCTGAAAAAGCCTTTTTTCTCCTTCTTTTTCTTTTTATCCGCCGCTTCTTCCTGCACCCCTGGCTCTGCTTCCGAACCAGCGGCCAGATCCGTTCCAACCCATGCTCCAAACGTTTCTTGGCCTGCTGCTTCTCTCTCTCTTTTCCCTCGTTCCTCTTGCTGGGATCTGTCCTCCTCTATCTTTGCCTTTCCTGTTTCATACGCTCCAGATCCATCCGCTTCTATCTTTGTCTTTCCTATTTCTTCTTGTCTAGATTCACCTGTTTCTATCTCTTTCTTTCCTATTCCTTCTTGCCCGGATCTGCTCTCTTCTATCTTTTCCCTTCCTATTCCACGCTGTCCAAAACCGTTCTCTTCTACGCCTACTCTTCCTATTTCTTCTTGCCCAGACCCACTTTCATCTGACTCTGCTCCTTGACTGAACCCACTCTCTTCTATGCCTGCTCTTCCTATTTCTTCTTGCCCAGACCCGCGTCCTTCTATATCTGTTGCCTCTACTTCTCGTTGTCCAGACCCGTTCTCTTCTAACTCCGCCCTTTCTATTTCTTCCTTTTCCCTCTCTTTATCTTTCCGTTTCCTCCAATTCTTAAAAAACATTCCATACTCCTTTCCAAGCCAACCCGCCAACGCTTAAGCTTTGATTGGCAAACCAAAATCATTCCTGCCCTGTCAATCCCCCAAATCGCCTTCAATCAGGTTCACCGATACCAAGGTAGACACCCCCTTTTCCTGCATGGTAATCCCATACAGCCGATCGGCGGCTTCCATGGTTCCCCTTCTATGGGTGATCACAATAAACTGTGTATATTTTGTAAGCTTATGAAGATATTTTGCAAAGCGGCCTACGTTGGAATCATCCAGCGCCGCTTCGATTTCATCCAGCAGGCAAAACGGCGAAGGCTTTAGGTTCTGAATCGCAAAGAGAAGCGAGATTGCTGTCAGGGACTTCTCCCCGCCGGAAAGCTGCATCATATTTTGCAGCTTCTTCCCTGGCGGCTGGGCAATGATCCGGATGCCGCATTCCAGGATGTCTTCATCCTCCACAAGCTCCAGCGTTCCCTTCCCACCGCCGAACAACTCTTTGAATACCTTATCAAATTCCTTTTGGATTTGGGCGAATTTTTCCAAAAACTGGCTGCGCATCCCGGTATCCAGTTCCTCGATAATACCCTGGAGCGTCTTTTCTGCTTCCACCAGATCGTCATGCTGTGCCTTCATAAAACCATAACGCTCTGACACCTCTTTGTAATCTTCAATGGCATTGACGTTTACATCCCCCAGCTTACGGATCTCGTCTTTTATCCCTGCAATCGCTTTTTTCAGTTCCGGCAGGCTGCCATATGCTTCATTTCGTAGTTCAAATGCATTGTGGTAAGTCAGTTCATACTCGTCCCACATATAACTTGTCTGCTGTTCTATGGAGTCATTCCATTTTTCTTTCTGGCTGTCCAGACGGAAACGTTCCTTGTCTAAATCGTTGATCTGTTTGGACAATTCTTCCTGCTTCTGGAAAAAGCCTTTGTAGCTTTGGGACAAGCTTTCCCGCCGTTTCTGCCCTTCTTCTAGTTCAGCTTCCAACTCTTTTTTCTCTGCAGCGGATGCTTCCAGCCTCTTTTGGATATTTTCAATTTCCTGGGATTTCTGCAATGCGCCTTCCTTCGAGGTTTCCCGCTCCTGAGCCGCCGCCTGCAGATCGTCGTCCAATTTTAGAAGTTCCCGCGCGGTACGTGAAATATTTTCCTGGACAAACCCGGACTTCTGCTGTAGGTTGGCTTCTTCTAGCTGCACCTTTGAAACATCGGCCTGGCTATCTTCTGCAAGCTTATTCTGTACCTCTAAGATCTGCTGGAATTTCGCAGTTTCCGTTTCTATCTCCTGCTCCCTCTGTTCTGCAGCCTGGATTTCCTTCTGGATCTGGCTACGGTTTGCATTGATTTCCAAAAGCTGCTGTTCAATCTCGCGGCTTTCGCGCCTTAACCCTTCGTATTGGGCGTTATTGGCAGCTTTTTGCTCCCTGGCGCGTTCTAAATTCATTTTCTCCGTATTCTGGAGCACCATTGCCTGCTTCAATTCTTCCTGGATCTGCTGGATGTCTTCCTTGAGAAGCTCGCGCGCTGTATTGATTTCTTCTAACCGGTCCCTGTGCTTGTGAAGGGCGGCGCGCAATTTCTCCGTCTTCCCTTGCAGATCTTCGATTTCGCGTTTCCTTCCCAGCAGGTTGCTGGTATTCTTAAATGCGCCCCCTGTCATAGAACCGCCGGGATTTAGAGACTCTCCCTCTAAGGTCACAATCCGAAGGCTGTACTGGTAGTTTTTGGCAAGGGCTATGGCATGGTCAATCGTATCTACCACATACGTCCTGCCCAACAAATACGCCTTCAGCCCTTCAAACTGGCTTTTTGCCTGTACAAGGCTGCTGCCAATCCCAATAACGCCGGGCTCTTTTAGCGCAGCCTGGTTGACAGGATACGGCTTTCTCCCTACGCTGGTCAGCGGAAGGAAGGTCGCCCGTCCATAGCGGTTTTTCTTCAGATAGCCAATCATTTTCTTAGCCACGGATTCATCGCTTGTTACAATATTCTGGATACTCCCGCCTAACGCCGTTTCAATGGCAACCTCATATTTCTTCTCTACCTGGATCAGATCCGCCACGACGCCGAGCAAACCAGGCTCGCTCTCCTTATGCTCCATCACCCTGCGGATGGAGTTCCCATAACCATCGTAACGTTCTGCAATATTGATTAAAGATTCTAGCCTGGACTGCTCCCTGTGGTATTGGGCGGTATCCTGTTCTAACGCCTTAAGCGTTTCTGAACGCTTCTTCTGCCACTCCTGGTTCTTTGCCTCTGCTTGATTGCCCTGTTCTAACAGCTTCTGGCAGGCCGCTTCTGCCTTTTGGTAAGACGCTTCGCATAATTCCACCGCTAGCTGCAGCTCTTCTTCTTCGCTCTTTTGCTCTAACAGACGCTTGCTAAGCTGCGATCTACGGATATTGACCTGCTCTTGCATCGTATCATACCGCTGCTGCCCTGCCTTAATAGAAGCTTTATGGTTCAAAAGCTCTATGATCTCGTTCTTGCCGTCTTGCATCTGCCTGCTGCAATGGGCAATCTCCTCTTGGATTTCCTGATATCTGGCCATCACCTGGCTCTTCTGTTCTTCCATGGAACGGATCTGGCTGTCTAGCTGCTTTTTCTCTGCAAAATAGGATTCCTGCTCTTTTTGCTTTTCCTGCCTGTCACGGCTGATTTCTTCCTGGCGCGCTTTATAATGCTCCTCGCTTTGGCTGGCTGCATGGATCTGTTCTTTTAAGACATTGATTTCACCTTCTAGCCTGCCCTGGCTTACGGTATGCTCCCCAATGTCCTCCCGCAACGCCAAAAGGCGGCTGTCCGCCTGTTCCATCTCCTGCTCGATCTGGGCATACTCTGCCTTGATCTCTGTATACGACTGGTTGGACGCCGACAACTGCCGCTCCACAATCTGGATCTTCCCCTCTATGGACTGCAGCTGCTCTTTGGCACGTTCCATTTCCTGCAAAAACAAGTTTACGTCATACGTCTTAAGTTCCTCTTTTTTCTTCAGGTAGAGCTTCGCTTTTTCCGCCTGCTTCTCTAACGGCCCAACCTGGCGTTCAAGTTCCGATAAAATATCGCTTACGCGCACCAGGTTCTGCCGCTCATCCTCCAGCTTTTTCTGGGCGGCCGCCTTCCTGCGCTTATATTTCACAATCCCGGCAGCCTCGTCGAACAACTCCCGGCGTTCCTCCGGCTTCCCGCTCAAAATACGCTCAATCTGCCCTTGCCCGATAATGGAATACCCTTCTTTCCCAATCCCAGTATCGTAAAACAACTCGTTGACGTCCTTCAGCCTGCACGCCGTCCCATTGATCAAATACTCGCTTTCCCCAGAACGGTATACCCGCCTTGCCACCGTCACTTCCTGAAATTCCACATTGAGCTGGCGGTCCCCATTGTCCAGCGTAATCGCCACATACGCATAGCTTAAAGGCTTCCTGTTCTCCGTACCGGAGAATATCACATCCTGCATACTGGCTCCGCGAAGCTGCTTGGCACGCTGCTCCCCCAGGACCCATCGCACCGCGTCCGCCACATTGCTTTTCCCGCTGCCATTCGGGCCTACAATCCCGGTAATCCCATTGTGGAACTCAAACAGTATCTTATTGGCAAATGACTTAAAGCCATGTACTTCAATACTTTTTAAATACATGCATTCCTCCGGTAGCTTATTTCTTTTTCTTAATATCTAGCTGCATCAAGGTTTCATAGGCAGCTTCCTGTTCTGCATTTTTCTTCGTCCTGCCGCTTCCCTTCCCATAGCCACGATCCCCGATCCATGCCTGTACCAGGAATTTCTTGTCATGATCCGGCCCTTCCTCGTGGAGCAGCCGGTAAGACAGATCCCCCCCGCAATTGCCCTGTACATACTCTTGCAGGATAGTCTTGCTATCAAAAAAGAGCTGCTTATGTTCCATATCATTTAATACAAAACGGAGCACAAACTCTTTCGCGTTAGCAAAACCACCATCTAAATATACTGCCCCTATCACAGCCTCCAATGCGTCGGACAAAATGGACTTCCTCTCCCGGCCGCCCGTCTGCTCCTCGCCCTTCCCAAGCATCAGATACTTCCCTAACTCGAGTTCCTTCGTACAAAACGCCAGCGTAGACTCGCACACCATGCTAGCCCGCGTCCTAGTCAATTCCCCTTCCTGGCGCTTTGGGAACTTATGGTACAAAAAATCACTGGAGACAATTTCAAGGACTGCATCCCCCAAAAATTCTAATCGCTCGTTATCTGCCAGCTTGCCCAGATAACGCTCATTGGCATACGAACTGTGGGTCAGAGCCTGCTCTAACAGCTTCTCATCCTGGAAATGATATCCGATCTTTTCTTCAAATTCCTTTAGTAATCTCATACAATCCACATTCCTTTCTCCCATACTAGGCTGTATGGGATAACAAAGACAGCCTGGAAAAACACGCTTCCACGTTCCTCCCAGGCTCCCTTAATCCCGTCCTGCAATCTTTGCCCCGGCACATGGGCATACCCTGCTGCCAGCACAATGATCCTCTACATTAATTCATTGCATTTTTAATCTGTGCAACCGCATCCCCAACCGTCACAATCTTCTCCGCTTCTTCGCTGTCGATCTCAATGTCAAACTCTTCTTCTAACCCCATGATGATCTGGAAAATATCCAGGGAATCTGCGCCAAGGTCATCTACAAACGTCGTATCCATTGTGATCTCTTCTACATCAACATTCAATACTTCTGCAATGATTTTTTTCAGCTTATCAAACTCCATAACTTCCTCCATTAATCTTTTTCCTGATTTTCTCGTTGATTTCTTGTTCCCGGAACGTAACGCACTGGATGATAGAATTTGTAACTTCCTGTGCCTTCGAACTCCCATGCGTCTTGACAACCAGCCCGTTCAGCCCCAGCAACGGCGCCCCTCCATACTGGCTTGCGTCAAAAGATTTCAAGGTTTTCTTCAATGCCGGCTTCACCAGCAGCGCGCCGATTTTACTTCTTAGGCTTGCCATCATCCCTTGCTTTACCATTCCAATCAAAGTAGCCCCTACGCCTTCGTACAGCTTAAGGATCACGTTCCCTACAAACGCTTCGCATACAATGACGTCGGCTTCCCCATGCGGGATATCCCGTGCCTCAATGCTTCCTGCAAAATTGATATCCGGGCAGTTCTGCAGAAGCGGGAAGGTCTCTTTGACCAGCGCATTCCCTTTTTCCTCCTCCGCGCCAATGTTGACAATCGCAACCTTTGGCGACTTCACGCCAAGCACATGTTCCATATAGATGGATCCCATCTTCGCAAACTGTACCAGGTGGGAAGATCGGGCGTCTACGTTCGCGCCGCAGTCGATCAGCAAAGACACGCCCTTTTCTGTGGGGATCAACGGCGCAAGCGGCGGACGTTCTACCCCTTTGATCCTTCCGACAATCACTTGTCCGCCTACAAGGATCGCCCCAGAACTCCCTGCCGAAACAAAGGCGTCTGCACGCTTCTCCTTCACCATATTCATCCCAACTACAATAGATGATTTCTTCTTCTTGCGGATTGCCATAACGGGAGGCTCCGCTGTCTCAATCACCTCCTCGGCCTCTACGATCTCGATCTGGGAGCCTTGGTAAGCCAGCCTTTCTAGTTCTTTTTGGATGGTATCCTGCTGGCCCACCAAAAATACCTTGATGTCCTTCCTCAGCTTTACAGCATCAACCGCCCCCCGGACCATCTCTACGGGTGCATAGTCACCGCCCATGGCATCCACTGCAACTTTTACCATTTCCTGCATGAAACTTCTCCTCCTTATGGCTAAAAAGCAGGAATTATTTCCCTGCCTACCGAATGCCTATCTAAGAATATACTATAAGTATTCTAAGAAATCAATACGGAATATCAATAAGATCAGAAAGCCATCTGCCGCAAGGCAGCTTTTAAAATCTCCTCGACGCTGCTTTCTGGCGCCAGCCCGACACTGTTTACTGCTTTTAACGCTTCCGAAGAGGAATAGCCCAAAGCCGTAAGCGCCTGGACAGCCTCGCTCTTTTTGCCAGATAAGGCGTCTGTCGGATTCTCCTGCTGACTGGATGCTTTCCTTCCAATCATCTCTTCCAAATCCAGCTTGTCCTTCAATTCCAGGATAACCCTCTGCGCCGTCTTACCGCCAATCCCTGGGGCTTTTGCAATAGCCTTGGAGTCCTCGCCCAGAACCGCAAAGCGCAGATCGTCTGGAGCCAGTACAGATAAGATACCCAAAGCCCCCTTTGGGCCTATCCCGTTCACCCCAAGCAACAGCTTAAAAATGTCCAGGTCGTCACGGCTTAGAAAACCGTAAAGCTCCATCAGATCTTCCTTGACGTGCAGGTACGTATAAATCTTCACAGACTGGCCAGCCCCTGCAAACTTATCCGTCATATTGGCCGGGATCCGGATATGATAGCCAATCTGCCCTGCTTCTACTACAATCGCGCCGGGAAGGATTTCCACCAGTTCCCCTTTGATATAAGAATACATGATTCCCTCCATCCTATGTGCTTACCGCTTCTCCGTAGAAATAAAACCCTTTGCATTCCTTCAACGCCACGTCCACAATCTTCCCAACCATATCCTCGCCCCCTGGAAGATGTACGGTGAAATTATTCTCCATCCGCCCGGTCACTAAGGAGCCGTCCTGCTCGTTCACTTCTTCGATTAAAACAGGGACAACCCTCCCAGTCCATGCATTGGCACGTTTTGCGGCCTGCCTTTGGACTTCTTCTAACAGACGGTTGAAACGTTCTTTGGCAATCCCTTCCGGAACCTGATCCTCCTTTGCCGCTGCCGGGGTCCCAGTGCGCTTGGAGTAGAGGAAGGTAAACGCGCTGTCGTAACCTACCTGCTTCACCACATCTAAGGTTTCCTGGAAATCTTCTTCCGTCTCCCCTGGATACCCTACGATAATATCTGTCGTCAACGCAATCTCTGGTATCGCTGTCCGGATTTTCTGCACCAGGTTTAAATACTGCTCTTTCCCATAGCGGCGGTTCATCTCTTTTAAAATCCGGCTGCTGCCAGACTGCAATGGCAAATGAAGATGGCTGCAGATCTTTTTGGAAGCCGCCATAACGGCAATCAGATCGTCCGACAAATCCTTCGGATGCGAGGTCATAAAGCGGATACGGGCAATCCCCTCGATCTGCTCAACCTCCTGCAGCAGTTCTGCAAATGTAATCGGGTTCTCTAGGTTCTTCCCATAAGAGTTGACATTCTGCCCTAGCAGCATAACTTCCACAACGCCATCTGACGCCAGCTTCTTAATTTCTTTTATGATATCCTCCGGCTTACGGCTCCGCTCCCGCCCGCGCACATATGGCACAATACAGTAGCTGCAAAAATTATTGCAGCCAAACATAATGTTAACGCCAGACTTAAACGGATACTTCCGCTCCACTGGAAGATCTTCTACAATCTTATCCGTATCTTCCCAAATATCGATGGCCATCCCTTTCTCTTCAAAGGAACGGCAGAGCAGCTCTGCAAATTTGTAGATATTATGCGTCCCAAAGACCAGATCCACGAAACGGTAACTCTTTTTCAGCTTTGCAATAACCTCTGGCTCCTGCATCATACAGCCGCAAAGCGCGATTTTCATATGGGGATGATGTTTCTTGTAAGTATTCAGGTAGCCCAGCCTTCCCCAGACCTTGTTATTGGCATTCTCCCGTACGGTACAGGTATTGTAGATTACAAAATCCGCTTCCTCGCTGTCCGCCTTCTCATAGCCGATCGCCGCCAGGATCCCGGACAGCTTCTCGGAATCCCGGGCATTCATCTGGCAGCCGAATGTCACGACCTTAGCCGTCAATGGGCGCCCCAAGCGCTTGCGCTCCGCCTCCACATACTGGCGGCATGTTTCAATAAAATAATATTGGCGTTCCAACTCTTCCTGTGGATGTCCTTTGGCAAATCCGCTCTGTCCAAAATCCGTCTTGCCATCTTCTGTCTGATTGAAATCCATTTTTCCCTAATCCTTTCCTTATATTCTCAACATGCTCTGTAATTACCTGTTTCGTTATCTTATTGTAAGTTTTTGTCTTTTCAATCAACATCATATACATCAACTTTTCCATAACTATAACCTCCTTCTCAGCTTGAGGCTTCCATCTGCAATGCTTTTTACAATTATACCCTAATAGAAAACGAATGTAAATTGCTTTTGGCTTTGCAATAAGATATGCATAAAGCTTGTTCCATCCTGAATCTACAAAAAACCTGCTTTCCTCCTGTATAAGCAATCGTTTCTATAATCATACCGGAGTTTTTATAACACTTTTCTAAAAAACAATTCCATCGGCTGGTCAAATGGCGTATGGTTCAATACTAACCCGCCGCAGTCTATATACCCTAATTTCCGATACAAATGCTGCGCCCCCTCATCCGCTTGCGTTGAAACCAACGTCATCTGATAGCCTTGCTTTTTCATTTCATTTTCCCAACTTATAATTGCCTGAGCCGCAAATCCTCTTCTTTGGTATTCTTCTTTTATACAAATGAAATTCAAAAATGGAAGGTTCCCCCATAAAATACAATGTGATATTATCCCAATGCGCCTGGAATTTTCCCATATAACATAACCAGACCTTGTATATACCCGGTTAAGATAACCGATATCGTCAACATGCTTATCAATGCCCATTACAAATTCTTTATCCTGATTTGTTACTACTCTTATTTCCACATTTTCTCCCTTCCAACTCCCAAGCCATCCTTCTCTGCAGTCTTCCAAAGCCTAATTTTATATCTTTGCCGATCGGCTTCATATTTTTCACCCATAACCATCTCTCCTTCGCCGCAATCGAATCATAAACACGGTATGCGATACCATAGATACAAAATACCCCCCAAGTAGCTTTTGGTTCTTTCCCATTATCTACTTAAGAGGTATCTTACCACATTTTATTCCTTTATCAATCCCTTTTTCCTGGCATACCCACAAAGAAAGGAAACAAATGCCAATGCAATCCATAGAAAGACAGAAAACATGTCCCATGATTCAAAAACAGGCTCTGCTAACATTTTCGATAAGATCACATTGATGATAAACATAAATGGAATATTTAATAGAAAAACAATCCCTAACGCCATCCATTTCCTATTTTTGCCGATGCGGATAAAAATAGCGGCTATGGCCCACAAGAAAACGATTGACGCCACCGCTATGATTGAACCAACTGTAAATACTTCTTTTACTTTTTACGGCACTTGGCAATAAATTTTCCAATCTCTATTTGGTCCATCTTATTCTCTCCTTTCCGCTTAAATAATACGAGGCGATTGCAAAACTCCCTTTCTAGAAACAGCGGATGTACAATCTGTACAAAA
>CAOKNO010000035.1 GCA_948470065.1 uncultured Eubacterium sp. | reverse complement strand
GTCCATGTGGACAAAGAAACGAACCCCCGAACCGTATTGCCGTACAGTCCGGGGGTTCTTCTTTTCTTTTATACTGGAAAAGCGCCCAGTAGGTTATTTGGTTTCCATGTGAACATTTCCTCCCATTTTCATGATCCCGCTTTGAAGGAAAAAGTAAAGCATAGCACTTGGAACATAGCTTGTTCTGGCGGCGACAGTAGGCAAACCGTAACATTATTTATTATTTTTTGGGGGACGCTATAGATATTCCGCTCGTTTTCAAGTATACTAGACGTAGATTACCATAAGTAAAAACTGTGATATTTAACTGCTAGGGCAATCATACCCAAAGGAGTGTTTTATGTCTGATAACGCATACTATAGGAAGCAAGTACAGCGTCCTACCAAGGAACGCGGCGCAAAGAGCGCGTCTTTTAACGGAAGTGAAAAGCATTCTTCCGATAAGTTATACTATACCCTGCAAAAATCTGGTTCCCCTTTCCTGGATCAGAAGCTTTGGGAGTATGTAACCAGTGACTATTACCCGTTCCATATGCCTGGCCACAAGCGGACGAGGTTTGAATTTCCAAATCCATACATGATAGACATTACAGAAATTGATGGTTTTGATAATCTTCATCATGCGAAGGGGATTTTGGCGGAAGCCCAGAAGCGGGCGTCTGTACTGTATGGGGCGCAGGAAAGCTTTTATCTGGTAAATGGGAGCACCAGTGGGATTTTAAGCGCTATCAGCGCGGCTCTGCCACGGCGTGGAACCCTGCTGATGTCCCGCAACAGCCATAAGGCTGCTTATCATGCTGCTTATTTAAGGGAGCTTGAAACGGTCTACCTGCTTCCGGCAGTAACTGATTTCGGCATTTCTGGTTCAATCCAGCCTGTTCATGTCGCCCAGGCATTGGATGATCTCCCTCAAATCAATGGGGTGTTCATTACTTCGCCTACGTATGACGGCATAGTGTCGGATATCAAGGCAATTGCGGAGGTTGCCCATGCGTTTGACGTCCCTTTGATTGTGGACGAGGCGCATGGCCCGCATTTTGCTTTTTCTAAGAAATTTCCGGCTTCTGCGCTCGAGTGTGGTGCGGATATTGTGATCCAGAGCCTGCACAAGACATTGCCTTGCCTGACGCAGGCTGCGTTATTGCATGTCAATTCCAGCCGGGTAGATGTGGAGGCGTTGAAACGTTTCCTTGGCATTTACCAGACCAGTTCCCCTTCGTATGTCTTGATGGCTTCGATTGAAAAATGCCTGCAGTTTATGAAGGTGGAGGGGGAGGCGCGGATGGCCGGGTTTACGGAGCAGTTGGCGCAGTTCTATAAAAAGACAAAACGCCTGCGTCATTTACAGGTATTTGATGCGTCTTCATACCCTATGGAAATTTGCTACGGCCATGATTTTTCCAAGATATTAGTTTCTGTAGGGGATACGGGGCTTACCGGGAAGCAGTTATACGATACGTTGCTGAATACGTACCATCTCCAGATGGAAATGACTTCCGGGCATTATGTGACGGCTCTGACAAGCCTGATGGATACGCCGGAAGGTTTTAAAAGGCTTCGCATGGCTTTGGAGGATATTGATAAGAAATGCTATGGGATGGATAAGGGGAAAGGAACGGGGGAAGACGGCGGGACATATCTTTACCAGGAGCCTAAGCCAGGATTGCCGATTGCCCACGCATTGGAGCTGCCTTCGGAAGTCATGCCGCTGAAAGCATCGATCGGCCATATCAGCCAAGAATATATTTACTTGTATCCGCCTGGGATCCCGCTTGTCGCGCCTGGGGAAATTATGACGGGGGGCTTGCTTCAGGTGTTGGACGAGTGTAAAAGGCAGGGGCTTCCCATTGAGGGGCTTAGCGATGCGTCGAATAGCAGTATCCGGGTAGTGAAAGGGTAGCAAGCGTACGGTTGTTTTCGAGCGGAAGGAGGGATTGTATGGGACATATAGATAACATCAATATGGACGAGCTGGATTTTGTGGAGATGGAGATGGAAGAAATACAGGGATTGGCAGAACAGCTTCTGGCTGGGCGGAAATATTCGATGCTCCGTCAGATGCTTGGCAACCTGAACGCAGCCGATGTAGCGCTCCTGTTTGATGAAATAGACAATAAGGAAATCCCTCTGCTTTACCGGCTTTTGCCAAAAGAAGAAGCCGCAGAATGTTTTTCTTATATGAGCCGTGATATGCAGAAGAATTTAATTAATACATTGACGGACCGCGAGCTGCGGGCGGTGATGGATGATATATTCTTAGATGATACGGTGGATATGATAGAAGAGATGCCTGCCAATGTGGTGGCCAGGATCTTGCGCAATACAGATGAAGAGACGCGCAAAATGATTAACCAGATCCTGAATTACCCGAAGGACAGCGCGGGAAGCCTGATGACGATCGAGTATGTCAACATTAAAAAGGAGATGACGGTTGGCGAGGCAATCAGCCGCATCCGCAAGACGGCTGTGGATAAGGAAACGATTTATACGTGCTATGTGACGGAAAACCGTAAGCTGATTGGGATGGTATCCGTCAAGGATCTGCTGATGGCGGAGGATTCCATGCAGATCGAGGACGTCATGGAGACAAACGTTATTTATGTGGATACCCATGAGGATAAGGAGGAAGTGGCTAAAATCCTGAATAAGTATGATTTCCTGGCGATTCCAGTTGTGGATCGGGAGGAGCGCCTGGTGGGCATTATTACGTTTGACGATGCTATGGACGTTATGCAGGAAGAGAATACGGAGGATATTACAAAGATGGCGGCGATGCTGCCTACGGAGGACAGTTATTTTAATACTTCTGCTTTTTCCCATGCCAAAAGCCGTATTTCCTGGCTGCTGGTGCTGATGCTTTCGGCTACGGTGAGCGGGTCGATTATTACCCATTACCAGGAGACGTTTAAGCTGTATCCTCTTTTGGTATCGTTTATCCCGATGCTGACCGGGACAGGGGGCAACTGTGGTTCCCAGAGCTCTACGTTGATGATCCGCGGGCTTGCATTGGATGAGATTAAGTTCCGGGATACGTTTAAGGTGGTTTTTAAGGAGTTTCGGATCGCGCTTTTGGTCAGTGTCGTATTGGCGGTTGTAAATGGGATGCGGATTTATTTCCAGTATGGGGATCTTCAGATTGCGATTGTAATTGGCCTTGCGTTGGTTGTGATTGTCGTGTTGTCGAAATTTATTGGGTGCACCATGCCGCTTCTGGCAGAGCATATCGGGCTGGATCCGGCGTTGATGGCGGCGCCTTTGATTTCTACGATTGTGGATATCTGTTCGATTTTGATTTACTTTAAGATCGCGACGGTGTTGCTGCAGATTTCTGTGCCGTGAAATGAGGGGTGGAGGGGGATGAAAATGAGGGAGAGATGGATGGGATGAAGGGGGATGAAAATGTGAGGGGATGTGTTGGATATTGGGGGGATACCCAACACATCCTTGTTTTGGTTGGTGTTGTGCAGATTAAAGGTCTAAGTCGACAACAATTCCTTTGATTTCTTCGGGCATGATTTTTTGATCGTCTAAGATTACTTGAAGGCTATCTAAGAATTTGCGCTGCTGTTCTGCAATTTTGGTGGTATCAATGGAAGAAACGTAATTGGAAGCGGCTCGTGCTTCTCTGGTCCTGCGGCGTTTTTCTTGTTCTTCCTCTAATTCTTTTGCGCGTTTTTCTTGTTCTGCCTGGGCTTCTTTCAGGTGTTCTTCCTGTTCGGCTTTCTGTTCGTTGGCTTCTTCGGCTTTTTCTATGGTTTCTTCTAAATCCTTATCTACGTTTTCTTTGGCTTCGTTGAGCAGCATTCCGGCAATTTCCTTGCTGGAAGCATCTAAGAGATCTTGGGCGGCGTTGTTGGCGTCAATCATGCCGTGGTGTTTTAAGGTCTCTTGTTTGATTGCGCGGATCATGCTGGTGGAGTCTGAGATTAATTGTTTGCTGTCGTTGAGTTCTTTGGCCCAGTGGGATTCTAAGTTGTCTAAGTCTTTTTTGTAGGCTTTGTATTCTTCGCAGTCGTGGTCCTTGTATTCTTCGGCTAGCTGGGCTTTTTGTTCCCGTATGTATTTTAATTCGTTGGAAGCGGCGAGCGCTTGTTCTTTGCCTTCGTCAATCTGGCTGCGGAATTCATCCATGGTGTCGTCGACGGTGCTGTCGGATTCAAACTGCTGTTTGATGAGATCCATGGCGTCTTTCTGGGCTTTTTGTTTCTTGTCTGTGAGGGGATCCTGGAATAGGTTCAGTTCGGAAGCCTGGATTGTGGTGGTTGGTTTCTCTTGTTTGTTTTTTGCGGTGGAGTTGGGATCGGTGCGATCCTTGGCGTGGGTGTTTTGGGTTGCGGGGTCTTGGTAGGTTGTGTTGTTTATTTTCATTTGGGGTCTCCTTTCTTATGATTGAGTGGTAGGTAATTGCGAAACCTTCTCTAGGACAGACGCGTCTGTCCAATCCATACAAAAGCGGGCTCCAGATGCCGTCGCAAGTCGCCCTTTTTTGTACAGATTGTACATCCGCTGTTTCTAGAAAGGGCGTTTTGCAATCGCCTAGATTGAGTGGGTGTTTGTGTGTAAGGCCAGCTATGCGGGGGAGGCTTGCTTGTGGTACGGCTGTAGCATCTTATAAGGGCTTGCTATGCGCTGCGCTGTAGCTTTGCGGAATCGGTGGGGTGTTGGGAAGGGGGCGGCATGCACGCCACAGACCCGCCTGCGGCGGCAGGCTATCCGCTGCGGGGCAGCTCCTGTCTGTGGCTTTATGGGCGTCCCGCCCATGTCAAAATGGATATTTCCATTTTTTTGCATGGCTGGTCTTTGTATGAATATCGTCTTTCTTTTTAGATGAGTTGAGGGGGTGGGGGTAAAAAGGCGTTTTTTTGTCTTGAGAGGGTGTTATATGGTGTAATCTAGGGGGGGTTCGAGTTCTTTTTGCCATTCTGCCATGTCTGCTAGGGTTACTTGGTCTACTACGTCGTTGATGGCTTCGTAGAGCATTTGCCAGAGGCGGAGTGTCGCGCATCTGGGGTTGCGGGGGCAGGTGTTTTCTTTGGTGTCTAGGCAGGCGACGGGGGCTAGGCTTCCTTCTGTCTGGCGTAGGATCATGCCGATGGTGTATTCTTTGGGGGGGCGGGCGAGCGTGTAGCCGCCGCCGGGGCCGCGGATGCTTTTGATGTAGCCGCATTTTTGGAGGACGGATATAATCTGTTCAAGGTATTTGGTGGAGATTTCCTGCCGTTGGGCTACGTCTTTTAGGCGTACGACTTGGTTTTCTTCTAATGCTAAATCCAGCATAAAACGCAGGGCGTAGCGTCCTTTGGTGGATATTTTCATGAATATTGCCGCCACAGATCCCATTTTGGTAATCCTTAGTTGGAGCGTGGGGTGGCTTCCTCCTTTCTTTTGAGGTGGTTGTGAGGTGTTTTCAGGAGGCTGCTGGGCTTTTATTCGGCAGGCTCTTCGATTGGTTTTTTCTGGTAATCCATATGGGACATTACCATTAGGGCGATTTTAAACAGCATTGCATCCTCGAACGTCCGTATGTCAAGGCCGAGTATTTTCTCAATCCGTTCTAGGCGGTAGACAAGCGTGTTGCGGTGGATGTAGAGCTGGCGTGCGGTTTCTGAGATATTCAGGTTGTTTTCGAAAAACTTATGGATTGTTATGGTGGTTTCCTCATCGAAGATGTCTGGGATCTCGTCGCCGAAGACTTCCTTAAGGAACATTTCGCAAAGGCCAAGGGGAAGCTGGTAAATCAGGCGCCCGATCCCAAGATTGCTGTAAGAGATGGTGTTGTTTTCCATATAGAAGATACTTCCCACTTCCAGAGCCATCTTGGCTTCCTGGTAGGAACGGGTGATATCCTGTAGCAGTTCCACACGGCTGCCGTAGCCTACGCGTATTTTCACCATGGCTTCCATTTGAAGGTTGTCTACAATTGTTTTGGCAAGGCCGTCGAGCTCTGCTTCGGTCAGGATATCGCGGACGTCTTTGACTAAGACGACAGATTTTTCATCTACCTCTGTCACAAAGTCTTTCGTGGATGAGGCAAAGAGGTTGCGTACCGTTTCAATAACAATGCCGTCTTTCTCACCGGATACTTCAATGACGAATACGACCCGCGGGGATGTCTCGATATGAAGCTTTTTGGCTTTGTTGTACATATCTACGACCAGCATATTGCCGAGGACTACATTCTGCATAAAGCTGTTCCGGTCAAATTGTTCACGGTATGCGCTTACGATATTCCGGATTTGGCAGACGGTAAGCCGCCCGATCATATACGCTTCCTCGCTGCTGCTCTGTACCAGCAGGATATATTCCAGTTCGTTTTCAATCATGATTTTAAAAAAGTGGCATCCAGACAGCATTTGGCTTTCTGCCATAGAGTCTGCAAACATACGGATGGAATCTTCCATATCTTCCTGCATATCATAAGTGGAGGCTAAAAGCTTGCCCTTGTCGTTGTACAAGGATAAGTCAATCCGGGAAATATCTTTGATTTCCCCTAAAGTAACTTGCAATTTGTGGTTTGATAACATAGTTGTCCCTCGCTTATTGTTGTGCTGTAAAGTAAAAACGGAAGCAACACATTTCTGCGTCGCTTCCGCGAATTTGTGCGATTAAGCCGTATGGCGTGATACAAACGTGTCTTGCTTGAATTATATATTACCGGATTAATGGGTAATTGTCAATTCTGTTTCCTTGTCAAAGACATGGATTTTGTCTACGTCCATAGCAAGGCGGATTGCATCCCCGATGCGGGCAGGCGTGCTGGAATTTACCTTAGCTGTCATAGTAGTCCCGTTTACGGTGTAGTACAGGAGTACTTCGGAACCCAGCAATTCGTATCCGGTTACCTTGCTGGCAAATGTGCTGTCCTTGTGTGCCTCAAGCGCTGCCGGAGCGTCGTCGATGTCTTCCGGACGTATGCCAAGTACGACAGTCTTGCCATTGTATTTGCCGTTGATCAGCTTCTTAGCCTTGGAATCTGGCAATACGATGGTATTGTCGGCAAATTTCAGGGAAACCTTATTGCCTTCTACTATGCATTTTGCATCCAGGAAGTTCATCTGCGGGGAGCCGATAAACCCTGCAACGAATAAGTTATCTGGTTCGTTGTATAACTTCTGCGGGGAGTCAATCTGCATGGTAAGGCCGTCCTTCAATACGACAATCCTGGTCCCTAACGTCATAGCCTCTGTCTGGTCATGCGTTACATAGATAATCGTTGCGCCAAGCCTCTGGTGCAGGGATGCGATTTCCGCACGCATCTGTACGCGGAGCTTCGCATCCAGGTTAGAAAGCGGTTCGTCCATTAAGAATACCTTCGGCTCGCGGACAATAGCGCGCCCCATTGCCACACGCTGCCTCTGTCCACCGGATAAAGCCTTCGGTTTACGATCTAACAATTTATCCAAATCAAGGATCCTTGCAGCTTCTTCTACCTTTTTCTTAATCTCATCCTTTGGCACCTTGCGCAGCTTCAGGCCGAACGCCATATTGTCAAATACGGTCATATGCGGATACAGCGCGTAGTTCTGGAATACCATTGCAATATCCCTGTCTTTTGGCTCGACATCGTTTACCACCCTGCCGTCGATGGAAAGCTCGCCGGAGGAAATTTCCTCTAAGCCTGCTACCATACGGAGCGTTGTGGATTTCCCGCACCCGGACGGTCCTACGAAAATGATAAATTCCTTGTCTGCGATTTCCAGGTTAAAATTCTTAACGGCTTCAAAACCGTTGGGATATACTTTGCAAATGTTCTTTAATGATAAGCTTGCCATTTCTTTGTTACCTCCTAAATGAATAGTTTGCCACACAAAATTTTTTCTAAAACTATCCTAGCAGATTTTCTCTTAAAACGCCACCCGCCAACTGTACAAAAAATTAGCCCCTTTCTTGTCAAAACTTACAAGGAAGGGGCGCGCCTGTGCGGCGTTTCGTCATTTTACCGAAATATGAGGGGATTTTTAGGCAGATTGACGGACTAGCAAAATTAGCGTACGCCAGTTGTCCCAAACCCACCGCGATCCTTCCCCTCTAAGGAAGGCGTTTCCTGGAATTGGATCTGCGGCTGGTTCTCCATAATGCGGAACTGGCAGATCCGGTCGTTCTTAGAAATAACAGTATCCCTGGTGGCGTATACGGGCATTTTCCACATATCCCCGTCGCCGCAGTAACTGCCGTCGATCACCCCGCAGCTATTTACCTGCAGGATCCCGTAATTCTTAAATGTGGAGCTTCTTGGGACGACATGCGCCTCATAGCCCTTGGGGAGTTCCATTGCCACGCCCAAAGGGATCAGCTTAAAGTCGCCTGCCTTTAATGTGACAGTCTCGCTTGCGCGCAAATCAATCCAATCTGATTTCCCATCTATGTAAGCAAGCTTTTCAAGGTCTTGGGAAAAGTATTTGATCTTAATGGTTTCCATTTCATGCTCCTGTTCCTGCTGCCGTTTATACCTGCGAGCTTCCTAATAAGTTGATGGACGCAGGGCTGTAACGCAGTTCCTGGTATGCGAAGTAGGAATCAGAACGCTGCTCTCCTTGCTGCTTCTCTTTCTCTGCCCGTTCCTGCTCGGCTTCCTGGATCTTGGTATATAAATCAATAAAATGAAGGTATTCTTCGTAAGAGAATAACTGTTCTAAAATCTCCTGGAAATAATTGTCCTCTGCTTCTTCCACAGAGGCTGCTGCAACTGTGCCGGTATTCCCTGCAACTGCTTCCGTAGCGCCTGACGCCGTACCGTTCACAGCGTAAGAATCGTTGGGGGCGTTAACGCCCGCGTTCATATAGCCAGTGACCTTTACAACGTAATTCTGTGTTTCTTTGAAAGGGGGTATCCCCCCGTATTTTGCAACGTTATTGCTGCCGGCATTATAAGCTGCAAGGGCAAGGCTGATGTTCCCGTCGTATTTTGCCAGCATCTGGCTGATGTATTTCGTCCCGCCCATAATGTTCTGGTAAGGATCGTAAGCGTCTGATACGCCTAATTCCCTGGCCGTGGCTGGCATAAGCTGCATAATTCCCTGGGCGCCTGCCCTGGAAGTCGCATTAGGGTTAAAGTCGGATTCAGCTTTTGCAATGGCTTTGATTAAGTCCTTCGGCACGTTATACGTCCGGGAGGCTTCCTCAAAAATCTGATCCAAGGACGCAGTTGCCGGCAGATAAGAAGAAAAGTCCTGCTCAGAACCTACTGCCTGGGTATTGTTCTGGGAAGCCGGGCCGCCTGCGCCTTGTACCGCATTTACTTTCATACTGTTATGGCTCCTTCCATCGTCTGGATCTGGTATGCTGTGGGAAAACAGCCCAGATACCTTCCTGGTTACATTCTTATAACTATAACTTAAGCTTGGAAAGTAAGTCCCCCAGATTAGTAGATGCATTTTCATGGGAAATGTATTCCTGTACTTCCCTTGGCTTGTCTACGTCTACCATTTCTTCTTCCAATGCCTTCATGCTGAGGCTTACCTTGTTGTCGTTCGTATTCAATATCTTAACCTTGACCTTCTGCCCTTGGCTTAAGACTTCGGAAGGCTTAGCGATACGCCTGTGGGAAATCTGTGAAATATGGACAAGGCCGCTGATCCCATCGCCCAAATCCACAAATGCGCCGTACGGCATTAAGGATTCTACGGTGCCTTCTAGTACCGTCCCCGGGACCATCATGGCGATCCGGCGGTTGTATTCTTCCTGCTGGCGTTCTTTTAAAATTACCTTAGAAGAGAGCACCAGCTTCTTCTTGGATTCATCTACGGTGATGACGCGCACGGCAACTTCCCTGCCGAGCCATTCTTCTGTAGCTTCCACATAAGAGAGGTCTAACTGGGAAGCTGGGATAAACCCACGGATCCCTTCTAAGTAAGCGACAACGCCGCTTGGCACGATCCCAGCGATCTTAACGGTATGCTCAGAGGCTTCTTCTAAATAAGTATTGAGAAGCTCCCATACCAGGATATCGTTCGCTTCTTTCTTGGAGAGGAGGATATTCCCTTCCCCATCGTCTTTCTTAAGGACGCTGGCTTTTACCACATCTCCTAAATGCACGTCTTCAAGAATCTGGAAATTTGGATCGTTGCTGAAATCTGCCGCTTTAATAATGCCCTGGGTGTAATATTTTAAGTCCAGGACCGCTTCCTCTTCATTGACGCCGATTACGGTTCCGGTCAGGATATCTCCTTCTTTGATCTCACGGAAGGATGCTTCCAGTTCATCTTTGTAATCTTCCATAGTTTCTGACATAAATAACACTCCTTTTCCATCGCATACGGGCGTATGCTGCATAATTAGTTCTATTCTAACAGAAAAAGAGGAAAAATGCTAGATGCTTCTTATAGAAAATTTTTGCTTTTGTGGTTGTGGGCAGCGGTCCAGGCAAGCTGCCATGCGATGCGGTACGCCGAACGGAAAGGCTGCCTGCGGCGAAGGAGGGCGGTCAGCCCTCATCTTTATAGCGATAGAAGAAGTCTTTTAAGTTCTGTAACGCATGGATTAAGACGTCGGTCTGCGATTCGTCTAGCCCTGCTAAGGTAGCTTCCACCATTTTGGCATGGAATTGCTCGTGGTGGCGGTATGCCCGCTTGCCCTTGCGCGACAGGGAAATTAAGACGACCCTCCGGTCTTCCTCGCTCCGTACACGGTTTACGTAGCCCTTTTTTACCAGGCTGTTGATCGCGATAGTCAATGTCCCTACTGTGACAGACAGCGCTTTTGCTACCGTAGACATGCTCTTAGAAGCTTCTTCTCCGATTGCTTCTATGATATGCATGTCATTGTTGGATATATCCTTAAAGTCCGCCGTTATAATTGCTTTTTCTTCAATATGCATAATGTCGTTAAACAGGTTTACCAATACTTCATTTATCGTAGTGTAATGATCCACAAGATAACCTCCTTGGATTATGGTATAGACATTATACCACAAAATGTAGGGAATGAATCAAAATTTTTCCCCTTTTCTGTATAGAACAGGATGTTTTTACAAATCCTTTACGTTATAAGGAGGGATTTTTATGCAGATGACATTTCGCTGGTACGGGGAAGGGAACGACAGCATTACCCAGGAGCAGATCAAACAGATCCCTGGGGTATCGGGGCTTGTCTGGGCGCTTCATGATAAGGCGCCGGGGGAAGTATGGAGTTTGGAAGAGATTGAAAAGGTACGCCGCCAGATTGAACCGTATGGCTTCCATATGGACGTGGTGGAGAGCGTGAACGTACATGATGATATTAAAGTTGGGCTGCCAACGCGGGATCGGTATATTGAGAATTATAAACAGACGTTACGCAACTTAGCGAAGTTCGGGGTGAAGGTTGTAACGTATAATTTTATGCCGATTTTTGACTGGACCAGGACGGATCTGTTCCATCCAATGGAGGATGGATCTACGGCGCTGTTTTATGAGAAAGCGAAGATCCAAGAGGATTATAAGGAAATGGCGGAGTACATCCTGAAAAACCTTCATGGGATGACGTTCCCTGGATGGGAGCCGGAACGAATGGCGAAGCTGGACGAGCTGTTTGCGCTGTACCGTCCGGTCACAAAAGAAAAGCTGTGGGAGAATCTAAAATATTTCCTAGAAGCGGTTCTTCCAGCCTGCCACGAGACAGGGA
The DNA here is from genome assembly GCA_948470065.1 of uncultured Eubacterium sp. GTDB lineage: Bacteria > Bacillota > Clostridia > Lachnospirales > Lachnospiraceae > Petralouisia. The sequence continues at coordinate 16,634 of CAOKNO010000035.1, read as the reverse complement.
TTAAAATGGCAATCCATCCAGACGATCCGCCATGGGATATCTTTGGGATTCCCCGGCTTTTGGTGGATAAGGAATCCGTTGGGCGGCTGCTGTCCATGGTGGATGATCCATATAACTGCCTGTGCTTGTGCTCTGGATCGTTAGGCGCGGATCCTAAAAACGATGTGGCGGATATCATCCGGTCTTACTGTGACAGGATTGCGTTTGCGCATGTGCGGAATGTGAAGCATTATCCGAATGGGGATTTTACGGAAGCATCCCACCGGGATTGCGACGGCGACGTCGGGATTTTAGATATTATGCGCGCATACCATGAATGCGGCTACGACGGGTATATGCGGCCAGATCATGGAAGGCATATATGGGGCGAAAAATGCCGCCCGGGGTACGGGCTGTATGACAGGGCGCTTGGCATTATGTATCTGTGGGGCTGCTGGGATATGCTAGAGCAGAAAGCGGCAGGGAAGTAAGGCGGAAGGGGGGATTTGATGAAGGCGTTTATGGATGAAGATTTTTTGCTGTCAACCAAAACGGCAAAGAGGTTGTACCATGGGGTGGCAAAAGCGATGCCTGTGATTGACTACCACTGCCATATTAATCCGCAGGAGATCGCAGAGGATCGGAGGTTTGATAACATTTCCCAGATCTGGCTAGGAGGCGACCATTATAAATGGAGGGTCATGCGGGCAGGCGGCGTGACAGAGGATAAGATAACCGGGGATGCGCCGGATCGTGAAAAATTCCGTGCGTTTGCCAGTATCATGCCCAAATTAATTGGGAACCCGATCTATCATTGGAGCCATCTGGAATTACAGAGAGGGTTTGGGATTATGGAACCGTTGTCGGCTAAGAATGCGGATGAGGTTTACGACCGATGCAATGAGATCCTAAAGGGGTGTTCGGCAAGGTCTTTGATCAAGAAATTCCATGTGGAGGCCATCTGTACAACGGATGATCCGCTGGATGGCCTTTGGGAGCATTCCAGGATGGCGGACGATCCGTCTATGGAATGTAAGGTGCTCCCGGCGTTCCGTCCGGATCGGGCGGTCAATATTGAGAAACCAGGGTTTGACGCGTATATCCGGGCATTGTCTGATGTGGCAGGGATTCCGATACGTACGGCGGAAGACGTGGTGGATGCATTGTACCAAAGGATTGATTATTTTGCGTCCCATGGCTGCTTGTGCGCAGATCATGGGCTTGATTACTGTATGTATGAAGAACCGGATTTAGGCGCGGCAAACCAGGCGTTTTCGGTTGCAATGGGAGGGAAGCGCCCAGGGAAAGGCTTGGCGGATGCATATAAGACATTTGTGACGGTTGCATGTGCCAGGAAGTATGCTAGGGAAAATTGGGTAATGCAGGTTCATTTTGGGTGTCTGAGGAACACCAATCAAGTGCAGTTTGCGCGGCTGGGGGCGGATAGTGGATACGATGCCATCAACCGCAGATCCGGTGTGGAAAACGTTGCTCCGCTCCTCAACGCATTTGCACAAAAAGACGGGCTTCCAAAGACGATATTGTACTCTTTGGATCCTACCGACAATACGGCGCTTGTTACGGTTATGGCTTGCTTCCAGGGCGGCGGCATTCCTGGGAAGATCCAACAGGGAAGCGCATGGTGGTTTAACGACAGCCGTTTTGGGATGCGCAGCCAGTTGACGGAGCTGGCCGCAAACGGCGTGCTGGGATGTTTCGTAGGGATGCTGACCGATTCCCGTTCTTTCTTAAGCTATACGCGTCATGAGTATTTCCGCAGGGTGCTGTGCGAATTGATCGGGGAGTGGGTGGAAAGCGGGCAGTATCCAATGGAGCAAGAGAGCCTGGAACGTCTGGTTGCCGATTTATCTTACCGGAATACAAAGAATTACTTTGGGTTTTGACGAAGAGGGCATGTTATGTGCGTGTTTCGGGCAGGAATGCAAATTTTAAGAAAGCAAAGAGGGATGAAAGACAATGGAATTACCGTTAACATTTGATTTTACAGGAAAAGTAGTTGTGATCACTGGGGCAGGCGGGATTTTGTGTGGTACGATGGCCAGGGCGTTTGCGCAGGCCGGGGCTAAAGTCGCTGCGTTGGATTTGAATGGGGATGAAGTGAAGAAGTTGGCGGATGGATTAAAGGCAGAAGGCTTCCAATGTGAAGGATACCAAGCGAATGTGCTGGTATTAGACGAACTAGAGGCAGTCTGCGAGCAGATCCGTTCGGATTTGGGCGCCTGCGATATCTTGATAAACGGCGCTGGAGGGAACCATCCGCGTGCGACAACGGATAACGAATACCACCATGAGGCCAAGGAAGGGCAGAAGACGTTCTTTGATTTGGATCCCAACGGCGTAGATTTTGTATTCAAGCTGAATTTCCAGGGGACGCTTTTGCCGACCCAGGTCTTTGCCAAGGATATGGCAAAGAAGCAAGCGGGATGTATCCTGAACGTTTCTTCCATGAACGCCTATATCCCGCTGACTAAGATCCCGGCTTATTCTGCTGCTAAGGCGGCAGTTTCGAATTTTACGCAATGGCTTGCGACGCATTTTGCAAAAACCGGGATCCGATGCAACGCGATTGCGCCGGGCTTTTTATTGTCCAACCAAAACCGTGCGCTCTTGTTCCAACCGGACGGCACGCCGACGCCGCGTTCCCATAAGATCCTGTCCGGGACGCCGATGGAACGGTTTGTGGAAAGCGAGGAACTCCTTGGAGCGGTATTCTTCTTATGCGACGAGAGGTTCTCAAGTGCGGTTACCGGCGTATCAATTCCTATTGACGCAGGATTTGCCGCGTATTCTGGCGTGTAATGAAAAGAGAGCCAAATACCCTACCGGATTACCCTGGGTATTTGGCTCTTTTTAGCCGCGGGGCTCGCACTGCGGCAGTAAGGAACTTGCAATCTTTCTAGAAAGGCATATAATAACAGATAACGAAAAAGTATGGTTTCAGATGGCGGGCAAACTATTGGTTCCAAAGACGGAGGTGGTACATATGCGGGTTTTACTTGCAGAAGATGAACAGGATTTGAACGAGATTATTGCACAGAAATTAAGTTCCGATGGGTACAGCGTGGATCGCTGCTTTGATGGGCAAGAGGCTATAGATATCTTATCTTATACGGATTATGACGCCGTGATCCTGGATATTATGATGCCCAAGGCAGACGGGTATCAGGTGCTGCGCAGCCTGCGGGACGTTGGAAAGGCAACCCCGGTATTGTTTTTGACGGCGCGGGATTCTGTAACAGACCGTGTGAAAGGCCTAGACAGCGGGGCGAATGACTATTTGGTCAAACCGTTCTCCTTAGAAGAGTTGTCCGCGCGGCTTAGGGCAATGACGCGGACGTCGTTTGGGATTACGAGCAACCTCTTATCTGTGGCGGATCTTTCGATGGATTGTGCAGCGCATACGGTTACGCGGGGTGGGAAGGAGATTGCCTTATCCGCCAAGGAGTATGCGTTGCTGGAATATTTGATGCACAATGAAGGGATTGTACTGTCAAGGGAGAAAATCGAGGATCACATCTGGAACTTTGATTATGAGGGCGGCACGAATGTGGTAGACGTCTATATCAGCTATCTGCGCAAAAAGATCGATGGAGGGCAAGGGCAGAAGCTAATCCATACAATACGAGGGAAAGGGTATGTGCTGCGGGAGGCAAAAAAAGTATGAGAAGCTGGTCCATACGTTTTAGGATTACGTTGTGGTTTACCGTGGCGTTGCTGGCCGTCGTGTTTGTCACATATTTTATCGTGCTTTCGGTGAACCGGCAGGTAATACAGAAAATCATCCGTGACAATTTGATTGAAACCGTTGAGAGCAATGTGGATGAAATCGAGTTTTATAATAACATCGATCATGTGGATCTGCATACCGAAACCGATTTTTTCCTTGCGTTTGGCGGAGGTTATTTGGAAATTGACGATGATTTCTTAGACGAGGTCAACGAGGTCTATACGGCGCTGTACGATACACAAGCCACGCTGCTCTACGGGGAAAACCCAGTTGCAAGGCAGGTCGCAGGGCTTGGGTTTGCAGATTCGAAAATCCAGCGTGTAACGGTAAACCGTACGTTATATTATATTTTTGACCGGAAGCTGACGCTTGAGGGCCTGCAAGGCCTATGGCTGCGCGGCGTCGTATCGGAGCAGCAGGGTATGGTACAGATGTCGGACGTCACGCACCTATCCTTACTGCTTTTGCCTGTTTTAGTCCTGGTATCGGCAGTAGGAGGATACCTGCTTGCAAAAAGGATGCTCCGTCCCATCCAGAAAATTTCTGCTTCAGCTTCCCAAATCGTAACAGGGGACGATTTGAAGAAACGGATTGAGATCGGCAGAGGGAACGATGAACTGCACCAGCTTGCCGCAAGCTTTAACGCGATGTTCCAGCGCTTGGAGGAATCCTTTGAGGCGGAGCACCAGTTTACGTCGGATGCGTCCCATGAGCTGCGGACGCCTGTGACCGTGATTATCTCACAATGCGAGCTTTCCTTAGAGAAGCAGCAAAGCGTTGCGGAATACGAGAAGGCGTTACGTACGATTGGGCGCCAGGGAAGGAAAATGTCGAAATTAATCAATGATATGCTTGATTTTACACGGCTAGAGCGTAGGGCGGACATCTACCCATGCGAAACGGTTGGTTTGGCTGGGCTTGTTGGAGCTGTATGTGAGGATTTCGCGTTGATCCAGGAAAAAGGGATTACGTTAGCATGGGAATCTGAAGGGGAGCCAGCCATCTATGGGAACCGCCAGCTTCTTTCCCGCTTGTTGGCAAACCTGATCAGCAATGCATACCGCTATGGAAGGGAAGGCGGCCATATCTGGGTGCGCTTGTCGTCAGAAGCAGGCCAAATTACCTTATCCGTTGTGGACGATGGGATTGGGATTGCAAAGGATGAGCAGGATAAGGTATTCCGGCGTTTTTACCAGGCTGATAAGTCGCATTCTGGCAGCGGTACAGGGCTTGGGCTGTCCATGGCCTATGGGATTGCACATTTCCACGGCGGGGACATAACAATAGAAAGCGAGCTAGGGAAAGGGAGTACGTTTACGTTTACCGCCAGCGAAGCATTGCCAGAGGAAGCCGGAGAAGAGGACGCGGCGGATGGAACGTAAGGCTTCGCGTGGATCGCACTGCGGCGGTATGGGATTTTTTGAAAAATATTTTGCCTCTAATTTTATTTTAATGTTTGTGTTTTATAGTAAGGGTACGTAAAAGCCAAAGGCGTTTTTCTAAAACGGATGCTTTGGAATAAGACGATAAGAGCAAAGGGGGATAGATAATGGATAAAATAAAGCATTTGCTGTCGCCTCCAAAGAAGGTGGTTCTCCTTGCTTTAGGCTTAGCCGCAGTATTGGTCTTTCTTGGAGCGGGGACGGTGTTTGCGACAGCCACAATTGCAAAGAGCTCCTCTATTGGAGAGCAGAATGCACAAAATTTTGCGTTTGCGGACGTAGGGATTGATCCATTGTCAGCAGAAGAGGTGCATACCAGGTTTGGCTTTGAGCAAGGACAGTTTGTATATAAGGTAGATTTTATTGCCGAACATATGGCGTATGCGTACTGGATTAAGGCTTCCGATGGTACGGTAGTCAAGAAGAACGTGGATATGATGCCGAACCAGACGGTGGAAAAGGAAACGGACACGAAACAGGCAATCACATTAGAAGAAGCCAAACAGATTGCGCTTTCCGACGCCGGGCTTACCGCGTCTCAGGTGACGTTTACAGAAACGAAGCGGAAGCTAGAAGACGAAGATTTCGTATACGAGATTGAATTTTACTCTGGGGATACGGAATATGAGTATGAAATAAAGGAAGAAACCGGGACCGTCTACAGTAAGAGCAAGGAAACTATTACAAAAAAAGAACCGCAAGGCCAAGACGCTACCGCGCAAGCCAGTACGGGGCAGGTAAAAGAGGGGTCTGACCAGCAGCAAGAGGGAAGCCAGAAACCAGGCAAGGAGCCTGCAAGCCAGCCGCAGGAGGGGGATACCCAGGGTAGCCCGCAGGAAGGAAGCCAGCCGTCAGAAGGGGGGCGGCCAAGCCAGCCGTCAGAGGGAGGGCAGCCGCAGGAAGGGAATAGCCCGGGCGGCTCGCAGGAAGCTAGCCAGATTAGCCTGGATACAGCAAAAGCTACGGCGCTTGCCGATGCGGGGTTGTCTGCTTCGGAGGTGACTTATACCAAGGCGGAACTAGAGCATGAGGATGGGATCCTAGTATATGAGATAGAATTTTTTACAACAACCCATGAATATGAATACGAACTTGACGCGTTGACAGGGACGATACGCAGCAGGGATAAGGAACGGTTAGAAAGCGGTTCTGACGCCCCAGACCATTCGCAAGGAGGCGGGACGGACATTGGCGTAGAGAAGGCCAAGGCGGTTGCAGTCGGCCATGCCGGGTTCCAGGTTTCCGAAGTCCAGTTCTCAAAGGCAAAGCTCGAAAAAGAAGATGGCATGATGGTCTATGAGATTGAGTTTTATATTGGCGGCATGGAGTATGGGTATGAGATCCATGCGGCGACAGGTGAGATTTTGAAGTTTGATTCTGAGGAAGATGATTAATCCATATGGGTTTTTCATAGAGGAAAATAGGAAGGTAAGAGGAGGAATGTATGATGAAGAAACGAAGTATGTTAGTCACAGTATTTTTAATGGTCTGCCTGGTGTTCACAAGTATCTTGTGTTTCCCTGAAACAGCGTCCGCGAAAGGGATTGCAAATGCACGCAAGGCAGTAAAGCTTGCAAAGAAGCAGGTGAAGGGCGCTTCCGTGCTAGAAGTCGATTCAGAGTATGAAAAGGGCCAGCTTGTATATGAAATCAAGATGTCAAAGGGTAAGAAGGAATACAACCTTGTTTACCGTGCTTCTGACGCAAAGCTGGTGTCTTATGAATGGGAAATTGAATCCTGGTACATTAAGAGGGGAAAAGGGAAAAACATCAGCATAAGCAAATGTAGGAGGCTCGCCAACAAGCAGGTGCCTGGCGGCAGGATTATCAGCGTTACTAAAAAACGCAGCGACGGCGTCCAAATGTACAAAGTGAAGATGCAAAAAAGCACTAAGAAATATGAGATGAAATTCCATGCGAAGACAGGGAAGCTGTTGGAATACGAATGGGAACTGGTGAAAAAGGCAAGTAATCAGAAAAATTACATTGGTGAGAATAAAGCAAAACAGATTGCCCTTGCAAAAGCGGGAGGCGGGACGGTAGCGCTGGTTGAATTTGATATGGATGACGGCGTGCCAGTCTATGATGTAAAAGTCGTAAAAAAGAACGGCATGGTTTATGAGATTGAGATCCACGCCAAGACAGGTAAGATCTTAGACGTTGATGTAGAATACGGATTTTGAGGTATCATGTGGAAATCCCCATTGGATCCGTCACATTCTAAAAAGTCTTGCATAGTATAAAACAAGAGATTTTTGGAGTGTTGACGCCATGTTAAATTACTTATGGGGGCTTATGATTGTGGTAGGCATACTGTACGCCGCCTTTACCGGGAACCTTCCGGCGGTTACGGATGCCGCGCTGGACTCATCCAAGGAGGCTGTCACCCTTTGTATTACAATGCTGGGTGTGATGTCCCTTTGGGTGGGCCTGATGCGCATAGCAGAAAATTGCGGGATCATCTCTGGTGCGGCACGGGCGTTAAATCCCTTGCTGCGTTTTATGTTTCCACGGATACCCGTAGGGCACAAAGCGAATGAATATATTTCCACCAATATAATCGCTAATGTCTTTGGACTTGGATGGGCTGCAACGCCCGCGGGATTAAAGGCCATGGAGGAAATGGGGAAATTAAACGGCTACAGTAAGACGGCAAGCAAGGATATGTGTACCTTTTTAATCCTGAATGTTTCTTCGTTCCAGTTAATCCCGGTCAGTATGATTGCCTACCGCAGCCAGTATGGTTCAGCGAACCCCTCTGCAATCTTAGGACCTGCAATGGTTGCTACGTTCTTGTCTACCTTAGCGGGCATTGTATTTGCTAAGGTGATGTATTTGCTCCCAGAGCAGCCCTCTACATATCAAAAAGGAAAAGGAGGGGTAGAGAGATGAACCTCCTTCTTTTCCTTTCCGACAGCATGATTCCGATCTTGATTTTTTCGATTGTGGGTTATGGGCTTTTAAGCCATGCCCATGTGTACGATGATTTTATCAAAGGGGCGAAGGACGGATTTCAGACCGTGATTGGCATACTGCCTACCCTGGTGGGGTTAATGGTGGGGGTAGGGGTGCTGCGGGCGTCTGGCTTCCTGGACTTGCTGGCGTCCTTTTTAGGCGTAATTACAGAGCCGCTCCATTTTCCGGCAGAATTGGTGCCTGTTTCCATCGTCAAAATGTTCTCCTCTTCGGCAGCTACTGGCCTGGTGCTAGATATCTTCAAAAAATACGGGCCAGACTCCTATTTCGGGACGATTACCTCTTTGATGATGAGCTGTACGGAAACTATTTTCTACACAATGAGCATTTATTTCATGACGGCAAAGGTACAGAAGACACGTTATACGCTGGCAGGTGCGCTTGTTGCAACCCTGGCGGGCACGGTTGCAAGCGTAATCTTGGCACAGGTGATGTAGCCAAAAGGCGCGGCTACGCCTTGTTGTCGATCTTCTTTAAGTACCGCTTTGTTTCGGCTGCCGTTACGCCGCTTAAGGCAAAGATTGCGATTAGGTTTGGGATGGCCATTAACCCATTGAAAATATCTGCAATGGTCCATACGGCGGAAACCGTCATAAACGGGCCGATAAAGACGCAGAGGATGTAGAGCCAGCGGTATGCTCGCAGGGTTTCCGGGCTGTCCCCAACCAAGTATTCCAGGCATCTCTCACTGTAGTAATTCCAGCCTAGGATTGTGGTGAACGCAAAGCATACTAGGCAGATCATTAAGAGGAAGGAAGAAACCGCCGGGGCAAATGGGAGCCCGATCTGGAATGCGCGTGCCGTAACGTCTACGCCGTCTAACCCCACGTCCCAGCTACCGGTAATGACGATAGCAAGCCCTGTCATGGTGCAGATGATTATCGTATCAATTACGGTTCCAAGCATGGAAACTAAGCCCTGGGAGGCTGGCTCGTCCGTCTGTACCGCAGCCGCTGCAATCGGCGCGCTGCCAAGGCCGGCTTCATTCGAGAAGATGCCTCTTGCGACGCCTTTTTGCATAGCGGTCAAGGTGGCGCCCAACGCGCCTCCGGCAGCAGCCTTTATTCCAAACGCGCTTTGCAGGATCGTGGCGAAAGCGGCTGGGATTTCTGTGATATGCGTGGCTAGAATCAGCAAGGCTGCGGCAATATAAGTCGCCGCCATAAAAGGCACAAGCACCTGGGCAACGCCGGATATCCGCTGCAGCCCGCCAATCAGCACAAGGGCGACGCAAAGCGTCAGGGCGATTCCGGCAAGGATCACCGTCCAGGAATAATCCCTTCCGAAGAAATGGGCGGTCCATTTATTTTGGGGATCAAAAAAGCGGTTCACAGCCCCGGTAATCCCATTGATCTGGGTGAACGTACCAATCCCCAACAGCCCTGCGCCAACGCCAAAGAAGGCGAACAGCTTCCCTAACCATTTCCAGTTCGCGCCCATCCCACGTTCTATGTAATAAAAAGGGCCGCCTACGATATGCCCATCTTTTGCTACAATGCGGTATTTGATGGCAAGCATACATTCGGCATATTTTGTCGCTGTCCCAACAGCGGCCGCAACAACCATCCAGAACAAAGCGCCAGGGCCGCCGGCTACGATAGCGGTAGCTACGCCTACGATGTTCCCTGTCCCGATTGTGGCGGATAAGGCCGTGCAAAGCGCGCCAAAGCCTGACATCTCCCCATGCTCCCCAGCCGTTTCGTTGGACAGCAGGTTGCGTATTGCAAGAGAAAGCCTTCGGACCTGAAGCCCGCGCAGGCGTATGGTCAGAAAAACCCCTACGGAAAGGATCAACGCCATAAGCGGGATCCCCCATACAAAATCGTCTACCATCTTTAAAAATCCATTGAAATCCATAATCTCCTCCATCTTCCTTATCGTAAGGCATGTCCTGTATGGCTCTGCCTGTCTGTTGTTTTGCACTGTACTACGGTACTATACGCAAGTTCCATCGCTATAGCTTATTATATTCTTATGCTTTTTCCCTGTCAATCATACGTTGTGAAAATTGCCCCGCCCTTTGTTTCAGCGCCAAGAAATGTAGAAGGAAGCTATACGTATGGCCCGCGGCACAGCCAAGACATTAACGCTTTACAAAAATTTTATATTCGTGTAAACTAAGTTCCGTAGCAAACCGCCGATGCCTCCTGCAAGGCACGGGCTTTTGGCGGTCCATATGGATTAGAGAAATGGAGGAAAAATGGAAGCAAAAGAGAATAAGATGGGCGTTATGCCGATCGGGAAATTGCTGTTAAGCATGTCGCTGCCCATGATGCTGTCAATGCTGGTACAGGCGTTGTATAATATCGTGGACAGTATTTTTGTAGCGCAGGTCGGGGAGTATGCCGTACGCGCCGTTTCTTTGGCGTTTCCAGCGCAGACATTGATGATAGCGGTAGCCGTGGGGACAGCCGTCGGGATTAATGCGCTGCTTTCTAGGGCTCTTGGGGAAAAGGAATTTGATAAGGCGAACGAGGTGGCTTTAAACGGGGTCTTTGTGTCGTTTGTATGCTTCCTTCTGGCAGCGCTGGCAGGCTGGCTGGCGGCGCGTCCCTTTATGGAAAGCCAGACGGACATTGCCCAGGTCAGGGATTATGGGATCAGCTATCTGACGATATGCAGCGTCTGCTCCGTCGGGGTTTTTATGCAGACCGCGTTTGAACGTTTGCTACAGTCGACAGGAAGGACGTTTTATACTATGATTACCCAAGGGACAGGCGCATTGATCAATATTATCCTGGATCCAATCCTGATCTTTGGGTTGTTTGGCGCGCCAAGGATGGAAGCGGCAGGCGCGGCGGTCGCTACTGTGGTTGGGCAAATAGTGGCTGCCTTGCTGGCAGTATTCTTCAATCTAAAGTACAACGATGATATAAGTTTAAGGATCCGTGGCTTCCGTCCCAGCCTGAACCTGATCGGGCAGATTTACGCAGTAGGCGCGCCCTCTATCGTGGTACAGGCCATTGGTTCTGTTATGACGTATGGCATGAATTTGATCTTGTCGGTATATGGCGTCGCGCAGACGGTGTTCGGCCTGTATTTTAAGCTGCAAAGCTTTATCTTCATGCCAGTGTTTGGGCTGAATAACGGGATGGTGCCGATTATTGCTTATAATTATGGCGCAGGGAAACGGGAGCGCGTCGTGCAGACGATAAAAACAGCGTCCTGCTTTGCGGTTGGGATTATGCTGGCCGGGCTGGTGGTTATGGAACTGTTCCCAGCGCAGCTATTAAAAATGTTCAATGCGACGGACGAGCTGCTGGCAATCGGCGTGCCTGCGTTACGTACGATCTGCCTTAGCTTTTTATTTGCAGGCTTTTGTATTGTGGTGGGGAGTAGCTTCCAGGCGCTTGGGAACGGCGTCTACAGTATGCTGGTATCCATTGCGCGGCAGTTGGTTGTCCTGCTGCCCGTTGCTTACTTATTCTCACTGACGGGGAATATCTTACTTATCTGGTTTGCCTTCCCCATTGCGGAACTTGCATCTGTAGCTATGAGCGTCTACTTCCTGTGGCGGATCAATAAGAAAGTCATCAGCCAGATTGGAAAAGAGGAAAAGGCATAGCCAAAGCCCAGACAAAAAGGGTATCGCTCAATCATCTAATTTGATGATTTTGCGACGCCCTCTTTTTTATCGGTCCTTCCTTCGCGGCTTTTTGAATTTTAATTCCTTTAGACGGTGCTTTTGCTGTTTCCATGAGGAATGCTTGTACCGGATCAGGTAGAAATTATCCGCAATAAGGTAGATCCCGGTAAGCAGTATCAAACACAAGACGACGGCAAGTACGCCGATGCCGATGTATTTTATATCAATATTGAACAGTTTCCACCCGCCAGTACTGGACGCCGCTGCTGTATCCGCCATATCTTGGTTCGTGGCAGGCTCTTGCCCAGCGGCTTTTAAATCCTCGCCGTCTTGCGGGGTAGGGAGCGGCTCGCTTTGACCGTCGGGCGCTTTTCCTTCGCCGGAACCTGCTGCTTTATCCGCAGAGTGTTTCTTTTCCTTGAAGTCAAATTCAGATACCTTTTTGCCTGTTACCTTGATATCTGTTTCCCCAACGATATGATCGGCATACGTATATTGTATTTTGCCTATCACATCCTTAGAGTCCGCCATTTCTATCACCTCTGGCGTTGCGTCTGTAAATGCGGCTGTCTGCGGCAGCACAATGCATCCGTTCTTGTCCAATCCAACAAAGGCTTCCTCGTCCTCAAAAATTTTGCTCTCCTTGTTTTCCTGCCCATAGGTTTTTTCATTTTCTGCGATATTCCACAGTTGGAAATTGTCAAAACAGTAGTCAAAAAGCGCGCGTGTGTCCAGATAGTGGTTCGGACCCTGTTCTTTCATAACGACGCAGATTAAGGTCATACCGTCTTTCTCTGCAAATGTGACCAGCGTATTGCCAGCGACGCTGGTGTATCCCGTTTTCCCGCCGATACAGTAATCATACAGGTATTGCTCGTCCCCGAGGTAGTTCGTCAGCATTTTGTGATGGTTTACCAAAGGCGTTTCCTCGGTATGCTTGTTGGTGGGGGGGATAATGTATTGCTTCGTGCCTACGATTGCGCGGAAAATATCATCATTCAAAGCTTCCCTGGAAATCAATGCCATATCGTATGCGCTTGTCAGATGCTCCTCGTTGGGCAAGCCGTGAGGATTGGCAAAATGGGTGTCCTTACAGCCCAGCTTTTTTGCCTTTTTATTCATCATTTTGATAAATTTATCGTAGCTTTTCCCCGTGTGTTCGGCGATGGCATATGCGCATTCATTGGCCGACGCCAGCATCATGCCGTACAGGCATTCTTCCATGGTCATCACTTCATCGACGTCCCGGGCAATGCCAGAGCCTTCGGTCAAATATACGGAATCATGGGAAAACGTAACCTTTTCATCCAGTGCGCTGTGTTCCGTGGCCAAAAGGCCGGTCATAATCTTTGTAATGCTGGCGGGATAGTACTGCGCGTGGGAATTTTTCTCATACAAGATTGTCCCAGTAGATGCTTCCATCACAATGGCAGATTCCCCGGCAACCTCTGGCCCTTCTGGCCAAAGCCCTTCTGCATATGCGGGCGGTAAGCTGGTTTGGAAAAAAATTATGGCTGAAAGTAACAGGTACATCCATTTTTTTCTTGTTTTCATGAGATCCTCTCCTTGTATTTTTCCATTTTCTCTGTTCTGTGCGGCGTCAAATAGATAAAACCAGGCTGTCAGGGCACGTCGGGTGGCTCCCACGGACGGTGCGCCAAGCCCGTGGATGTAACGGTTTTAACAAAATATATCATTTCTTTTACAATTCTATTACATTCAGTATACCATATCCTTCCTCTGAAAGCAACTTTTGCGTTCTGGAAAGAGATATGGTATAATACCATGAAATCAAACGCCTGCTCTTTGAGGCGTATCACACGCTATGCTCCGTTGCCTTTGGCGGGGCCATTGACTTTGGAGGTTCTATATGAGATTAAGGAATATACCTGGTTCACGGGAGGCAATTGCGGCAAACCGCTGGTGCATAACAGAGCCAGAACGCATGAAAGGGGAATGGCAGGCGGTGTTTGGGAACCGTAATCCGATCCACATAGAAATCGGAATGGGCAAAGGCAGGTTTTTGATGTCCCTTGCAAAGGCGAACCCTCAGATTAATTACGTTGGGATTGAGAAGTATTCCAGCGTGCTTCTGCGGGCGCTCCAGAAAATGGAAGAGGAGCCTTTGGAGAACGTACGCCTGATCCGGATGGATGCAGAGGATATCGGCCTTGTGTTTGCAGAGGGCGAGGTAGGACGGATTTACCTGAATTTCTCAGATCCATGGCCCAAAGACCGCCACGCCAAACGCCGCCTGACGTCGCGCCAGTTTTTTGCCCGTTATGCTTCCATCCTGCAAGAGGATGGGGTTGTGGAGTTTAAGACAGACAATGTAGCGTTATTTGGCTTTTCACTGGACGAGGTGTTAGAGGCTGGGTGGCATTTATCAGGGTGTACGTGGGATCTGCACCATGACGAAGCTATGAAGGAAGGGAATGTTATGACAGAGTATGAGGAGCGGTTTTCTGCAATGGGCAATCCCATCCACAAGCTGGTTGCCTGCCGTATTCCGCCGCGATAATGCTTGCATTCAAACAGCAAAAACAGTATAATGGAACAAACAAAAAGTCTGGGAAGGGAGGGAGCGATGCAAGACAAAAAGTTGATTGCACCAATTATTATAACAGTTTTTCTGGTCATAATACTAATGTCATATTTTTTTATGTGGAGCATAATGCCAATCCCGTTTATAATTAAGATCCTGTTGCTTTTTGTAGCGTTGGCGCTTGTGGCTGTTGCTGGTTACAATTTATATGAAAGGATCCTGGAGATAAGGAGTGGTGAAGAAGATGATCTTAGTAAATACTGATTACATTTCCGGCAAGGAACTGGAAATGCTTGGCTTGGTAAAGGGCAGTACCATCCAGTCCAAAAACATTGGGCGAGATATCAGCCAAAGCTTTAAGACTATTGTAGGCGGCGAACTGAAGGCATACAATGACATGATGAACGATGCAAGGGCGCTTGCAACGAAACGGATGGTGGAAGAGGCAGAAGCTTTGAAGGCAGATGCAATTGTGAATATCCGTTATGCTTCCTCTGCGATTATGCAAGGGGCTGCCGAGGTCATTGCTTACGGGACGGCTGTCCGTTTTACCAATTAAAAACAGTAGGACGGGAGGGAGCCGCCATACCAAGGGATTTTATGGAACCTTGGTATGGCGGCTCTGTTTGTACGTTATTCTTTGATTTCCGTTACCCTAACGGGCGTTTCCCCTTCCTGGTAGGAGATACGGATGGAATCCCCTGCGCTGTATTTGATGATATCCAGCAAATCGGTGTTGGATAAGTCGATATCGAAGATGTCGTCTTTTCCTTCCAGTGAGAAGTAAATATGGGTAGTGCCTTCGAGGTTGACAGGCATAAGGTTTGCAATCTTGCCAACGGCTGTTTTGCTGCCTTCGCTTGTGCCTACGCGGATGCCGTTTGTTTTTAAAAGCTGGCTGTACGCCTTCTCGCAGTCACGGATGGAGTCGCCGGTTGCAACCCATTGGTATTTCTGGATATTCACCATGGCGTACATTTTTACCAGGCCTGCGCCATCCTTAAGCGCCATAAAATATGTCGGCTCCCCGGAGATATTTAACAGTAATGGGAAGGTGGCCTGGTATCCTAAGTTCTGCACCTGCCCTTCTGCCGAGGACATGGCGGACTCTTCCGTCGCCCCTTCAATCTTATAGAAACGCGTTTCCATAGTGCGCTGGTTCATCAGCACAAAGCCTACGTTCGACTGATCCCCGCTGACGCTGGTTACGCCGGAGTATACCCATACATCGTCGTCCAAAGCAATATAATTATAGCCGTTAGTGGTTCTTAGGCAGTCCTTCTGCCCAAGGATGCTGTTGAAGTAGCCATGTTTTAATGTCCCGTTGTAATCATACAGGTTCATCAGAAGTTCCGCCTGGAATACTTTGTCAACCCACTGCGGCACGTCTTCGATGTCATAATCCACGCAGTCCCCCGTGACGGCGTTGCAGATGACCACGTTCCCGACCGTTACGCCGCCGAATAACCCGATGTTGAATTTTTTGACTGGGCAGATCCAAAACGGCGTGCCATCGTCGTCGATTTCAAAGAAAATCTGCTCTGTGAAAATATAAGTGGGATAGCGGAACCGCAGGTGGCGGTAAATATTCCGGTTTAGGTATTCCCCTTTGGAATACTTGATGCTTTCCTTTAGCTTCACGCATTCGGTATCCTGGGTCGCCATATCAATTTTGATATAAGCCGGGATGCCGTCTTTTTGGTTGGTCAGCCACTTGATCGGGCTTGCATAGACCAGCGGGGACACACGTACGGGGCGGTTGTTTACATTGATCTGGCTGTAGTCTTCAGACACTTCAAACTGGGATACCATATCTACCATGCTGCCCATTTTCCGATCGCCCAACAGCGCGGCGGAATTTTTGTCTAAGATGGGGATGGTATTGTAATCCACCTGGGAAATGTCCGTGGTAAAATTCCGCTCCTGCACTTCCATCAACTGTTGGTATTTCTTCGCGTTTACGATCGGAGAAGACAGGATCGAGCCGATTAGCAGGATCAACAACAGCAGCCCAGTAACCAGAAACCCGAATTTGGCAAGCTTCCCCATGTGGATGTCGACGAGGGCAAGCCCTTTGCGCAGTTCAATTTTGCGGTTTTCCTGGAGCATACCGCGGGCAAGCGCAAGAAGGCTTACCGTAAACGCGGCTCCGATTAAGAACCACCAAGTACCAATCGAATGGATGTTAAATGCTGGAATCGAAACATAATAATACAGGCAGGCTGCGATTACGATCAAAGCCCCAATGATTACGTTTATCTTAGCCTTTTTCATAAGACTGCTCCTTTCTTTCTTCCATTTCCATTAGGTAATTGCGAAACCCTCTCTGGGACAGACGTGTCTGTCCAATCCATACAAA
>CAOKNO010000034.1 GCA_948470065.1 uncultured Eubacterium sp. | reverse complement strand
ATAATATCCGGATAAATATTTACCAGTAACATACCAAACGCAATCGGAACCAGCAACAGAGGCTCAAATCCCTTTTTAATCGCAAGGAACAGGAAGACAAACGCCACCAATATCATGACATAATTCCCCCAGGTCAGGTTAAAGAATGCTGTCTGGTGCAGGAGGTTTGATAAAGTTTCTCCTACGTAACTCATATTCTACCTCCAATTTGAATTAGTTATTTAAGGTTGCCAACAATGCGCCTGCTTCTACAGCCTGCCCAACCGTTACATCAATCGTTGCCACTGTCCCATCTTCTGGTGCAACGACTGGTGTTTCCATCTTCATAACTTCCAATACCAGGATAGCATCGCCGCGCTTCACTGCATCGCCTGGCTTCTTATCTACACTAAATACCTTCCCTGCTGCGCCTGCCTCAATCTTAACGTTTCCTGCGCCGCCTGCCGGGGCTGCTGCTGGAGCCGCTGCCGGAGCTGCTGGCGCTACCGGGGCTGCCGCCCTCCTCGGCGCTGCCGGAGCTGCGCCCGCGCCATTTTCTTCTACAGTAACATCATAAACGTTTCCATTGACAGTAATTGTATAACTTTTCATCTTCATTTCCTCCTGATTCTATCATTAATATCTTCTTTTAATAGAACGTACTACAAAGCCATCTGTAGAAGTTCCGGTAGATGCGGCAATTGCTGCTGCAATTACTGCTGCCAGTTCCAAATCATCCTGGGCTGCCGCTACGGGCGCTGCCGGAGCCGGAGCCACTTCTGGGGCTTTCGGCGCTTCTGGCGCTTTGGCCGCCTGTTTTGCCTTTGCCTTCTGCTCAAGGTATGGGAATACCTTAAACCCTGAAATAATCAGCGAGATTAAAACCAATACCACAAACACAATCCCCATACCCATCAAGGTATTCAACGCTGCGTTTGTCATCTTCTCGCCCAATGACTGCACTTCGTCTATCGTGATGTCATTCAATGCCATATCATGGTAATTGTATACATAAGTCAAAAGAACCGGACGGTTCTCAAAGATAATCTCCTGCTCACAAGTCAGCGTCTTCCCGGACTTCGTAATTGTAAACTTGCCCAATTCCTGGAACGCCCCGACACTTTCCTGTAACGCATCCCAACGGATAATCATATTTGCCTGACGCAGGATCTCTGTGATATCTGCTTCCGATGCGCCAGGAGCAACCGATGCGATATAATTCTTCCGCTCCACATCCGACATATCCTTCATCATCAGATATGCCTGCTTCTGCTCATCCGTCATATCCTTCAATGATGTAACGGTTCCTTCACATGTGCTTTTTAACTGCTCATAGGTGTAACCGTTGTAGTCAACCGTGGTAGGATCCGCTCCACATGCTGCCATTCCAAGTACGATTAGGCACATACTTATCATCAGCAATATTTTCTTCTTCATAAACTTCACCTTTCTTATTTTGCTACATGTTTTTTCACCGGTTCACCTGTCCCCTTGGTATAGAGCATTTCAAACGCTGCTGCTGCATACTTCCTGGTATTGTCCGGCGCAATGATTAAATCAACTTGTCCGCGTCTTGCTGCCGCTTCTACGGAAGACTGAAGTTTTGCATACTCCTTCGTCTTCTCTGCAATCACGTCTGACGGCTTGCCATCGTACATAATCTTCGCAGCCAGGGAGGCGTCCATCATGCCAATCCTGCTTCCTTCCCATGCGTATACCAGATCCGCGCCAACGGACTTGCTGTTCATCATCACATATGCGCTTCCATAAGCGTTCCCGATCACCACGTTCACCTTTGGCACAGTCGCGCCTGCAAACGCCGCCGTCATACGCGCCATTGCCTTCGCCAGGTTCTTCTCAGAACACTCTGTCGCTGAAAACCCTTCTACATTTGTCAAGGAAAGCACTGGGATATCAAACGCATCGCAGAAGCTGATAAACTCTGCCGCCTTGTTGCATCCCCTTGCGGTCAGCGCAGCTTCAAAGCTTTCCGCTTTTTCCCCATTCTCATCGAATACCGCCGTAGCATTTGCAACCGCGCCGATTGTCTTGCCATTTAATTTGATAAACCCGGTTACCATATTCTTGGCGTAATCTTTCTTGGCTTCCACAAATACATTGCTGTCAGAAATATGCGTCAGCAAAAGACGGGTATCTTCCTTACATCCTGCAAGGTTCTCACACACACGGTTCAAGTCGTCTGCACATTCCTCTTCCCTGCCGCATTCTGCATTGTTGCCAGGCAGGATACATACCAGTTCGCGGATGGACGCCAGGATCTCCTCTGTGGTCCCAACCCCGTCCACACAGCCGCTGTTGCCAGCCTGGTATTCTGCGCTTGACGTATCGCACTTGCCGATATGGTTCCCTTTGACTGCATTTGGGGAATTTACAAATACCTTGCCATGTTCCTTCTCTACAAACGAGAAATCGCTCAATGCCGGAACAACGGAAAGCCCGCCGCCGCAAGAGCCGAAAACAGCCGTAATCTGAGGAACCACCCCGCTTGCCGCCACCTGTGCAGCATAGATTTCACCGAATCCCTGCAATGCATCCACGGATTCCTGCAGACGCATCCCAGCACAGTCAATCAGACCAATGACTGGCGCGCCCATCTTGACTGCCATCTCATAGATCGCAGCAATTTTCTTGCTGTGCATCTCGCCGATTGTCCCGTTCAATACGGAAGCGTCCTGGCTGTACACATACACAAGATTCCCGTCAATCAGCCCATAGCCGGTAATTACTCCGTCCGATGGGGTTTTTGATTGGCTCAAATCAAAATCTGTACTTCTTGCAGTTACCAGAGCCCCGATCTCCATAAAGCTTTGCTCGTCCAGAAGACCGGAGATTCTCTGCCTTGCTGAGTTGGTAGAATTACTCATTACTTAAACCTCCATATTTATTTTTTAAAATTAAAAATATTTTCTTCCGATTGTAATTGTAACCTTTTTAAAGGGAATTTTCAATAGCTAAATTAAGAAATTTTTAATAAAGAAGAATCCTGGTCATCCTACGCCTTTCAATATATCCAGCCTTTTGCAAAACATTTCATAAAACTGCGGCAATCCCACAAAAGCTTCCTTGCTTACCTCCCTGGTTTGGTTCAGCCCAACCCGCGACACCGCCCGGACGGCCGCGTCCTTCTGGTTAATCCGTTCCCCAAACATGGTCTGGCAGTTAGAGCCTTCGATATCATCATAGGAATGGAACGCCTGGTTAAAATCCATCAAATCATATAACCTTACCGGTTTGTTGTTCTGGTTCCGGACCAACACGCCCCAGTTCCCCCAATGCCGATCTGTATTCCCAACCAGGTAATCTACAATATTCATCATATAATAATTATGACGATCCAGGGAAAGGATGTACTTTTTTAAATCCCGATTGTGGTTTGCCGCATATACCTCAAACGATTCCATTGGGACAATGGAGTATTCCTTCGATGTGATATTGCTGCTTACGCTGACCTTTTCGCCATCAAAATAATCTTCTTCGTACAATACCTGGGAAACCTGGAAGCATCTGCATATCTGGCTGGCAAGCAATTCCCGTTCAACCGCATCCTCCCCGCCGTCCTTCAACAGCCGGAACCCGCCCTGGATCCTCTGCCAGGCTTTCGGGAAACACCCGTTTGTAGACAAGTCCCTTGCCAGATATTCATTCTGGACCGTATACTGCCTGCCCTTTAATGCAATATCAATAAATGTATTGTCCAGGTGGTTTTCATATAAATTTATTTCCTGGAATGAAATTTTCTCTTTGTTTAATTTCACCCAAAAAACGTCTGTCAGAGAAGCGCAGCGGTATGCCAACGCAATTTTCGCCCGCTCTTTATCCGTAACAGCCTGCAGCATACCAATGCTGTTTAAAATCTCTTTTGCATATTTCCTGTCTAACGTCAGGATCCTTGACGCGCACCAGTAATTAAAATTCGTGACATTATTTACCAACGTATCAATATCCTCTGCTTCTTCCAAATATAAGTTGTACGGCAGAAAAGACTTAAAATAGATCTTGCAATGCCCCAAACCGCTGATCCTGGCAACCCTTCTGTCCATATGCATAATATCGTACACCATCGGCAGACCCCTTTCCTTCCATCCTTTTTATCCTTATTATATCTAAGGGATGTTGTTTGTACAACCATTTCATCACTTTCTAAAAACACTTTGTAAACAAATGCCCGCCTGTAAAACAAAAGTTTATACCAATAAAAAACCACGCAACGCCGAAGCGAAGCGTGGCTTTTTATTGCCTTTCAATCTTATATTATCAGACTTAAATTTGTCACACCTTCTATAAAGAATTACTGTAACAGGGAAAGAACGCCCTGGCTAGACTGATTTGCCTGCGCAAGCATAGCCTGGCCCGCCTGTGCAAGGATCTGGTTTTTACTGTAATCCACCATCTGGCTTGCCATATCCGTATCGCGAATACGAGACTCTGCATTCTGGGTATTTTCAGCAGCCGTATCCAGGTTTGCAATCGTATGTTCCAGACGGTTTTGGATTGCCCCCATACGCGCACGTGTCGCAGATACTTTTTTTACTGCTGCATCAATCCGATCCGTTGCCTTCTGTGCGCCTTCCTGCGTGCTCAGGTCAATCTTATTACCTTCTACGCCCAACGCCCTTGCACTCATATCTTCAATGGAGAAACTCATAGTCTGGCCATAGTTCGCGCCAATCTGCAAAGTGATCCCACCACCTGCTGAAACACTTTCATAGCCTTCTTGTCCCCAAAGAGCCTGTGTACTGCCAAGTCCTGCACCTGCAGTATCGCCCATTGTCATTTGTGTAACGGTAGCTGCTCCAGTTGTAGCAAATAACGTGTTTGGCTCATCCGGTGTAGCGCCACTCAACGTAACCGTAAAATCAAATCCCGCCTGCGCCAAAATATTTTCCAAATCTTCTGCTGTGTATTCCTTTCCTGCTGCAAGATGGATGGTATATGCGCCTGCCGTTGTAACGTTTACATTGTTATGCGAAATCGCTGTGTCTGCTACAACTTCTTCTTTTCCAGCCTCCCTGTCAAACGCAAAATCAAATGTTGTATTATTAAATTCTGCGCCATATTTATTTGCAGTAAATTTAATTGTATTTGCGCCGACAAAACCCGTTACCGTCCCCTCGTCAGAAACAGCCTTTACACCTGCAGCAGTTACTGCCCCGGCTGTTGTAGCAGAATCAGCATTAAATATGCCATTTTTTAAAGAAACTTTTACTTCTGCCGGGCTTCCAGTTGCCGTACTGTCTTCCTGTTTTGCATTTGCAATTAAATCATCAATTTCCGCCTGGCTATACACTTTATTCAAAGATAAATTCAAAGTCAGAGTTTTGCCAGTAGCATCCCAGACTGCCGTTTCCTGACCAGGCTTCGTGTTAGCTGTTGCTGCAGTCGCAACCTTAACACCAGCAACATTTGACGTTACCAACGCCCCATCTAATGTACCGTCTACAACGCCGAACTTCGGTCCTGACCCTGTCGTGGAACTGCTTCCGCCAAGGCTTCCGTCTAATAACTTCATAGTGTTGAACTCGGTCGTTTCTGAGATCCTGGTTAACTCATCCTGCAATTGAACGATTTCGTTCTGTACTGCTTCGCGGTCGTCATCGGTTTCTGTGCCGTTGGCTGCCTGTACTGCCAGCTCACGCATCCTCTGCAGGATTGCATGCTGCTCGTTCAGCGCGCCTTCAGCCGTCTGTATCATGGAAATACCATCCTGCGCATTCCGGGACGCCTGGTTCAGGCCGCGGATCTGGCTCCTCATCTTCTCAGAGATGCAAAGCCCTGCTGCGTCGTCTGCCGCACGGTTGATGCGGTAGCCGCTGGATAATTTCTCCGTAGACTTCGCCTGTGCGCTTGTGGTAATGCTTAACTGCCTGTTTGAGTTCATTGCTGTAATGTTGTGTTGTACGATCATTGCCATAATTCTTATCCTCCTTGTCTTTGATGCCGCCTGCCTGGTTATGGCTTATGGCTGGCGGCCAGCCCGCCGCTTGCTATGTAAGCGGGCGGTAAATGCTGCAAATCCGTTTGCATGCACATCTTGCCCCCTGTCTGTACTGCATCTGCCGCACATCCAGGTTATATCCTGCGCCCTATCCTGCAATCAGGCTGGGCGTTTTCTATAATAAGCAGGCGCCCTAGGTTACCCCTGCGTTATTACCCTTACTTACTGCCTGCCCCCCTCTGCAGGCCTTGCCCCTTGGGGCGTCTATGCCAGGCTTCTCAATACCCAAGCTTTACCCTTGGATCCTTCGCCCGTTCTGCCCGTTTGGCCTTCTTGCGCTCCTCCATCAGGATCGCTTTGATCTTCTCCTTTGCCTCGGGGGACAGCTCCCTTTCCTTGTGGTGCTTCACTTCATTCCCTGGATCCGCCGCCATACCGTATTTCTCCAATGCGGCGCTACGCACGATGTTCATTGTCCTTGGCGCATCTACCAGTATGTGCATGTTATTTGCACTCCCTCCGGTAAACACCACCTTGACGTCATCGCCTACCAGCAGGTACTCCCCAGCTTTTACTGTCAGCTTTAGCATACGAACCTCCTTGTTTCTTCCTCCAATCCCTTGGAATGCCCACGCAACAAAATGTACCAATCTGTTGCATAACTGGTACGATATTTCATAGAACCTGCATCCCACTATGGCAATCTGCAGGTTCCCTGGGTTTGGAATCCGGGTCAGAACTATTACCAATTACACCTGATAAAAAAACAAGGAGGTTTTACTATGAGCACGACACAGCCAATCCGCAATATCGAGGATATCGAGGCAATCAAACATTATTTCCTTTACGACAAGCCCCATCTGCGCAACTATGCCTTATTCTGCCTGGGCATCAATTCTGCGCTCCGGATTAGCGACCTGCTGTCTTTGGACTGGGGGGACGTCTATGATTTTTCAAAAAAGGATTTCTTGTCGCATATTACCATTACAGAGAAAAAGACGGGGAAGCGTACGCTGAACGCCCTGAACCGCAATGCTGTCGGGGCGCTTAAGCTTTACCTGGACAGCCTTACCGATGCAAAAGCCAGCGATCCATTGTTCCCTGGCAGGGACGGCATGTCCCATCTCAGCCGCTACCAGGCATTCCGGATGTTAAAGACCGCAAGCCAGGATTTGGGGCTTAAAATTGAAGTAAGCTGCCATTCCCTGCGCAAGACCTTTGGATACCATGCATGGAAATTAGGCGTGCAGCCCATTGTTCTGATGAATATTTTCAACCATTCATCCTTCCGTATCACGAAACGTTACCTTGGGATTGAGCAAGATGATAAAGACCAGGTATTCTTAGATATCAACCTGTAATAATTTTTTTGAAAAAATAAGAATTGACTGTTAAGTATTTTATGTTCGGTACGATATATAAAGTGTAAAAAGGACGCAACAAATTGGTACATATTGTTGCGTCCTTTCATATTATTCCATTAATCCAGCAAATCAAACCAGGAACAAGGAGATATTAGCTATATTATACTGACAGGTGGTATCCGGATAGAAAGCCCTTGGAATAGACCTGCCGGCACTTCTTCTCCAAACATATATTCTTCTACTGTGTCATCTAAAAAATTGTAGACGGTAATCCTGTTTCGGTCTGGATCTACGATCCAATATTCCTTTACCCCTGCATTCCGGTACTTGAACAGCTTTATCATATAATCCATCCGCCTGCTACCTGGCGAAACAATCTCAAGAATCCAATCCGGCGCGCCATGGCAGCCTCTGTCGTCTAAATTTGACGGCGTACAGATAACAGAAAGATCCGGTTCTACATAATTATTTCCGTCTTTCTTTAAAAATACGGCAAACGGCGCTGCATAGACTTCACAGTCCCCGCCCTGCGCCTTGATATAGTTGTAAATTTCATTGTGGAGAAAGCTGGATATCCTCTGATGCGTCCTGCTTGGCGGCGCCATGCCGTACAGCTTCCCGTCAATCAATTCCGCACGTTCCCCATCCGGCAAAGCATAAATATCATCAATGGTATAGCTATCCCCTAACTTGTATGCATCCATATGTCATACCTCCATTCTTCTGTAATAATAACCTGTTTTTCAATGTAAGGCAACATAGAGATCCGCGACGTCCCTTTACCATCTAACCATTTTAGCTGTAGCCGCGCGACCAGCAGCCAATCACGTAGGTTCGCCATACCCTTGCAAGGGCAGCTCCATAAAAAATAAACGCATCAAAAACTCCGTATACCAGGATGGCTTCTGCTTTTTTACAGCCTCCACGGTGCAGACTGGGACTTCCGCAATCTGCTTTTCCCCCAGATAATACGTCACGCTCCCGATCTGCTGCCCTTTCTCAAGCGGGGCTTCTAAGCTTGCCGGGATGTTATAAATCGTCTTTATTTCCTCGTCTGCCCGTTTCAGGATACGGATTTTCTCTTCCTTTACCTGCACAGGGACGGTTACGTCCTGGTAAAGCCTCCCAGAGTCTGGCTGTGCCTGGCCGACCGCAATCGGCTCAAAGATATGATCTGATTCGAACACATCCTCGTTGTGGTAATGCTCCAGCCCATAATTCATCAAGTTCTTTGTATCGGCCCATTTATACGACTTATTATTCGGCCATCCGCAGGCAAGCAGCGCCACCACAAACGTCCGGTCTTCCCTCTGTAGCGCGCCCACATAACAATACCCTGCATTCCCCGTAAATCCGGTTTTCCCAGACAACGCCCCGTCCATCATCTGCAAGAACGCATTGTGGTTGACGCAGCTATAGCTTTTCGTCCCAGCCAGGTTAGTAAACTGGTATGTCTGCGTCCTGGTGATTTCCAGGAACGCTTCATTCTGGATGCAATAACTCATAATCTTAGCCAAATCCTCTGCCGTCGTGCCATGCACCCCGTTTGCATCCTGCCCGTCTAAGCCGTTCGGCGTAATAAAATAAGTGTCCTTACACCCGAGTTCTTTTGCCTTCTGGTTCATTTTCTCTGCAAATCCTTCCACAGAGCCTGCAAGATGCTCTGCAATCGCTACGGCAGAATCGTTATGCGACTCTAACATCAACGAATGCAGCAGATCCTTTAGGTAAAACGTATCGTCCGTCCTCATGCCAAGCCGCACCTGCGGCATAGAGGCCGCATAGCTGCTGACTTTTACCTCGTCCTCCAAATTCCCCTGTTCCAAAGCAAGGATACAAGTCATGATTTTTGTGGTGCTGGCGTTTGGCATATGCTCATACCCGTTCTTTTCATATAATACACGCCCGCTCCCGGCGTCCATCAGGACGGCTGATCTTGCATAGAGCTGGAACGATGGCTGAGGGGACGCATCCTCTTGCGCTGATACCAAAACCGTAGATCCTTCCCACACGCTGCCACACGCCACAAGGCAGATACAGCACAATACTGCGATACGCCATACGATCCCCCTGTGCCTTTTATGCCCTGCCTTATGCCTGACATATTTCCCGAAAGCCTTATATTTCTTATATCCCTGATTTCCCACGCGCATAACCCTCTCTTTATCCATCTGCAAAAACAGCTTTTCCTTCTATATATATGAAACGGATGCAAGCTTCATTCGTACATTGCAACGATTGCCGTAAAGTCCCAGGAATAATATCGAAAGTGCATAGTTTTGGCAAATAATTGATCACATTTCTTTTTTTCTGTCTAGTAAAATAGTAGTAAGTATCATTTTTCCGCTGTGTGGACAGCAGCGAACCGTTACTCTGATAACGTGGCAGTTCCAAAATTACATACAAAAATAAGCGTCTAGAAAAAGGAGGGATATCATGATCCAGATTTACCTGGCTGACAACGAACGCCGCGTGCTGCTCGGCCTTAAAAACCTCATCCAGAAAACAGGGCTTCCATTCCAGATCGTTGGGGAAGCAGATAACGGCCTATCGGCGCTAGAAGACCTGCGCGCCCTTCATCCGCAGGTACTGTTTACCGACATCCATATGCCTACCACGACTATTTTTATTTTACAAAAGCCTTCCGCGAGACACAAGGCATTTCTCCCAGCAAATACCGGAAAAAATGTAATCCCAGAAACAACGTATCTTAATCAAACCATACATCCTAGGAGGGAAAACAATATGATATTGCAAAAAAAAGCAAGAAAAAACCTTGCCTGCCGAGCCCTTGCAGGGCTTCTTTCCGGCTGCCTGGCATTTAGCATAACGCCGATATCCCCAAGATGCCAGACGCTGCAGGCTGCCGAAGCGCAAGGCAGCATCTTGGGGCTGACCACAGAGTACCAGACCAACCCCATTGGGCTTGATACGGATTCCATACGGTTTGGCTGGCATATGGAATCCAACCGCATCGGCGCAAAACAATCTTATTACCAGATCAAAGTCACTTCAGATGGTCAAGACGTCTGGGATAGCGGGAAGGTTGCAGACAGCCGTTCTACTGGGATTCCCTGCGGCGCAAGCTTAACCGAAGGCACAAGCTACGAATGGGAACTTACCGTCTGGGATGAAGCTGGCGCGTCGTATACCAATACTGCAAGCTTTGAAACTGGCGTGACAAACCGCCCAGAATGGAAAGACGCATCATTCATCCGTTTAAGCGCAAGCCCTGCCGCTCCGGTTTTCCGTACGGAACAGCCGCTGGAAGCAAAAGAAATCAAAAAAGCCAGGCTTTACATTACCGCGCTTGGCGCATACGAAGCATACATAAACGGGAACCGTACCGGGGAATACAACAAAGATCACGCGATCACATACCATCATATGAACCCCGGCTATGGCAACGGGGATGTCAGCCTTGGCTACCAGACATACGATGTGACTTCCTTCCTGGCAGGCCAGCAGACTGCGGCAATTTCTGTGATTGCCGGGACGGGTTGGAAAAACGGCATGGCAAACACCACTTCCCAGCCAGCCGTCAAAGCGCTTCTTTCCATTACGTATGCCGACGGCGCCGTACAGAACATCCAGACCAACACGTCGGACTGGAAAGGGACGCTGCGCGGCGGGATTACAAGCAACGGCGTCTACTATGGGGAAGATTACAACGCCATTTTTGCAGAGGCGCTTGGGGATTTCACCCAGCCTGGCTACGACGACAGCAAGTGGGTAAACGCCGCTTCTTCTCCCGAAGACGGCGCTTCCATCCCATGTATCCAGAACATATTTGAACCACAGCAGGCTTCTTACGCCAGGATCCTGGTCAAAGAAACGGGACCTGCGGATAACAACCGGGAAAACCTGTTACAGATGATGGAACTGGAATTGCTTGATCAAGAGGGCAAAAATGCCATAGCCGGGATTGTACCAGAGATTTCCAATACCTGGTCCCCGAACGGCCAGTGGAAACCAGGACATTTGACAGACGGCGATTTAGGGACAGATACCGACAACGGCTATACCTCTCAGATCCTTGGCAGGAACGGGCAGGAAGCCTTTGTGTTAGAATCGCCAATCAGCATTACGTTCCCCCTAAAGGAAAGCGTCACGCTGTCTGGCATGAAAATCTACCCCAGGACAAAAGTCGCTTCCGTCTCCGGGAACCAATGCGCCAATTACCCAAAGAAATACTGCCTGCAAGTATCTTCTGACGGCATAGAATGGACAACCGTAAACTTAAGCGGCACGCAAGGCGCCTTAGAAACCCAGACAACGGCTACCTGGACGGAACACACCGAAGCAAACGCCGCCGTGGTCACAAGCCTGCGCAACGTATACCTCTATCCGGAAACCAGCGCGTTCTCCTTTGGGACGGAATTGGGCAGCCGCGCGACTGCCAGGCATGTGCGGATCTCGGTTTCGGAAATAGGCCCTGCCGTTGCAGAAGATAACGAGAACCGCCTGCAGATTATGGAGCTGGAGCTTTTAGATGGGGAGAAAAACGTCGCATTGAACGTAACCCCCACCGTAAGCGACAATACCTTAAGCAACGTATCCCAGTGGGCCGCAAAAAATATGACGGACGGGGATTACGGGCTAACAGAGGAAAAAGGGTATTCCACGGATATCTTAGGCAAAGGGGAAACATTTTTATTTTTAGACAATCCTGTCACCATCCAGTTTGACTTTGGCCAGGACGTTTCGTTTTCTACCTTAAAGTTCTACCCGCGCGTGTCCAAAGCATCCGTTGCCTACGGGATCTGCGCGAACTACCCGAAGACGTACGCTGTGGAAATCTCTGACGACGGCAGAAACTGGACGTCTGTCTTAGCGCCGTTCGATCAGGGGATTGTCCAAAATGAAACGTTATACCAAAATGTCCAGATGTCAACTACCACATTCAACGGAACCATCCGTGCCCAGACTGCAATCCCTGGCAGGTTTACAGAAGCATTCGACCAATATCCGTTATCGGCTTATACCTATTCCGGCACAAAAGCAAATTCCTCCTATGCAGGTGGGGAAGTGGAAATCGAGGAATCGTACGAAGCCGCGCCTGGCCAGGACTTATTTGGAGAAGGGATCCTGCTGAAAAAAGGACAGACAATGATTGTCAATTTAGGGCAGAACCTTTCCGCAGTCCCACAGATTACCTTTTCTGGGAAACGCGGCGCACGCGCGCAATTGAATTTTGCTGAAATGCTGAACGACGGAAGCTCCGTAGGAAATGGGGCTACCCAGGCGGACGGCCCGAAGGGCTCAATCTACCAAAAAAGCCTGCGCGGCGCGCGGTCCGCTGCATCTTATATTTTTGCAGGCTCTGGCAAAGAGACATACCAGCCGAAAATGTCTTTCTTTGGATACCAGTATATCCAGATTACAGCAAACGACGACATCACCATCCATGCGCTCTGCTCAAAGGCCATCTCTTCGGTATCCAAGCAGACCGGAAGGCTAACGACCAACAACGAAACCGTCAACAAGCTGTTTTCCAACGTGCTTTACGGACAGCTAAGCAACTATTTTACCACGCCGACCGATTGCAACCAGCGCGACGAGCGGCTTTCTTGGAGCGGCGATACGCAGGCATTTGCCCAGACCGCCGTTTACAATTTCGATTCCGTCGCATTCTTACAGGAAATGCAGCAGATTTACAACGAAAACACCTGGATCAAAGGATACGTGCCTTCTGTCGTCGATCAGATCAACGGCTATTTCCAGAACTGGGCGGCAGGCTGGAGCGACGTGCTGATCATCCAGCCCTGGGTACTGTACCAGCAGACTGGCGACGTCTCCACCCTTTCGGACAATTGGGACACGCTGGTCCACTATATGGATTACCTGCACAACCACGAACGCGGCAGAAACCAGGCTCCGGCCTCTGGCAACCAAAATTACGGCGACTGGCTTTCCTTCCAGGGGACGAGCATTGAAGTTATCTATGATTACTACTACGGCTACATACACCAGTTGATGGCAAAGATCGCCCAAATCCTTGGGGAAACAGAAAAAGAACAGGAATACAGCCAGAAATTTAACGCCATCAAAGAGAAATTCCTAGCCACCCATGTAGAATTTACCAATGGAAACCTGACCATCAAGTCCAAGGAAGGCAACGTAGGGCTCCAGTTTATGAACTGGACGGATAAGAAAGGCGTATGGGAAAACAACTCCCAGACCTCCCTGCTTTGGATGT
Organism: uncultured Eubacterium sp.; assembly: GCA_948470065.1. Classification (GTDB taxonomy): domain Bacteria; phylum Bacillota; class Clostridia; order Lachnospirales; family Lachnospiraceae; genus Petralouisia. The sequence continues at coordinate 14,827 of CAOKNO010000034.1, read as the reverse complement.
TAAAGCTTGGCTTCTATGACAGCGAAGAAATGAAAGAAGCCGCAGAACGCCTGCTTTTGGAAAACATTAAAAACGAGAACCCGGATCCCGGCAGCATACGGGCAAAGTATGGCAAAAACACGCTTGCCGTAGGCTTCCTTGGCTCAAACGTCATAGCCCCCGTGCTCTCGGACTATGGGCATGCAGACGTTTCATACGACCTTCTGCTCCAGGAAGGGCAGCCTTCTTGGCTCTTTGAGGTACTAGCAGGCGCAACTACCGTTTGGGAACGCTGGAATTCTTATACGCCTGGAGTTGGCTTTGGCGACAGTGAAATGAACTCCTTCAACCATTATGCCTATGGGTCAATCCTGGAATGGATGTACCGCTATATGGCGGGCATTAGTGCAGACGAAGATCGCCCTGGGTTCCAGAATATCATCCTACAGCCCATGTTAGATACTGGGGATGCTTACAACAGCCAGGCGCGGATTTCTTCGGTAGACAGCAATTACGATTCTTATTATGGAACCATCTGCTCCTCCTGGAGAAGCAGCAATCAGGAACTCGCTTCGTACCATACCCAGATCCCGGCAAATACGACCGCTGATCTGTACCTGCCTACAGCTACGGATGTAACGATCCCTTCCAAGCTGCCCAAAGGCGTTACCTACCTTGGCACAGAACTGCACAACGGATTCCAGTGCGCACGGTTTGAGCTCCTTTCCGGCGGTTATGATTTTGTGGTAAGAAACAACGCTTTAGAAGTCACTTTGATGGACGGCTACCAGGATGGGACAAACGACCCAAAACCGCCCGTACAGACAAAGGTTTCCAAGATTACCGTAAAGGCGGCGAAGACCAGGCTGTTCGTAAATGAAACCACGGCGGCATCTGCAACGGTGTCCCCGGCAAACGCTTCCAATAAAAACGTTGTCTGGTCCTCTTCTGACAACAAGATAGCAGCCGTAGACGCCAAGGGAAAAATCACAGCCAAAAAAGCAGGGACGGTGAAGATTACCGCCACCTCTGCCGACGGCAGCAGGGCGTCTGCTTCCTGCAGCCTTACGGTCGTAAAGCCTACCGTAAAACTCAACGCGAAAAATGCAAAGCTACAGGTGAAAAAAAGTACTTCTGCATTGAAAGCCACTGGACTGCAAAAGGGTGACAAAATAAAGCAATGGAAGACCAGCAACCCCAAGATTGCTACTGTAAGCAAAACCGGGAAAATCTCCGCCAAGCGGACTGGGAACGTGAAGATAACCGTCACAACCGTAAAAGGCGCTTCCGCAGCCTGCACCTTCCGCGTCATCAAAGGCAAGGTTACCGCTACAAAGCTTACTGCAAATGTAAAGAAGCTGACGTTAAAGAAAGGCAAAAAATACCAGTTAAAGATCACAAGGACGCCGATTACCGCTACCGATAAACTCAAATATACTTCCTCAAAACCAAAGGTGGCGTCCGTCAACGCTTCTGGGAAAATCACAGCGAAAAAGAAGGGAAAGGCGACCATTACCGTCCAGACGCCCAAAAAGAAAAAAGTAAAAATATCCGTTACGATAAAATAAGTTGTCTTTTTCCGCTGCCGAAAACACTTTTCCATAGACTAGGAGTGGATTCTTTCCTGTCCCGGAAAGTACTGCGGCATCAATGGTAATCTGCATATGCTATAATGCCAGTAGGCAAAAAGCGATAATAAGTCCATCCAGACAAAGAACGAAACCCCGAACCGTGTTCCAGCACAGTCCGGGGCTTCTTCTTTTCTTTTTACGGTGGCAAAGCGCCCACCAGGCTATTCGTTGTCCTTACGGTCGCCATCAAGCCATTTGAAGATGTAGTGAAATGTAACATTTTGTATCAAATAATAAGCATCGCATCCCCCATGTGGCGGTTTCGTCACGAAATTCCACTTTTGTAATTTACATTTCGATAGAAACGCCTTGCTCCATACCATTATATCGGTTTTTATCCTAGCCATCAATAGGATTTTTGCCACTTGTCTTTATTTTCTGCTCCATAGCTTCCTCCAGGGCGGCGGTGATAATATCCACTTTCTTTTCACCAATGCCCTTCACCTGGAGTAGCACTTCTCTGATTTCCGGAGCCGTCAATCCGCTCGCTGACTCCTTTCCATCTGCATACCCGGACTTATACACCGACTCCGCCCATAATGTCATTTGGCAGTTCATTCCCCTCCTTTCACTACGATTGCATCACTGTAATACATTTCAACTCCAGTTCCTTTTTTCTTCCATACTTCCGGTGATAGGCAGATAATTTTCAACCCATACTTCCAAATTCTTATCAATTCATTCAACGAGAACGATAGGAACATATCTTTCCGGTATATATTCGGACTATCTAAGATTATTTCCAAGACTACGCAGCTGTGTGTCTGATTTCTTTTCACGCCGCACCTCCTAATCTCTCACTTCAATCGGCGATCCTGCTTCTCCGGAAAGATGCTCTACCGAGTCCATCCTCACAATGATGACATCATGCGGTGTGCCGTACTTATACAAATAATCTACCAACGGCTCCGCTGCCTCCTTCAGTTCATCAACTCTCTTGCTGTAATCAGTTTCTCCCATTCTTTGCCTCCCATTCTTCCAGCCGTTTACTCTGCCGCTGGACCTTGAAATCAATCCTTCTCTCAACTTCATCTTCCGCTTGGAACAAAATCTCCATCTGCCTTGCCATGATCCGAACACCTGCCAGTTCATCAACGATGCAATCCCTGGCGGCTGTCAGTTCGGCACCTTTTGCCCTCCGCCATTTCAGCAGAGCCTTTGTCAGCTCGCTCATTTCCTCAATCATCATATCTACCTGGGGCTGTGTTCCATAATCGCAGATACATCTCCGGAAGACAATATCTCTTTCCTCTTTGCCGCCGAGCATCTCTATGTGTTCAGCAGCTTCCTCCAGCAGTTCAACCGTTCCTTCGACCTCTCTGCCAGTCGGCGGTTCCCGATATGTTTTCGCATAGGCTTTCAGTCTTTCAACAATGTTCATTCTCCGCCATCCTCCTTCTCATACAGTTCATGCGTTCCGTTCAGTACCTTTTCAGCATCTTCATTGGCAAAGGTCCAGCCATACGGCTTCAGAACCTCATAGCAATGCTTCAAAGTTTCGCCGGAGTCCTTCTTGTAATGCCCCTGCCAGTCAACAAGCTCCGTATCTTTCGCCGCATTGTGGAGTGCCACAAGCATCGAGTGCGTATAGCTGAGTCCTTTCAGCTTTTTCTCAGCTTCAGCCTTCTCCTCCTCTGTGCAGCTATAATACTCTTTCTCGGTGAAGAAGCCGATCATGCTGGTAAATGACAGGTAGGCACACTTTTCAAGCAGGAACCTCCATGCCTTTTCCCTTATCTCCTCCTCATTCTTCACAGCATCAATCTTCCCGGCAATGATATTGCAGATGAACTCCTTGCGGCTGGCATCCGTCTCCTTGATAATCGCCTTAATCTGCTTCTTTTTCTTATCCTTCTCCTTTTTGGCAATCTCCTCCGGAGTCAGTTCTTTTTTCTCATTCTTATGTTTTCTGATGATGCGGACGGAACGCCAGTACAGAAGATAATACAGCTTGTCATCATCCTTCACAGAAAGTTTCTTCGGCGGCTCTTTATCCAGGTCGAACTCCTTGACGGTATCCCACTTCCCGGAGTACATCTCATTCTCAGCTTCCTTCGGTGCTTTTTCGATGCCGGCTTTCTTCGCCATTTCAGCAATCTTCTTGTACCTCTTATTCCGCAATGCCTCAGCCGCCGCTCTCTGTGCCATCGAGACAATCTCCCTGGAGTCCTTGGCATCCTTCAAAATCTTATTCCTGGTCTTGACATCCTCAACCTTCTCCAGTTCATACAAATCTTTCAGTGAGAGCTGGAAGCTGTCATCCTGCTCTTTCTTCTTCAGTTCTTTCTGATCCAGCTTTGCGATATTCAGCCGGTGTCGGATGGTCGTTTTACTGAAGCCGGTCTTCTCAGCAATAGACTCCTCTGTCTCTCCAAGGTCGAGCATCATCTGAAAACCTTGTGCCTGCTCAAAAATCGTGAGGTCATTCCTCTGCATATTTTCTTCGAGCATGATGGATACCTGCTCCTTTTTGCTCATGCCCTCTTTGATGATGCAAGGCAATTCAGCAATTCCTGCCAGCTTCGCCGCAGCGTGTCTCCTATGCCCGATCAAGGCTGTGTACTCCCCAGGGTTTCCTTCCTGGGGAATTACGGTCAAATTCTGCATCACGCCCAACTTCTTTACGGACTCCACCAACTCCGTCAAATCCCCCAGGTCTTTCCTGGGGTTCTCCGGATGCGGATGGATATGCTCTATGCCTATATATACAATATCGCTCATTCCAACTCCTCCATTTCCTTTCCAAACTTCTCTTTAAGCACTTTTTCTTCCTCATATCTCATTGCAACATTTAGCTGGTTTCTTACAAATCCGCCAAGGCTATTATTCATATTGGCAATGGCAATCATCGTGCCTATTGAGCCTATTTTCTTAGCTAAATTGCTTACTGTTTCTTCATCCTGAGCCACAGTATCAGCCTCCTATTTTTGTGTTTCCTCCTGCTGTCTGTCTGCTATACAAGAGATATTGCTTTCAATCTTCTTGTAAGTATCGTTCGCCATGAGAACCTGGAGGACGGCATTAGACAACATCGTCTTCGTACTCTCGTCAAATGCAGCCTTCACATCACGATTTACCTGCTGGCGAACTTCGTCTACCTGCTTATCCAGGTAACTTTTCACCTCATTATCAATGCCGAGATGCTGAAGCAGATACTCCTCAAATGTGTACTCTTGTGTCTCTGCCCTATATCTCCCCTTATTGTATCTATCCTTTTCAAAACTCTTGACAATGCGGAATCTGCTATTTTCGATGCAGTCCTTCACGCAGCGTTTCGCATATTGTGTCAATGTAAGTTCTTCCTTCGGTTCATCATCCCAGACAGACGATCCGCCGATCTGAACTTTCTCATTATCCATAAAATCCTGGACGATGCCTTTGATAATATCGCTCGCCGCATACTGGATTTTCTCCTTGATGTCACAAAGCACTTCGCTCTTGATTTCCGCTACAATCTCGCTGTAAAGGTTCTTCTTTACCTCTGCTGTCACAGCCTGGATGATGCCAAGAGCAAAATTCTCCGTATTGAACTCAATTTTAAGATCCTCTTTTTCCATCTTTACCTCAGTGTTCTCCATACCATCCATCTCCTCCATTTCTTCCTGGCTCGGTTCATAATCTTCGTCATAGTCATCATAACAACTCATAAAATCACACCTCCCTAATTGAACGGCAATTCTTCATCAATGCCATCCGGAATGTTCATAAAACCGTCTCCCGATGTAGAATTATTGCTTCCGGCGTTCTGATAACCGCCTCCATTGCTTTGACTGGCAGCCTTGCTTTCAGCGAACTCCTGCTCCTCTACAATGACATCGGTTGTGTATACCTTTTTCCCGGTTTCTCTGTCGGTGTAGCTTCCGGTCTGAATACGCCCGGTAATCACAATCTTAGTTCCTTTGGCGAGATACTTCTCAGCGAACTCAGCACCTTTTCCGAATACCACGCATCCAATGAAGTCCGCATCCTGGTTTCCATCTTTCTTGGAACGGCGGTCTACCGCCAGGGTATACCTGGCAACCGCAGTTCCGTTCTCATTCTGTGCATACCTCATTTCCGGGTCTCTTGTCAGCCTTCCCATCAGTATCACCTTGTTCATGTCAATCTCCTTTCATGGCGGCTTAACAGCCGCCTCACAGTTTTCAGTCCTCAGTCTCCAGTTTCCGGTAGAAAGCGGAGCGGAAGCCGATGTTGCTGTTCGAGTACGAGCGAGGGTTGTTCAAATGCACGTTGAACACGCCAGCAATGGCGCCATGGTGCCAGCTGCCCCCACAAACCGGCAAACGCTCTCCATTGGTATCTGCATAGAAGTATGCTTCCGGCTCCCCTGGGAACAATCCCAACTCTTTCATCTCCTGCGTTTGCTCGCAATCGAAATTGACATCGCCCCATCTGCATCCGTCATAGTCAGCATCAATCTCCTCGCAAGTGGTGAAGGTGACTTCTCCTTCGGTGCAGTCGAGTCTGATCGGCTTTTCTTCGCACATCACCGGCTTCCAGTTCTGGCTATGCTCTGACAAGTCGATGTTCATGGCAGCATCATTATTCTCTGCCACCTGGAGAACACCGTCCATGAGCCGGAGTCCTCTGAGCCACTCCCAAACATTGCCGCAAAGGTCATGGATGCCAAACACTGTATGGTCGTGTGTCCAGGTCTCCGGTCCGGAGCCGGTGAGCGTTTTGCCACGTCCATTGAAGGTAGTGCCTTTCTCCTTCGGGTCTGCATGGTAGACTCCTCCGTCCGTATTCCCATGAGGAAAGATGCCGGTATCATGGCAAAAGTTGGCGATATAGCCTCTCTCCATTGCAGTCATAAGATGCCAGCCTTCGCCCTTACTGAAGCAGGCTTTTTCAGCATCCTCCAGAGTGACGTTCACTGACGGCTCCTGCAACGGAAGACTGTACGCCTTGCCATTGATGATGACATTCGGGTACTTCGAGATATACACTTCATCGTAGGTCTTTCCGCCGATCACGAACATCGGGTGTACCGGCTTGTCCGGGTTCCTGGTGAATTTCACCATGATGGACGGCAATCCTGCCTTATCGAAAATCACAACATTGTCCTCTCGGAAAGCCTCGAACTCCGGCTCCGCCCGGAAATCTCCGCACTTTCCGTATGCCAGGATGTCAATTTCCGGTCTCTTGCAGTACCCATTTTCATTCGCTCTGCACTTCATTCCACATTTTACTCTCATGCTCTTTTCCTCCTTTACATCGCCGCTTTCATTTGCAGCAAATTCATATACATTTCTTTATAGACATCTCTTTCGGTTTTCATCCGGATGTACTCCGGAGCCGCCTCCAGGTCGATGTTCTCCTCAGTCTGTTTGGAAGCAGGAAGTTCGGCTGCCTCCATGCCTTTTTCAGCTTCTTTTGCATCTTCGCTTGATGAAATTGTTGCTTCCTCCGAAGTGCTTTCATCCTCCCAGGTCTCCATCATTCTTCGCCAGGTTTCCAACGCCTTACTTCCTCTGATGTTCGTTGCAATATCCAGGCTTATCAGAATTGCCTTCTCAATTCCCTTCAGCTCCGCCTGGGAGACTTCGTTTATGTAGTTCCCAATCCTTCCCTTGTCAACGGTCTCTATCTGCTCGCACAATGCGATGGAAGGCTGCCTGGCGGAAATAATCTTCACATGGGTAGGCAACGGTTTCTTCTCTCTTGTGGTGAGGAACACCACTTCAACCACGCTGGAATACTCATTCCCGACATCATTACTTACAATGATTGCCGGTCTGCCTCCGCCCTGTTCGCTCCCGGTGTAATCGTATCCTCTCGGATACACATAATAAATCTGACCTCTGTGATACATCTGATCGCCCATAGGCTCCTCCTTAAACTTTATATTCTTTTGGCTGCTTATTTCCTTTGTCCTTGTACCTAGAAAACGGCTTAACCCAAACCTTCTTTCCGGATTTCATCGTCCGGTAAAACCCTCTGACCTGCACTTCATGGTCTGGCTTTGTATAGCTTCGCTTCTCTCCGAACTTGTGAAGATCATCAGCAGAGAACTCCTTCACTACATAGGTTTTCTTCACCAAATTGAGCGGCTTCCTCGGATTTTTTCTCAGCTTTTTAGCCTCATGCCGGGTTCTTCTGACATTCTGCTTTTCATCAATCTGAACAATTTCTTCATAGTGTGCCGCAAACTGCATTAGAGCCAGGTACTTTATGCTTTCCTTTACGTCTGTATGGTCTGCCTCGAAAATAACTTTCAGCAGCTTCTCTTTCTGATGCCTCATTTTGTTCGGGAACCGATGCCCGGATACCGCAGTTGTTACTGGGTCCAGTTCAAACTGCATTGCCGCTACCTCAATATGTTCTGGATACACCGAAATTGTAACGAGTCCATCAGCCCGACTTTCAAATCCGATGTCAATGCCTTCTTCCTGCATTACTATCAACCCGGACTCCATAGGTGCATTAAACCCTTCGTCATCAAGCCATGATTTGTTCTTATACCACCATGAGATTATCTGAGTCATCCGTTCATTCGTTTCGACAATAATTCTGTCAAAATCAGCTTTCTTCATGGCCGCCTCCTAAAACTCAAATCCCATGTTATCTTCGATGTTGCTGATTGCTTCCGGAATGTACTTCCGGTAGATTTCCTCATTGTTACTGAACCAGCACGAAGTATCCAGGCAGTTACAGAACCAGTCCATGTCCTCCTCCGGATTGAGACTTTCCAATTCATCAATTTCATCCTGGAGCCGGTCATATTCGGTTTCGCCTTCCTTGGTGTCATCAGTCTCAGCCTGCTGATCCTTCCTCTCCTGGATAGCATCTTCAACAGCTGCAACCAATTCACACTGCCCTCTCCGGAATATTTCATCAGTAATGGCGTTCAATGTTGGCTTTATGCCATCTGCACTCAATTCTTCTACAATATCTCCCAGGTCATAGCCGACGCCTTCCAAAATCTGAAGGTCCAGGCTTCCACATTCCAGCAGAACCATCAATATATCTTCCATCTTGTTACCTCCTTTGATTTCATCGTGCGGCGAACGATAGCACCTCCGCCGCCGATGTCAATAGAAATACTGAAAAAATTACGTCCGGATAATGTTGTACTTGTACTGAGAGCCATTGAAGAACTTGTCATCCTTCAGATTGCGTATCTTATTCTCTCTGTCCGGATCGTCAGCCATCACCTCATGGATTGTGCCGGTCTCATATTTGACCGGACTGAGGCAGGAAGAAAAGACAACTCCTGCATCCTTCTGATCTTTTGTCAGCTTCCGATAAATCTTACGCATCTGCACCCTCCTCCTTCTTTTCAGTTTCCGGATCATGCCACTGCAATCCACGTTTCCGGTACAGCGGTATCCAATGTTCTGAGTAAAAATCATATCCGGCTCCGTCAATCCCGAAGAAATATCCCCATTCATCGCTCTCATAGATACGGAAGCCGCACTCTGACATCACCTGGATGCCATCCATTTCTTCCAGCCAGTAATCATCGGCACTGTCCCCAAACTGCCACATCGTTCCCCACATCGGCAGGCAACTGTCTTCTTCCAACTCGAAATCGCTCTCCCCAACCTCAACAGTGTTGCCATCATCAAGATTGATAAGGTACACATCTGCTTCTGCCAGGAAATTCTCAATCTCACCAGTATTTTCATAGTCCTCGCAGCCATCGGGCATATTAAACACATACACTCTCCGCCCGGCAGACGGCTTAGTTACCTCATGCCATCCGTCAATGTCAATCGACATCAACTTTGAAATCATATCCTGCGGAAATCTGTTGAACTCCTGCACCCATCTGTGGGTAGCCTCACTCACTGTCATTCCTTTGCCTAACATACCTTTTCCTCCTTCTTCACCAGCTGTACGCTGTCAACAATGCTCTGCAACTCCCTGGCGGTCAGCCCGGCATAATTATCCATATTGAGCATATCCTTTGTGATGCCTTTCGCCGCCAGCTGGTCCTGGTAATACTTCATGTCTCCGTCATAATCGTATTCAAACATTATGCTTTCACCTTCCCTTCATCAGTTCTTTTCCCAACGTATGCGGTCACAACGAAGTGACCTCCGTTTTCTCCATCCTTTCCATGCTCATAATGCTGGATGCGAAGCCCCTTAATAACGCCCCATCTGATGCCGTTGTTATCGCAATAGCTCGCAACCAAATCACTTGCCAGCCAGCTTTCATCTCTTTTCAGCCCATCGTAAACCTTTTTCTCAGTTTCATTCGGGTTCCACTTGCTTCCGTCAACAACTAAGGTGATTTCCGTATAAATCTCCGGATCAAACAGCGGGCTGATGCTTTTGCCGAGTTCCTTTGCAGCGTGCATTGCCTCTACGCCTTCGCTGGTGCTTTCATCACTGCTGGACTCAATCCAGATGTTGATGCTTCTGTTGCCGTCCGCAAGATTTACTTCCAGGCGGTTATTCAGATCACAGATGTAATCGTAATACCGACCTTCTGCGGTGCTGCGGTAAATCGGGTAGCCTGCTCTCTGGCTGCTTTCCTCGTCCTTTTCATAATCAGTCGGGAAAATTTCATTTACAATGTTCCATGCTTCCTGGGTACTATGTGCTTTCATTGCTCTACCTCCATTTGGAAAATTCGAGTTTTTTATCGTAGACGTATCGTAGCACTGGCTCCTACGTTGTCAATAAAAAAACTGATATTTTTCGAGATTTTTTTGGAATATTCGAGCAGACTATACTTCGTGCAGATTGCCGCTGGCATCCGTTGCCGGTTCATGCTTCAGCCACTTCATGCACTCCTCGTAAGAATTGAAATCTTCGGTCCAGGCATCCCCGGTTCCATTATCAATGCCGGTATAGATGCCGGCTGCAAACGTATAGAAATATCCGATAGGCTGTCTCGTCTCAATAATCTGATTTGCAAACTCCTGGCACACTTGCTGGATGCCATCATTTTCAACTACTTCCAGACGGTATCCGGCGTGTTCCAGGACATCCGCAAATCTTTTCACTTTCATATCGCTCTGGCGGTGAAGCTGTTGATTAAGCCCTCTGACATCTTCTCCCATTCTCGTTGCCAGTTGCCGCTGCGACATCTTCTTTTCCTCCAGACACTTCATTACAATCTCTGATGCTTTTTCTCTCACTCTGTTTTCTCCTCCTTGTTTTCATCATCATACAAAACCACATACATATCTTCCTCATACTGCTCCAGGTCCTCGCCGGCATCCTTGAAATCCTCCTCGTCTGCACATGGAGCCAACGGACAATGAAATGCGTAGCAATAGCCGACTTCCTCTCCATTTACAGTTTCCTTTGCCGCTTCCGGATGCCGACAGTTATGACCTCCATTGCAGAACGGTTCGTGCTTGTATGAGTAACCGCACTGTCCTTCAAATTCGTCAATGTGCATCACCTTTTTCATCAGCTTTCCTCCTCTCAATCCATATACTGATCCGCTTTGAACTTATCTCCGATGTCCATGAAGTACCCATACAGAAATTCCTTCTGCTTTTTCGTGAGCTGCTTTACATTCGATACAATGTATCCTCCATATCCGGCTGGATTATGTATCAGACAATAACCTTTGACCTCAGACAGAAAATCCCGGCAGGTAACACCTTCACCGTTGCTCATAAGCCAGTCCTCATATTCATCTCCAAATCCGGATTTCTCAATAATTCTTTCCGCCGCTTCTTCATGTTCTGCGAAATCTCCTTCTGTGAACTCCCCCATAGGAGACAGCCACCCAAACGGCTGACTGTCTTTCTTAGTCTTTTCATGCGTTACGCTAGGGAGTATTCCGTTCTGAAAATCACGAAACAGCTTATCGAACTCCTCATGGTTCATTTCTCTGGAAACAATATCATCATAGTGGAGTGCTTCACCTTTCGGACTTTCTTTGAACATGAGTATCCTGCAAAGTCCCCACTCCATTTCGGAGAAGCTAATGCCATAGACTTTACATACCATGAAAATCCCAATCCTCAAATCGTCATCTCTGTTTATCTTCACAAAGTCGATGTAATTGCTATCACCCAATTCATCCCATACTCTGTGAAAATAATACACAAATCCTTTTTCAAACGATTTGCACTTACCGTTGGAGCCGATCTTTACGGTCGTATCGCATACATCTCCACTCTTATGATGCTTGCAGGATGTATTCTCGCAGTAAACTTTCCTTGCCATAGCACACCTCCTACTCCTTCGGCATCTCGTAAACCTTTGGAAGTACCCAAAACTCCTCCGGTACATCGACTGATCCTTTCAGTATCGCTGGTCCGCCTTTCCGGTGCAGGTACTGTGCGTACTTCTCCCAAATCTCCCGGAGAACTTCCTTCGCCCGGTCTTCAGTAGCATAATCGCCAATGCCCCAACAATCATCCTCGCCGCTTCCATGCCAGGCAAGTATCCGGAACCTTTTCTCCATCTCCTTACCATTCTCATAATTACCAAGCTGGTAGATTGAGAAGCATTGATGGCGTTCCACATTCACCAGCACATCTCCGTTCTGTCCTAAAATCAGCATACGCAACCTCCTTTACAGATACGAAATGCCGTATCTGCTCCTAAATTCTTTCCGGGCAATCCTGCTTTCCAAAGCCTGGGTTTCCTCTTCATCGCCGTCTTTGTCATGGACGGCATCTTTCAGTATCCACTGCCGCTCCCATGCAAGCTGCCCGATGATTTTTGACATCTTTTCCGCCATCGGGTTCCCATGTATCCGCCTTGTCGCTTCACCCATATTGTGACAGTTATTGCAGATCGGGACCTTCAGTCCGTCTTTCTCACTGAGTTCTCTGCCGGCGGTTCCGAATATCAGATGATGCTCTGCCTCTGTCTGTCTGCCGCAGATGAAGCAGATTTCGCTATGCTCTGTTACTATGCCTTTCATACTAATTCACCTCCAAATTCTTTACTGTCATCCCAATTCCCCTTTGCTTCCAGGAACCTCGCCACCACTTCATCGGGTGTCATATCAATGTTCGCCTCTGCATCGGTTTCTTCAAATCCATATCTGCTCAATTCAAACCAGCAGTGATCGTCTTCTGTAATCTTTTCAAACCTTTCTTCCGGAAGACCGACCTGGACCGGAATAAAATACTCTCCTGCATCCAGGCATCCGATTATGGCTTCAATCTGCTCCGGGGTGAAGGTTCCAGGAACCACAACCTCATTGTGCTGCTTGTAATTGCTGGCATCACGATACAGATACGATATTCTTGTATTCACAAATCACTCCTCCTTTCAATATGTCAAATCACTTCTACAAGCTCTAAATGCTTTGTTATCCTGCCGATGCTTCCATCTATTCCGAAATTCTCCATTGCTTTTCTTGCAGCATCTGAAGTGTTGAACATCATAGCACCGTTTATTTTTATGGAATATCCCCAGTCATGTTTTGGATTGTAGGCACGACCAACATATTTCAGCCTCCCGTCTCTAGGAGCGATAATTACATACTTTTCTGTCGTATGCTCCGTTCTAATCATCTCCATCGTCCGAACCTCCAAACATCAGCTTCGCAACGCCGCCGGAATATCTTTCATCGAACCAGTGCCATACCGCCTCCCGGTGCGTTCCACACTCAAATCCGAGGAAGTCATCCAGGATGCACTCATCATCATCAATCAACACATCCCCGAACTCCTCCCACAGATACTCCAGTTTCTTATCATCGAGGGTAATCTCCTTCATCACGTTTCCAACCACAATATCCATCGTGGTATTGAACGGTGTATTGCAGTCTTCGGTCTTACTGAACACCTGGAGGATTTCCTGCATCACTTCCGGCTTCCTAACCATGTATTCATACTTCCAGGGTTCGATATTTCCATCCTCATATATATCATCCAGATACTGTCCGACATCCCTGGTGCGGTCGATCTTCTCCATCTCCCGGCTGATGGCTCCCATCGTATTCTCCGGCAGTTCCAGCTGGTGTTCGGTGATGTAGAACTTCGCATACTTGCCGCTCACATTCACTGCCTCATAATACCTTTCGCCTCTCTCCTCCTGGATATAGCCGCACATTTCTACATACTCTTTCGCCTTGCTGTCGGCAATTTTATCCAGCTTTCTGAGAAGCGGTTCCACATCCACAGATACTCCGATAACCACAACGCCATCGGTGTCCGGCGTGTTCCACATTCCATGAAGAACATACGTCAATATCTTCATCATTCATTCCTCCTTACGTTCATTTAACGCCCCTGGGAACCTTTATCCGGACACCCAGGGTATATTTGATAGGTTTCAATTTACTCCGGCTCAATACAGCCTCTTATCCGTAGATCACATCATCGAACAGTGCATACTGGATAATCATGTCACACACTGTTGCATCCGCATTGCAGGTGTCAATTCTCAGCTTATTGTCAATTTCCTCCAGGATGTCATACGGATGCGGCTTCTCAAAGTACATCTTCAATCCCTTCAGAAACTTCTCCTTATCCAGCGTGTGTCTTTCATCCTCCTCGATGTCGTGCAGGAGAAGCTGTCCTCCCCTGGAAATCTGCTCGCTTGCATATTCTCCCAGGTAATCTCCGACTACCTCTGCCTTACCGCACCAGTAGTTGATGCCTCCTTCCAAAGCTCCTGCCATGATGTCATCAATATCTTCCTGGGTAACAACAACTTCCAGCTCCAACTTCAAAACTTCATTTTCCATCAGCCGCAGCCTCCTTTCTCATTTCTGCCACAAGCACATTTGCTGTCATCCGATCCATGCCGGCACGCTCCAGGTTCCGGTATGCTTTTTCCTTTTCCTTTTTATTTCCGGCTTCTGCCAGGGCTTTCAACAAATCAGCCAGCATAATTCTCCTCCTTCTTTTCTGCTCCGCAATGCGGACACTTATCAACTCCATAACACCAGTACCACTTGCCGCATTTGCACTGCCACAATTCATCATCGCCCTGTTCATCCAGGTAACTTTCCGGATGCTGCCAGTCAACAGCATCGAAAACATGGTCCGCTATTTCCGGCTGGCCGTTGCACATATCCAGGAAGTCCTGCCCGGTATAAAGCGAGTCCGACAGTTCCGGAACATAGCAGACAGCTGACTTGTCGTTGTGGTATGCGTTCGGGTTCTTGTATATGTACCCTTGCCGGAAATACTCACGTTCTAGCTTGACTATCTCACCATTTTCATCCACCTCGCACTCGCCGATGACTTCATATTCATCTGTCTGTTTGGCATCATCCACTTCCTCGAACACCATCCAGTACATATCCTCCTCAGAGAAGCCTTTCTCTGCCAGGAACTC
>CAOKNO010000033.1 GCA_948470065.1 uncultured Eubacterium sp. | reverse complement strand
TATCCGCGCCATGGCCTCATCCGTATCCTCTGCTTCTAATTCCCGGACATATCCGGTTTCCTCAATCACCTCCTGCAGAAGCTGCGCAACGCCGATATGCTCTACCTTGCTGCGCATTGTCCGGATCAGGGACACGAACGGCTTAATCTTCAGCCCTGACTTGCCAATCGCCGGGATATCGTCCGCCATGCGCAGGGCATGGTAAAAGCTGATATCGTTCTTTGCCGCATAATTCTGTACGCGTGCAATCGTAGTCGCCCCAATCCCGCGACGCGGCACATTGATAATCCGCCGTACGGCCAGATCATCGCTGCCATTGTCAATCGTCTTTAAGTATGACAGCAGATCCTTGATTTCCTTCCTTGCGTAGAAGTTTACGCCTCCTACGATCCTATATGGGATATTCGCAGCCACAAACCGCTCTTCAAACAAACGCGACTGGGCGTTCGTCCGGTACAGGATCGCGCAGTCCCCATATTGGAACTCCCCTGCCGCCACCTTAGACCGGATATCGCGCACCACATGATCTGCTTCCTCATACCCCGTTTCCAACTGCCAGAAACCAAGCTTCCCGCCTTCCCCCTGGCTGGTCCAAAGCGCTTTCTCCTTCCGCCCGCTATTGTTGGCGATCACACCATTGGCCGCTGCCAGGATATTCTTAGTCGAACGGTAATTCTGTTCAAGCTTCACTACCTTCGCATCGGGATAAGCTTCTTCAAAATTCAGGATATTCCCAATATCCGCCCCACGGAATTTGTAAATAGACTGATCGTCATCCCCGACCACGCACAGATTCTGGTACTTGCCAGCCAAAAGCTCCACCAGACGGAACTGGGCGGTATTCGTATCCTGGTATTCATCCACCATAATGTACTGGAACCTGCTCTGGTAGTGATCCAATACTTCCGGATCGGCCTCTAGCAATTCCACAGCCTTCCCAATCAGATCGTCAAAATCCAGCGCGTTGCTCTTCTTTAACGCAGCCTGGTACTCCTGGTACACGGCCGCCTGCTTCTGTTTTACGAAATCCATAGCCGCCTGTCTGGAAAATTCCTCCGGGGAAATTAGCTTGTCCTTCAAGGATGAAATCACATGGATAAAGTTCTTCTCCTTATAGATCTTCGTATCAATATCTAACCTCTTACAGATATCCTTCACCACCGTCTTCTGATCATCGGCATCATAAATCGTAAAGCTTGCGCCATACCCCAGCCGATCGATATACCGCCTTAAGATCCGCACGCAGGCAGAATGGAAGGTGGATACCCAGATGCGGTCCGAGCCAAAGCCAGCCAACTGGGCAATCCGCTCCTTCATCTCCCCAGCCGCCTTATTCGTAAACGTTATTGCGAGGATCCGGTAAGGATCCACTCCTTGCTCCATCAAATAAGCCGCACGGTGGGTCAGCACCCTGGTCTTCCCAGAACCCGCCCCAGCAAGGATCAGCAATGGCCCTTCGGTACAAAACACCGCCTCTTTTTGCATATCGTTCAACGTATCATAAATACTCATATTCCACTCCTCTTATCCTCTCTCCCTTTCAAACGTATGTTTATTATAAGCCATCTCCTTTTCCTTTTCAAGCAGTTCCAGATGAAAAAATCTCTTGTTATCCTATTTTTAATGCTATATAATAGGATCAATAGCCTTAGGGAGCATCCCCATGGGTACACGTTACGCAACTGTCCAGGTACTTTGGAGGTAAATATGAACATTGACGCAAAAAACTTATTAAACAGCATACTTGACAGCCTTTCCCGTATTGACTATATCAAACCCCAAGATCTCCCCAACATCGATCTGTATATGGATCAGGTAACGACGTTTATGGACGCCCAGCTTGCGGTATCGAAACGCCATCCCGAAGATAAGATCCTCACAAAGACCATGATCAACAATTATGCCAAGAATAAACTGCTCCCGCCCCCTGTGAAGAAAAAATATTCCAGGGAGCACCTTCTGGCTCTCATTTTCATCTATTACTTTAAACATATTTTAAGTATCGGGGATATCCAGGCAATCTTAAACCCAATTATGGATCAGTATTTCTCCCCAGATCTGGATTTTAACCTTGAAGACATCTACTCAGAAGTGTTTTGCTTAGAGGAAAATGAGATCCAAAACCTCAAAAAAGATATTACAAAGAAATACCAGACCAGCCAGCAGACATTCCCGGATGTAAGCCCAGAAGAACAGGAGGATTTACAGCTTTTCTCCTTCATCTGTATGTTAAGCTTCGACGTATACGTCAAAAAACAGCTTATCGAAAAACTAATTGACACGAAATCCGCCGGGACGCCGGAAGAAAAAGCCTAAGCCCTTCGCGTTACGGCGGGGCCGCCCTTTCGGCGTCCCCATGCCTTTGAAACAAATCCCCTACTCTTCCTCCCAAAGGCCCGTTCTGGCAAATACCATATCATACCCGTCATTCCCATAATTCAGGGAGCGGTTTACCCGGCTGATGGTAGCGGTAGAAGCCCCTGTCTTCTCCGCGATATCCAGATACGTCTTCTGCGCCCTCAGCATCCCGGCAACTTCAAACCGTTGGGACAAAGACAGCAGCTCATTGACAGTACACACATCTTCAAAAAAAGTATAGCACTCTTCTTTATCCTGCAAACTTAAGATTGCTTCAAACAGATGATCGACAGCTTCTGTCCTCAATTTCTTACTCATATCCCTATCTCCTTTATGTAATACATTTTTATACCGTGCGCCCTATTAGGGCTTGCCCTATGCTGATTTTAACATACTAAAGTTCTAAAGTAAATAGGGAGTTGCACTCCCCCCACTTCCCAGTGGCAGGCCTAGTTACCGCTCCTGGAGCAAACCGTAACATGCCTGGCCACTGGGTAGGGATTATACCGTATGGGCAGCAGAGCCATAATGGATCTCCCCATGAAGATCCTGCAAAGACCGTACCTGGCTGCTTCCATGCTTCTTCAGGGAAAGGATGCCGCTTACGGTAGCCTTTGCCGCTGCCATTGTGGTCATGTACGGCACTTTCTTCTTAATGGCCGCTTTGCGCAGGTAGCTGTCGTCGTCCTTCCGTTCCTGGCCGATTGGCGTATTGATCACCAGATCCACCTTGCCGTTTGTGATAATGTCAAGCATATTCGGACGCCCTTCCTTCAGCTTATGGATCATTTCGGCCTCAATCCCGGCCTCTTGTATCAATTTACAGGTGTTCTTCGACGCAATAATATGGAACCCTGCTTCCGTAAACGCTTTTGCAACCTCCACAACCTCCGGCTTATCCCGGTCGCTTACCGAAATTAGCACCGTCCCTTCCAATGGCAGCTTCATTTTGGCAGCTTCCTGCGCCTTATAGAACGCTTCCCCATAAGAAGCCGACAGCCCAAGCACCTCTCCGGTAGAACGCATTTCCGGCCCTAAGACAGGATCCACCTCCTGGAACATATTAAAGGGGAAGACCGACTCTTTTACCCCATAATACGGGATCTCCTGTTCTTTTAGCCCTGGGACAGGAGATGGCTTCCCTGTCAGTTCCGAAGTGACAATCTCAATGGCCAGCGGCACCATTTTAATGTTACATACCTTAGATACCAGCGGCACGGTACGGGATGCCCGTGGGTTTGCTTCCAAAACGAACACCTTGCCGTTTTCGATGGCATACTGCATGTTCATCAAGCCCTTCACATGCATCTCCTCTGCGATTTTCCTTGTGTACTCTTTGATTGTTTCCACATTTTCTGCTGAAATATGCTTGGACGGGATGATACATGCGGAATCCCCAGAATGGACGCCTGCTAACTCGATATGTTCCATCACTGCTGGTACGAACGCATGGGCGCCGTCGCTGATAGCGTCCGCCTCGCATTCCATGGCATGTCCCAGGAAACGGTCGATCAAAATCGGACGGTCTGGCGTAACGCCCACCGCTGCTTCCATATATCCTGCCATGCTGTCCGCATCGTATACGACCTCCATCCCGCGCCCGCCTAAGACGTAAGAAGGGCGTACCATAACCGGATAGCCGATTCCTTCTGCAATGCTTAACGCTTCCTCCACATTGACCGCCATACCGGATTCCGGCATTGGGATCTCTAATTTCTCCATCATGTCGCGGAACAGATCACGGTCTTCCGCCAAATCAATGACTGCAGGCGACGTCCCCAAAATCTTCACGCCATTCTTCTCCAGATCCGAAGCCAAGTTCAAAGGCGTCTGCCCGCCAAACTGCGCAATCACGCCGACGGGCTGCTCCTTCTTATAGATACTCAAGACATCCTCCAAGGTCAATGGCTCGAAGTACAGCTTGTCCGAAGTGTCATAGTCCGTAGATACCGTTTCCGGGTTGCAGTTGACAATAATCGTTTCAAACCCTAGCTTCTTCAAGGCTATGGCCGCATGGACGCAGCAGTAGTCAAACTCAATCCCTTGCCCAATCCGGTTTGGCCCGCCTCCCAAAATCATAATCTTCGGCTTTCCTTCTGACACAGGGTTCTTATCTTCTGCATTATACGTAGAATAGTAATATGCACTGTCTTGCGTCCCGCTGACATGGACGCCTTCCCAGGCCTCTTCCAGCCCAAGGGAAATCCTCCGCTCCCTAATTCCGTCTTCCGGGACCTCTAAGATCTGGCTTAAGTATTTGTCCGAAAAGCCGTGCTTCTTAGCAGCGATCAACGCCCCGTCCTCTGGAAGCCGCCCCTTCCCCAAAAGCAGCGCTTCTTCCTCTTCCACCAGTTCTTTCATCTGCTCTAAGAAATAATGCTTGACCTTCGTAATCTCATGAAGCTCTTCCACCGAAGCGCCTTTCCTGAGCGCCTCATACAGGATAAAATACCGTTCGCTCGAAGGCGTAATCAGAAGCTTTAAAAGCTCGTCTTTGGACTTCTGCCCAAAGTCTTTCGCATGTCCCAGCCCATAACGCCCGGTTTCTAAGCTCCTTATCGCCTTTTGGAACGCTTCTTTGAACGTCTTCCCAATGCTCATGACTTCCCCGACTGCCCGCATCTGGGTTCCTAGCTTATCTTCCACGCCCCGGAACTTCTCAAACGCCCAGCGCGCAAATTTAATCACGACGTAATCGCCGTCTGGGACATATTTGTCTAACGTCCCATACTTCCCGCAAGGGATGTCCGCAAGCGTAAGCCCAGTCGCAAGCATCGCGGACACCAGCGCAATGGGGAATCCAGTGGCTTTAGAAGCCAGCGCAGAAGAGCGCGACGTCCTAGGGTTGATCTCGATCACGATATCACGATCGGTCTTGGGATCGTGCGCCCATTGCACATTCGTACCGCCGATTACCTGGATGGACTCTACGATCCGATAAGATTTCTCCTGCAGGCGCCGCTGTACCTCTTCAGAAATCGTCAGCATCGGCGCGGAACAGAAGGAGTCCCCTGTATGGACGCCGAGCGGATCGATGTTCTCAATAAAACACACGGTAATCATATTGTTATCTGCGTCGCGCACAACCTCTAATTCCAATTCCTCCCATCCCAGGATGGATTCCTCTACCAGCACCTGGCCGACAAGGCTGGCCTGCAGCCCTCTGGCGCAGACGGTCTTCAGCTCTTCCACATTGTATACCAGGCCGCCGCCTGCGCCGCCCATCGTATATGCCGGGCGCAGCACCACAGGATAGCCCAGGCTGTCCGCAATCGCCATTGCCTCTTCCACCGAATAAGCAACCTCGCTGCGCGCCATCTCTATGCCCAGGTTATCCATTGTCTTCTTAAATTCAATGCGGTCTTCCCCGCGTTCAATCGCATCTACCTGGACGCCGATTACCTGGACGCCATATTTTTCCAATACACCGTTTTTCGCAAGCTCAGAGCATAAGTTCAGTCCTGACTGCCCGCCAAGGTTCGGAAGCAGCGCGTCTGGCCGTTCTTTTGCTATAATCTGTTCCATACGTTTTGCATTCAAAGGCTCGATATAAGTGACGTCTGCAGTTTCCGGATCTGTCATGATTGTAGCAGGATTTGAATTGGCCAGAACAATTTCATAGCCTAATTTCCGAAGCGCCTTACACGCCTGTGTGCCAGAATAATCAAATTCACATGCCTGCCCGATTACAATTGGGCCGGAACCGATAATCAGCACTTTATGGATATCTTTTCTCTGAGACATTCTTGTTCCTCCTGTCTGTCGTGGATAATGGTTTACTTCCCATCCGTCAGGCAATGCAAAAACCACACTGGCCGCGGAGCGGATGGGGATGGTAACGGTTCTATTCTCTCCGTTGTATTATACAGGAAAACCAACAAGGCTTCAAGCCCAAAAGAAGCCGCCGCAATGCGGCAGCCTCATTCCTGTTGCTGTGATTACTTCTTGATCTTAATCTTGACTTTTACGCTCTTATTCGTTCCATCGGTCGATTTGATGGTAATAACCACGCTGCCCGTCTTACCCTTCTTGGTCTTGACCACGCCGTTTTTGACCGTTGCAAGCTTTTCATTGGAAGAGGTATATGACAATTCCTTGTTTGCCTTCTTGCCATTTACCAACACCGTAGGCTTAAGGGTCACTTTTTTGCCTGCCTTTACCGTAAGCGTCTTTTTCTTTACCGTAACCTTTGTAACGGCATTCTTCATAATCTTAACCTTGACCGTCGCAGATTTGCCGCTTCCATCTGCTGCCGTTGCCTTAATCGCGATGGTCTTACCCGCGCCCTTTTTATTTACGGTTACCACGCCTGACTTGATTCTTGCATACTGGCCGCACTTCTGGCTCACAGAAAACGTCAGCTTCTTGTTATCCGCATTTTTGGGGGAAACGGTAAACGCCTTCTTTAAGTCCAGCTTCTTGCCTGCTGCAATCTTATATACCTTAGATACCGGCTTAATGGATTTGACCTTCACTGATTTTTTCACCAGCTTGTTGATTGCATCCTGCAAGGCCCCCCTGGCCTTATCTACTTCTGCCTGCGTGGCATTTGGATTGCCTGATACTGCATTAGCCGCGGCTAAGCAGTCCTGCAGCTTCTTGTAGCTGGCTGCTTCATAATCTGCCTTCACCTTCGTTTTTGCAGATGCAATGGTCTTATTTAGCGCGCCCTTGTCCGCCCGCTTTAAAAGCCCTTCCATTGCACGGCCTAACGCATCCTTTTTGGAAACGTAATCTGCCTTGGCGGCAGTTTCTGGATCCAGCTTCTTACATGCTTCTAAGGCGTTTTTCAGCGCTGCCCAGCTTGCAGGCGTATAATCTGCCTCTTTCATCTGCGCCATCTTCTGTTCTGCCGTTCCCACCGCACGTTCCATTGCTTCCTTTGCCTCTGCCGTTTCCACCTGCGCATTGGTCACCAAGCTTATCTCCAGGCTCTTTACCGCATTCTCTACCTGGGCTTTCGTCGCATTCGTCCTTTTTAGGATTCTTTCCGCACTCTCCACCGCACGTACTACTTCATCCCAATTCGCATAATCTGCCTTCTGCCCTTCTTTTTCTGCAAGCTCTGCTTTGCGCTGGTCAACAGCCTCCCTCAATTCCTTTATGCTGACTAACTTCTCTTCCGCCGCATCCAAGGACTGCGCCGCCTCGTCAACGGCTTCCTGGGTTGCGTCCGCAGCCGCGCTAACCTGCCTTGCAGCTTCGAGCGCATCTGCAAACACGCTCCAGCTTGCCGCTGTATAATCTGCTTCGGCCTTACTGGATGCGTTCTGGATTTTACCTTCAAGAACGGTTTTATCTATGCCCTTTACATAGGCATAATACGCACGGTAAGTTACCGTGTCCCCTTCCTCGGCCGTCACAGAAGCAACCTTTTGCGTGCCATCGTACCAGCCAGACAGTTCTGTATCCAGACGGTAAAGCTTGCCGCCTGCTACAATCTCACGATCCTGCTGCCCAGAAAGGACGCCTGGAACCTCTTTTGTAACAATGTCTTCGGCTTCCTTCACATACTCTGCGGCTCCCTCCGCCTTCAGGTAGCGTTCCACGTTCTTTGTGGCATAACCTGAAATCCAGCTAACCTTGTGGTTGGTCAGGCGGTAGCTTCCGCGGACTGCCGCAAATTGCTTTACAACGCCGTCCTTTGGATAAATACGGAACCCATTGCCGCCTTCCATTGTAACCTCATGCTCTATCCCATCGGGATCCGTAATATATATTTTATAGTTGGCTTTTACCTTATCGGTGGCAGTATCCATAACAGTACGCACATGGTAGGAGCTGACCTCGTCAAACGGCAGCGCACGGACTTCCCCGCCGCTCTCTATCGCTTTGTCCAGTTCCTCGTTTGTCGGGTAATACTTCGCATTGCCCACAACCTGCCCGTCCCCATTCTGTGTCTGGAAATAAGTCAGCCCATTCGTTGTATTGCCGTACTTAAATTGAAGCCTTGCCCCAGTATCCCAGCAATTTTCCGCATCGATCACAGAGCCGTCGTCCATGGCTGCCGGAAGGTAGATGACTGCCCGGTCATGCGTGGACTTTGTGTCCTCTGGGACAATATCGTACTCTGTGACGAACAAGCCTTTATACCCCCGCAAGGGATGTACTGCGCCCGCCCTTTCCTGTTCTGTGCCATCGCTTCTGCCCATCGCTAACACATCCGGCACCACTTCATCACACGGCAGTACCTCGACGGTAACTGCAATCTGCTTCCCGCCTGCGGCCCCTGTTACCGTATGCTTCCCAGGCGCTGTGCCTTTGTCCCAAGCATCCCACTGTATCCCGACCGTAGACGTTGCCCCACTCTCTGAAGCCATCTTCACATTCTTAGGTAAGGCAGGCGCATTGCCTTCTATCACAGTGTATTCCTTCCCCGTAATAGCTTCCAAATCCAGTGCAGAAGCCGCCCTCTCACTTACCTGCTGCATAGTGAAGGCTGCAGCGTCATCCAAGCCAGCCGCAGAAACCATCTGTACTGGCGCCATAGCCACTGTCATAGCAGTAGCCACGAAAAGTGAATTTGCCCTTGTTAAAAACCGTTTTACCATTGTCCTCATCCCTTTCTCATATTTTGGGATATTTACCAAAAATACCCTGGTTTATTATACCATATAGGCCAATTAGAAACAAGGGCAAGAAGCTGCCTTATCCCTCTACATTTGGAAGCTGTGCAAAGGATTTTTTAAGTTCTTCCTCTGTCGGGATATAATCGCTCATTTGCCCATCGTTGTACTTCTGGTAAGCAACCATATCAAAATACCCTGTGCCGGTCAGCCCAAACACAATATTCTTAGCTTCGCCGCTTTCTTTGCATTTCAAGGCTTCGTCAATTGCAACTTTAATCGCATGGCTGCTCTCCGGCGCGGGCAGGATGCCTTCTACCCTTGCAAATGTTTCCGCTGCTTTGAACACTTCCGTCTGTTCTACGCTCCTTGCAGACAGAATCCCTTGGTCATACAGTTCCGATACGACAGAACTCATACCATGGTAGCGCAGCCCCCCTGCATGGTTCGAGGATGGGATAAAGCCGCTTCCTAACGTATACATCTTTGCAAGCGGGCAGACCTTCCCAGTGTCACAGAAATCATACGCATATACCCCACGCGTCATGCTCGGGCAGGACGCAGGCTCTACTGCAATCATCTGATATTCTGCCTCACCGCGCAGCGCCTCCCCGGCAAATGGGGAAATCAGGCCCCCAAGGTTCGATCCGCCGCCTGCGCAGCCAATGATCAGATCTGCCTGGATGCCATATTTATCCAATGCAGCCTTCGTTTCCATACCAATCACGGACTGGTGCAGCAATACCTGGGACAATACAGAACCCAGCACATACCGGTATCCTTCCTGGCTTGTAGCAGCTTCAACGGCTTCTGAAATCGCGCATCCCAAGCTTCCTGTCGTACCAGGGAATTCTTCGTTGATCTTACGCCCGATCTTAGTTTCCATAGATGGGGACGGCGTTACCTTCGCCCCATACGTACGCATCACCTCACGGCGGAACGGCTTCTGCTCATAAGAGCATTTTACCATATATACCTGGCAGTCCAATCCAAAATAGGAACATGCCATGGAAAGCGCCGTGCCCCACTGTCCTGCCCCGGTTTCTGTCGTTACGCCCTTTAAGCCCTGCTGCTTGGCATAATACGCCTGCGCAATAGCAGAATTAAGCTTATGGCTCCCAGAAGTGTTGTTCCCCTCAAACTTGTAATAAATATGCGCTGGCGTCCCAAGCTTCTCTTCTAAGCAATAAGCCCTTACCAGCGGAGATGGGCGGTACATCCGGTAGAAATCCCGGATTTCTTTTGGGATGTCGAAATATGGCGTGGTATCGTCCAACTCCTGTTTTGCCAGTTCCCTGCAGAAAATCCCCGACAGTTCTTCTTCTGTCACGGGCTGCAAGGTAGCCGGGTTTAAGACGGGCGCTGGTTTCTTCTTCATATCTGCACGGACATTGTACCATTGCTTTGGCATTTCCTGTTCTTCCAGATAAATTTTATAAGGGATATCCTGTTTCATCATTACGTTCCTCTCTTTCTTGCCGCCATCCTTTGGGCGGCATCTTGCTACGCGGTATCTTTCCACGCGAATAATGTATCTGATTTTGCATTCCCTGTCAAGTAAGTGGCGCCTTGCCTGCGTACGATAAAACAGTTGCAGGAATCCAGGGAATCAGGTATAATTTTCCTATATGCAACCATAATATTTTCACTTAACAAAATGGAGGTTACTATGAGGATCATTCAAACACCTGACTACAATGGCATGAGCATAGAAGTTGCTCGTATCATCGCCGCACAGCTCTCTCTGAAGCCTGACTGTGTGCTGGGGCTGGCGACAGGCTCTACCCCAACGCTTGCATACCAGTATCTTTCTGAATGGGGCAACCAGTGGCTCGATTTTTCAAAAGCCACATCCGTCAACCTAGACGAATACCGCGGCCTTCCCAAAGACCATGAGCAGAGCTATCACTACTTCATGCAGAAGCATCTGTTCCAGAACGTACCGATCCGGCCAAACCGCACCTTCCTGCCAGACGGCATGGAACCGGACATTGAGAGAGCCTGCCAGGATTACGATGATGTCATCCGGTACGTCGGCGGCATCGACTTACAGCTTCTAGGCCTTGGGCACAACGGGCATATCGGGTTTAACGAGCCGGATACCTGCTTTGCAAAAGGGACGCACTGTGTCGATTTGTCCGAACAGACCATCCAGGCGAACAAACGGTTCTTCCAGTCAGAGGACGACGTCCCACGCCAGGCGTACACCATGGGCATCAAGAACATCCTTTCTGCCCGCAGGATCCTGATTGCTGTTTCTGGCAAGGATAAGGCGCACATTGTAAAAGAAGCGTTCTTTGGCCCAGTTACGCCGCAAGTCCCTGCCTCCATCCTGCAGTTCCACCAAGATGCAACGCTTGTCGCAGACAAGGACGCGCTTTCCGAATGCGAAGGGCTGCTCCCGTAACACGGCAGGCTGTTCTTATGGAGGGACTTATGGCAAGAAAACACAAAATCACCAATGGGCTTATCTTCCATGTAGGAGGAGCGTTTGCTCCAGGAACCGTGTATATGGGCGGCGGCAGGATTGTGTCAGAAGCGGATTACCAGGCGCTTCCCGGGGAAGAGACAGTGACCGATGCAAACGGGGGATACGTTATCCCAGGGCTGACGGATATCCATTTCCATGGCTGTATGGGAAGCGACTGCTGCGATGGGACCCAGGAAGCATTCCAAACAATTGCAGCGTATGAGCTTTCCCAGGGCGTTACTTCCATTACGCCTGCCACAATGACCATGCCAAAAGAAACACTCGAACAGATCTGCCGTACGGCAAACGGCTTTTCCTGTGAAAACGGCGCTGATTTCTGCGGGCTGTACATGGAAGGGCCATTTATCAGCCCCGCCAAAAAAGGCGCGCAGAATGCAAACAACATCTGCCTTGCCGATACCAGCCTGTTCCACCGTCTACAAGAGCTTTCCGGCAATGCGTTCCGTACGGTCGCAATTGCACCTGAAACGGAAGGCGCAATGGAATTTATTGCACAGAACAGTGGAAACGTACGTATTTCCCTTGCGCATACCACCGCAGATTACGATACTGCCCAGAAGGCTTTTTCACTGGGCGCGTCCCAACTGACCCATATGTACAACGCTATGCCGCCTTTTACCCACCGGGCCCCCGGCCCTATCGGCGCAGCCGCGGACGATCCTGGCTGCATGGTGGAACTCATCTGCGACGGGGTACACATCCATCCCTCGGCTGTGCGCACTTCGTTTAAAATCTTCGGGGATGACAGGATTATCTTTATCAGCGACAGTATGCGGGCAACAGGGATGGCCGACGGGACTTACGACCTAGGCGGCCAGGCAGTTACCGTAACAGGAAACCTGGCTGTGCTAGAAGACGGCACGCTGGCTGGTTCTGCGACCAACTTAATGGGATGCCTCCGCACAGCTGTTTTAAACATGGGAATCCCTTTGGGAAGCGCCGTGAAATGCGCCGCTGTAAACCCTGCAAAAGCAGTAGGGATCCTAGAAGACTACGGTACGCTAGAAGCCGGAAAGTATGCGAATATTGCCATCCTGAGCAAGGATCTGGAACTTTGCGCCGTATTCCACAAGGGCATCCAAGCTGCTTTGCAGTAGGGACGGCGCAGAGCCAGATAGACAACGGGGACGCCAGCCGCAGATTCAACACGATCTGCCTGGCGTTCCTTTTTTTGCATCCTTTCCAAGCTGGTTCAGCCAGCGGATCGCCTGCCGTATCCCTTCTTCAGAAAATTCTGCTTCCAACTGCTTCATTGCCTCCTTTGGCGTCACATCGTAACAGTAAGGTCCCTCCCAGGCGGAGACTTCCAGCGCTGGCGCCGTTTCCCCTTCTTCGCCCTCTTTTGGGGGAAGCGCTTTCTGTCCCAAGTGGAACCGGAACCGCATTCCCTGGCTGCTTCCTGTGAAATCTGCTTTTTTCAGATAGGGGAGAGATAAGATATCTTTCCGTTCCAGCATCACATCCAGCCTTTCTTAATCGCATCCAGGCGCTGATACACCTCAAAACAGTCAAACGTTGCAAAATAATCCTCCGGCGTTTCCGCCCGGCGGATCAGCTGCGTGCTTCCATCCTCTTTCAGCAAGATCTCTGCCGACTTTAACTTGCCGTTGTAATTATATCCCATGGAAAACCCATGCGCCCCAGTATCATGGATTACCAGCAGATCCCCGATGTCAATCTTTGGCAGCATCCGGTCAATCGCGAATTTATCGTTGTTTTCGCATAAGGAACCCGTAATATCGTACTTATGGTCACATGCGCAATCTTCTTTGCCCATTACCGTAATGTGATGGTAAGCGCCGTACATGGCGGGGCGCATCAGGTTGACCGCGCAGGCGTCGCAGCCAATGTATTCCTTGTGGATATGCTTCTCATGGACTGCCGATGTAACCAGGCAGCCATACGGCCCCGTCATATAACGCCCCAGTTCCGTATAAATAGCGACGTCACCCATACCAGCCGGGATCAGCGTTTCCTCATATACCTTTTTCACCCCTTCGCCAATGGCATAGATATCATTCGGCTCTTGATCCGGATGGTAAGGGATCCCAATCCCACCGGAAAGGTTGATAAACCTAATCTCCGCCCCAGTCTTCTCCTTCAGCGTTACCGCTACCTCAAATAAGGTCTTTGCCAACGCTGGGTAATACGCATTCGTCACCGTATTGCTCGCCAAAAACGCATGAAGGCCGAACCGCTTCGCGCCCTTTTCCTTCAGCAGGCGGAATCCCTCGATTAACTGCTCTAACGTAAACCCGTATTTGGCGTCCCCTGGGTTGTCCATAATGCTGTTGCTGATTTGGAACAGCCCGCCAGGGTTGAAGCGGCAGCTTATCGTCTCTGGGATCCGCCCAATCGTCTTTTCCAGGAATGCAATGTGGGTAAAGTCATCCAGGTTGATCACCGCCCCAATCTTATCGGCATAAAGAAATTCCTCCGGGGGCGTCGCATTGGAAGAAAACATAATCTCCGGCCCGTCAAAACCCAGCGCGTCCGCCAACATCAGTTCCGTCATGGAAGAGCAGTCGCAGCCAATGCCGCACTCTTTGAATAATTCCAGGATAAATGGGTTGGGCGTCGCCTTTACTGCAAAATACTCCTTGAATCCTGGGTTCCAGGAAAACGCCTCCTTTACCGCTTCCGCATTCTTACGGATTCCCGCTTCATCGTACAGATGGAACGGGGTCGGGTACTTCTTTACGATTTCCTTCAACTGCCCGTATGTTACAAATGGTTCTTTCTTCATTGCATCTGCTCCTTCTTCTCAATGATAAATAAATAGTAAATCCCCTTCTCATCCATCGCGTATTCCTGGATCAAGGCAAACTCCTTGTGGATACGCAGCTGCTTTTTCACATAGTTTTTCTCATTGGAATACAGGATTACCTTTCCTTTTCCTTTCAAAAGCCCGCCGGCTTTCTCAAAAAAACCTTCATATAAGGCATCCTGCTCTTCCTTGCTCTTCTTCCCGCGATCCGGCATATTTGTAATGATTTCGTCAAACAGATATCCATGCTCGAAGGTAAAGAAATCCCGGTGGATGTAATAAATTTCTTTCCCCGCCCTTTCCGTGTTCTCCTTTGCCCCTTCTATGGCCTGCCCAAACGTATCTAAGCCATAGAGATAGCCTGCGGGGCATACATTGTCGCGTTCGATCAGCATTGTCCCCACGCCGCAGAACGGATCCAGCACCTGCCCGCCCTCGGTAAGATACGGCTTTGCCAGACAGGCAGCCAGGGCCGCCTGTTCCGGACGGATAGAGGTGGCGACGGTATGCTTACGGTATGCAAACCGTTTCTCTTGGAAGGTATACAGCTTTACGAGCGGCAAAAACGTCCCGTCCCTGTTCTCCAACAGACGGATCTCAATTTCATAATCCGAAGCAGAATTGCGCAAAAGGCCTTCGCTTGCCTGTTCGATTGCGAACGCACATTTTTTGGCGAATGCGCCGCGCTTATCCAAAAGCATCCTTCCATGGATCCCCAGCCGGAAATAAAACGGGCCTTCCGACCCGTGCGCCTTGCCCAGCAGGGACGCCAGGTTTGACTCACAGACGCCCTTAGCCGCCCCTTCCCAGTCCCCAGGCACTTTCTTGGTATCCAAAAAAAACAACAGCTCCCGGTACGTACGGATGCCAAGGATTGGCTTGATATGGCTTGTAACCGCCCGTACCCCGCCTTTTAATATCGATACCTTCCCACCTTTTATCTGCCTGGCAGTCACCTCCTGGTAAAGACGCCCCGTCGTAAGCAGGATCTCATACGTCCCATCGTACCCCAGGAAGGAATGGCTCTGCCTCCCCTGCACGGAAAGCACAAGCTTTTGCAGCGCCATACGTTCCGCCCGGATATGCTTCTCCTCCTGTCCGTCAGGCTTATACCGCCCCAATTCTTCCAGGCGTTCTACCAATCCCCCTTCGATCGGGGTAAGATCCAGGCCGTATAAAGCATCCAGGTAACTGCTCTTTACAAAAAGCTGCGTTTCCTTCTGATACGCCTTATACAAAGCCTCCGCCGTCCCCTGCCGCCCCAGGCGGCCCAAGACAAGAGCCGCGTTCTTACGCACCTTGGGATCCGTATGGGACAAAAACCCTTCCAGCAAGGAACAATCCTCTTGCACAATCCCAAGCAGCTCCTTCCTGCCCTGCTCCTCTTTCACTTCCTGTTTCAACGCAATCAGATGCGCCCGAATCTCCTCTCCTCTTTCCAATGCACTGTAATGCTCCCTGACCATCCCTTCCTCCTATACCTTATGAACTTCAACCTCCAGCCCTGTATGCCGGGCTGATGCAAATCTCCCTACCATTCTACTTTATTCTCTTTTATTTTGCAACATAATTCCCTTACCGCCGCAGTGCGATCCACGATATGAAACAATAGAAAAAGGGGCGCGAAATATGGTTCCCCATAATCAGCGCTCCTTTGTGCTAACGTATCTTATGATCCCTTATCCATTCCCCATCCTTGGGATGCGTGGCCTTTTCCATCCTTCTTACGGTTCTTTCCCGTATGTATCCAAATATCCCTGTACATCTTTTTTGAACTGATCCCAGGCATCCTCATGCTCGACATAATAAACCGGGCATTCCTTGCCTGTCACGTCATAATGGCGGATAACGCTATCTACCGGAAGGTTAAACTTGCCGCAGAGCCATGCCACGAACCCCACCAGCGAATCATACGTTTCCTGCGTAAATTCCCCAGTTTCATCCTTGTGGCAGCACTCAATGGATAACGTGTCAATGTTACGGTCATTTGACGCGTATGACATCTCAGAACTTGGGATACATTGGATGATTTCCCCTTCCATCCCTACGACGAAATGGCTGCTCGCCTTCGTCTGTTTGGTATCCTTGAGGCTTTCGAAATAACTCCGGTTCTGCTTGGCAGTCGTCCCAGGGTTGCCCGTATAATGGATCACAATCCCTTTTACCTCTTCCAGCGCAGATTGTGGCCTGGAATACTCGTTCGGCGTCAAAAGATCCACCTTCATCTCCGGCTCTTTCTCAATCACCTTCTGATGGAACCCCTTGTCCTCCTCTTCCTCCTCTTCGTCCCAATCATCTTCCGCTGTTTCCGCCAGGATCTCTTCTGGCTTCTGTGCCTGCGCCTCTTCTGGCGCCTCCTTTTTTGGGATCAGCTTAGAAATGCCTAAGCATATGGCAAAAATAAAGGCGCACAAAACAGCAGCCCGCTTTGCCATCCAAATCCTCTTTCTCCATTTCCTGCGGCGTTTCCTTCTTAAGAACGCCTCTCTCTGCCTTATCTCTTCATTTGTCAACATAACCTCTCCACTCTATGGATATTTTTGTTGCAGCCTGCAACATTCGCCTGCCTGAAAGGCTCTTGGCTTCCTTGTCTTATTATATACCCTTTTTTCGCCAAAAGAAATTAAGAATCTTTAAAATTTTTGTAAGAAAAAGGTAAGATTTGTAATGAAATGATCAGCCTGTGAAGTAATTCCCGATAATTTCCAAGACAGCGTCCAGGATTTCATCTGTATGCGCGATGGAAAGGAACATTGCTTCAAATTGGGAAGGCGCAAGGTAGACGCCATGCGCTATCATATCATTACAATAGGCTGCAAATGCCTTGGTATTGGATGATTTCGCACTGGGATAATCCGTCACAGCCCCATCGGCAAAGAACAAGCATCCCAAAGATCCTACATGGTTCACCTGGTAAGGCAGGCCAGCGTCCGCTACGATTTCTTGTATCCTTCCAAAAAACCTGCCTGCTTTCTGGTTCAGGGCGCCATAATATTCTGGGCGCTCTTTTAACAGCGTAAGCTGGGCTATACCCGCCGCCATAGCGACCGGGTTGCCGCTTAAGGTCCCTGCCTGGTATACGCCGCCAGACGGGGCTACCAGCTCCATGATTTCCCGTCTTCCGCCATAAGCGCCTACTGGCATGCCGCCGCCGATGATTTTGCCAAATACGGTAAGATCCGGCGTGATCTGGTAAAGCCCCTGCGCGCCGTCTATCCCCAGGCGGAACCCAGTAATTACTTCATCAAAGATCAAAAGCGCGCCATATGCATCACAGAGTTCACGCAGCCCTTCTAAAAACCCAGGCTTTGGCGGGACTACCCCCATATTGGCGGCCACTGGCTCTACAATGACTGCAGCAATTTCTTCCCCGCACTGGTTAAAATGGCTCCTTACGTCTTCTAAGCTATTATAACTGGCGGTCAAGGTATCCCTCGTGATCCCAGCAGGGACTCCCAGGCTGTCTGGGATCCCGGACGTCATTGCGCCGGATCCCGCCTTTACCAAAAGCCCGTCGGAATGCCCATGGTAACAGCCGGCAAACTTTAGGATCTTATCGCGCCTAGTATAGCCCCGTGCCGTGCGGATCGCGCTCATTACGGCTTCCGTCCCGGAATTAACCATACGTACCATTTCAATGGATGGGACCAGCCCACAGACAAGCTTGGCCATCTCCACTTCCGCTTGGGTCGCCGCGCCAAAGCTTAGCCCTCTCTTGCAGGCGTCGAGCACAGCTTCCAATACCTCTTTCCTGCCATGCCCTAATATCATAGGCCCCCAGGAACCGATAAAATCCACGTACTGGTTTCCGTCTTCGTCATAAAGATACGCCCCGTCGGCGTTTCGGATAAACCTCGGCGCACCGCCAATAGAGCCAAATGCCCGTACTGGGGAATTTACGCCTCCTGGGATTACGTTCAATGCTTCTTTGAATAATTCTTCCGATCTTGACATACTACGCTCCGCCCTTTCCATATCGCCACAACTATGTTACCCAATCCGCCCTTCCTCCATACATTTTGCAAGCTCCTTCGCAAAATAAGTCAGGTAGATATCCGTCCCTGCCCGGTAAGCGCTGACGGCCATCTCGCACATAATGCTAGTTTCGTCTACAAATCCTGCGTTTGCCGCCGCTTTTACCATTGCATACTCCCCGCTGACGGAATACGCCGCGATGGGAAGGCAGGTCCCATCCTTCACTTCCCGGATCAGGTCCCCATACGCCATCGCAGGCTTGATCATCAGGATATCCGCGCCTTCTTCGGCGTCTAAAAGCGCTTCCTTATACGCTTCCCTGCGGTTGTGGAAATCCATCTGGTAAGATTTCCGATCGCCAAATGCCGGGGCGGATCCTGCGGCGTCCCGGAACGGTCCATAAAAGGACGAAGCAAATTTAACGGCATACGACATAATCGGGACGTCTGTATAACCATGCCGATCCAGCATCCGGCGGATCGCCGCCACACGCCCATCCATCATATCCGAAGGAGCGACCATATCCGCCCCCGCCTGTACCTGGGACAGGGCTGTCTGGGCTAAAAGCCCAAGCGTTGTATCATTCTCCACACCCTTCCCGTTCAGCAAGCCGCAATGCCCATGGGACGTGTATTCGCACATACAAACATCCCCAATCAGGTACAGATCCGGACATGCCTCTTTGGCCTTCCGAAACGCCTTCTGCACAATCCCATCCTGGGCATATGCCCCGGTCCCTCTCTCGTCCTTCTGCCCTGGTATCCCAAAGAACATCACGCTGCCCACGCCTGCATCACAGAGTTCTAACAGCTTTTCCTCCATCCGATCCACGCTGTAGCGGTACTGCCCTTGCATCGATGGGATTTCTTCTTTCAGGTTCGACCCTTCTTTGATAAACATCGGGTACACCAAAGAAGATTTGTCCATCCTGGTCTCCCTTACCATTTTACGCAACGTCGCACCCTTACGCAGGCGGCGCGGGCGGTGAATCAATTCTATATCCATGCGCTCCCTCTCTTTCCTACTTGTAAATTACGTCTCCAAAACAACGGTTCAGACATCCTTTTGCATCCACGCCTTCGCTGTCCGGGCAACCCTGGCCCGCCGCTGCTTCTTCTTCAGGTGGCGCATCCTTTGCCAAAGCTTCTCGTCAAAATTCCTGCGCATCTGGTACAGCACAATCTCTGACAGCTTCTTCGTCAAATCCTTCATCAAGATATCATGCTTAATCAAATTACAAGTCTTGCATGTGCACTGTAAATTGTCCAGTTCATTCGTCCCGCCCTTTGCCAAGGGAACGATATGGTCTATGGTAAATGCATTGCATGGAAGGAACCTCCCGCAAAGCGCGCATCTGCCCTTATTCCTATTATAGATCACCGCCCGCTCTGAGGCCAAAAACTGCCTGCGCTTCGCATTTACGGATTCTGTTTCTTCTTCCATCGGGCCATCCCCAACCTCTACAATCTGGAACCCTTCTAATTTCTTGCTGGCTCTTTCTAATAGTTCCAAAGCCTTGTCCCTGTTGGGAAACCGAGACGCCAGGTTGACGTCGGACGTCTTGCTGACGGCATTCTTTTCATTCACGACACCATAATACTGCCCCTTTTGCAATAAACAATACAGCATCTTTTTAACCCCCTTTCTGCCAATCCTATGGCTCTCTTTATCCCTTCTTTCCATCAGTTATAAAGCGAAAAAAGAAACGTCCGCACCCATGCCTTTTTACATGGACGCTTCTGTTCCCATTCCTTCCTGCCAGAACTTATCCCTGTGGATACTCCACATGCAGCAGCTCATGCTCCCGGTTTTTCAAAAGATCTCCATAAAGGGTTTCGATCAACGGGTTCTCTTCGCTGCGCTTGATCTGTAAGGCTTTATCATTCTTGTAAAGGCCTTCTGCACGCATCCGTTTCTCGGTAGAACGCGCAAACGGCTGGCCAGCCCCGGCTACGCATCCCCCGGCGCATGCCATTACTTCCACAAAGTCAAAATGCTCTTCCCCGCTCTCAATCTTCTGCAGCAGCCTGTCCGCATTCCCAAGGCCGCTGACCACGCCGATCCGCAAGGTCCGCTCCCCATACGGGAGCTCGCATATCTTCACGCCTTCCATTCCTCTAAGCCCAATAAATTCAATATCCTTCAAAGCCTTGTGGCTCTTATCCTGGACCACGCGCCGCACGGCTGCCTCCGTCACGCCGCCCGTCGCGCCGAAGATAACGCCTGCGCCAGAGTAGATGGAAAACGGCATATCGTACGCTTCCGGCTCAAGGCGATCGAAACGGATGCCGATTTCCTGAAGCATTGTAATGATTTCTTCTGAAGTCAGGACATAATCAACATCTGGGATTCCCTTGCGGACAAATTCCTTCCGCGACGCCTCGTATTTTTTCGCAGTACATGGCATAATCGCCACAGATACCGTTTCGACGCCCTCCTTCTTATCCTGCTTCTTATAATATTCCTTAATCACCGCGCCGAACATCTGCATAGGGGATTTCGCCGTAGACACATACTTCATCAAATGCGGGTACTGGGTTTCCACAAAACGGATCCAGGCCGGGCAGCAGGAAGTAAATAACGGGTATTCCCTGCCCTCTTCCCCTAATGCGTCAAGCAGTTCTTCTGATTCTTCCATAATCGTCAGATCCGCGCCGACGGACGTATCAAAAATCGCATCCACACCCAGCCTGCGCAAAGACGCCACAAGCTTCCCAATCGTATTCTCTCCAGGATCGTATCCGTAGGCCTCGCCGACTGCAACCCGCACCGCCGGGGCAATCTGGACAACGACACGTTTCTTGGGGTTATGGATTGCTTCCCAGACGTCATGCGTATCCTTCTTAATGGTGATTGCACCCGTTGGGCAGACAGCCGCGCATTGCCCGCAGTTGACGCAGTTCGTATCTGCAATATCCCTGCCAAACGCCGTGGAAATCTCCATATCCGAACCACGGTGCGCAAAATCAATTGCGCCGACGTGCTGGATTTCACTGCAGACACGGACACAGTCCCCGCATAAAATGCATTTGTTGGGGTTGCGCACAATGGACTTTGAGGATGTATCGAGCGGCCGGATCGGCCTTGTATTCTCAAAGCGTACCCCTGGGATCCCGAACCTGGTCGCCAGTTCTTGCAGCTTGCATTTGCCATTTTTCTCACAAGTCGTACAGTCACGGCAATGCGCCGCCAAAAGAAGCTCCAAGATACGTTTCCTGTGGTAATAAAGCTGTGGGGTGTTGGTTCGGATCTCCATCCCATCCTTTGGAGGCGTAGAACAGGAAGCGATAATGCCGCCCCATTGATCTTCTACCACGCACATACGGCATGCCCCGTAAATCGACAGATCTGAATAGTAACAAAAGGTCGGTAAGATAATCCCTGCCTTGCGAATGACTGCAAGAATATTTTTCTCATCGGTAAACTCCACGCGCTCGCCGTCTATTATCATGTATTTTTTCATGTCAGCCACCCTCCTACACTTCGATTACCGCGTGGAAATTACAGCCTTCTTTGCAGGCTCCACACTTGATGCATTTTGCCGTATCAATTGTAAATGGTTTCTTCACCTCGCCAGAAATCGCCCCCACCGGGCATACCCTTGCGCATTTGCTACAGCCCTTACACAATTTAGGATCAATCTGAAAGTCCACCAAGGCTTTGCACTGGCCAGCCGGGCATTTCTTGTCCACCACATGGGCTAGGTATTCCTCCCGGAAATACTTCATGGTGCTTACCACAGGGGAAGCCGCAGTCTTCCCAAGCCCGCACAGAGCCGTAGCGGAAATGGTTTCCGCCAGTTCCTCTAGCATTGTTATGTGTTCCATCGTCCCCCTGCCCTCGCAGATATCATTCAAAAGTTCTAACATCCGCTTCGTGCCTTCCCGGCATGGGATGCACTTCCCACAGGACTCGTTCTGCGTAAAGTTCATAAAGAAACGTGCGACTTCCACCATGCAGCTCTTGTCGTTCATTACCACAAGGCCGCCGCTTCCAATCATCGCCCCTACCTTCTTCAGGGAATCGAAATCCAGGTGCAGATCCAGATGGTCTTCGGTCGGGTTAATGCAAAGGCACCCGCCCGACGGCCCGCCAATCTGTACCGCTTTAAATGCCCCGCCTTTTACGCCGCCTCCGATATCGAAAATCACCTTCCGCAAAGGCGTCCCCATCGGGACTTCGATTAGCCCAGTATTCATAACGTTCCCCGTCAAGGCAAACGCCTTCGTCCCATGGTTCTTATCCGGCCCTATGGTCTTATACCAAGCCGCGCCCTTGTTGATGATCGGCGGGACATTGCAGTATGTCTCTACATTGTTTAAAACGGTCGGCTTCTCAAACAAGCCTTTTTCTACGGTACGCGGCGGTTTCACCCTTGGCATCCCGCGGTTCCCTTCAATAGAAGCCGTCAGGGCAGAGCCTTCCCCACAGACAAACGCGCCGGCTCCCTGGCTGATCTTCAGATCAAAATCAAATCCGGAGCCTAAAATATCCTTGCCCAGCAGCCCTTTTTCCGTTGCCTTACAGATCGCATTCTGAAGGCGCTGCACCGCCAGCGGGTATTCTGCACGCACATAGATATAGCCGTAATGCGCCCCTGTCGCAATCCCGGCAATCAGCATCCCTTCAATGACACGGTGGGGATCCCCTTCCATCATGCTTCGATCCATAAATGCACCGGGATCCCCTTCGTCCCCATTGCATACAATATATTTCACTTCTTCTTTCTGCGCTAACACCTGCGCCCATTTCCGTCCCGTCGGGAACCCGCCGCCGCCGCGCCCGCGCAGGGAAGCTTCCGATATCTCATCGACAAGCTGCTGGGGCGTCATATCAAACAGCGCCTTTGCAACGGCGCTATAGCCGCCTACCGCTATGTATTCCTTAATGGATTCCGCATTAATGCGCCCGCAGTCCTCTAACGCTACGCGCGTCTGCTGTTTATAAAACGGGATGTCCTCCTGCCGCTCAAATGCTTTTCCATCCGCATCATGGTACACCAAACGTTCAATGACGTTGTCCTTTACAATGCTCTCTTCGATAATCTCTTCGCAGTCTTCTACCTTAACCTTGATATATAAAATGCCTTCCGGTTCAATCCGAAGCAAAGGCCCCATCTCACAGAACCCATGGCAGCCGGATTTCTTCAGCCCAACGCTTTCGTCATGAGGCTCTTTCTCTAATACCAGGGAGCATTTAATGCCACGAGCCAGCATAATCTCCTGCATCTTAGCATAAATCTGCAAGGAACCGCCAGCCACGCATCCCGTCCCTGCGCAGATTAGGATCTGCTTCCTCTGGGTCTTTAAGGAAGCTGCATATTCTTTCCTTCTGCTTTCTAATTCCTTCCTTG
This sequence comes from uncultured Eubacterium sp., assembly GCA_948470065.1. Taxonomy (GTDB): domain Bacteria; phylum Bacillota; class Clostridia; order Lachnospirales; family Lachnospiraceae; genus Petralouisia. Next base: position 4,923 of record CAOKNO010000033.1, on the reverse strand, counting down.
TATTAATCCTCATTTGCAGCCTCCTTCCCGATTCCTTCGCCCGCCTTCAGTTCCTTTATCAGATCCCTGGCCTTTTCCGGGGTCATCGCAGCATGCACCACATCGTTCACGGTACAGACCGGAGCCAGCCCGCAGGCGCCTAGGCAGGATACCGTTTCTACCGTAAACAGCATATCCTGCGTTGTCGGTTTCTTCTCCGTCACGCCCAAAATCCCGCGGATTTCTTCTAAGATCGCCGTAGATTTGCGTACATGGCACGCGGTCCCATCACAGATTTTAATGACATATTTCCCTTTTGGCTCCAGAGAAAAATTCTCATAAAATGTCGCTACCCCATATACCTTCGCTTCGCTCAAATGTAGTTTCTTTGCAATATAGCAAAGCATCTCTTCCGGTAGGTAACGGTATACCTTCTGTATATCCTGCATAATTGCAATTACTGCCGTCTGGTCATACGCATGAGATGATAAAATCTCATCCAATACCTTCTGCTCTTTCGCTTCCAATCGTTTTCCTCCTTGTTGTACTATTCCCGTAACAGCCAGGCTCCTGGCCTATTACTTGTTGCCCACATCTTGGATATGTTCCAGGCTGAAACAGCATTGCTCCTGTCTCTTTTTTAGTATAACATCCGGCATATACGAAAGCAAACCATTTTTCTTACAAATCAGGAATGTGTGAACCGCCGTTGTCCATACGGCGTCTGGTTAAACGATTATTTTTTCCTTCCATCCCCCTTGGAAATAACGGAACACGGCAATCACAAGGCCGACCAGCCATCCGGCAGGGCTTGCCCATTGGATGATCATGCCGTTTGTCACGTCTGCCAAAGCATACGTAAGACCTACCCTTGCGCCTAAATTGCACAAGCTACAGCTTAAGAACCAGCCCATATCCGCGGCGCCACGTAGCACCCCATTGCTAACGTTCATCAAGCCCATCACAAAATAAAACAGCGATACCGTCCCCAAATAGCTTGTCCCGATGGAAACGGCCTTTGCACTAGATCCCGCGTCCAGGAACAGCCCTATGGCGCTGCCGCCTGCAAGATGTAGGGCAACGGCAATTACAAGCCCAATCCCAGACGCCATCACAAGGCAGATCCGGTATCCCTTCCCAATGCGTCCTAGCTTCCTTGCCCCCATATTCTGCGCCACATACGTAGACGCCGCATTCCCAACCGCCACCATCGGCACAATCGCAATGCCGTCAATTTTTGTCGCCGCGGTATAGCCTGCCAGGAACGTAGAGCCAAAGCGGTTTACTACCGATTGGATCAGCACCATGCCGACAGATACGATTGACTGCTGGATAATGGTAGGAATCGCCACTTTCACCATATTTTTCAAAAGCGCCCCGTCAAACCTCTGATACGCCCCAGTTTCGATTTGCTTTAATTTACGTAACAGGAAGATGAAAGACAAAACTGCCGAAACACCCTGTGCAATCAAGGTCGCCCACGCCGCGCCTGCGACGCCCATTTGCAGACTTGCCACAAAATACAAATCCAGCGCGATATTTAAAAGGGAAGAAAATACCAAAAACGCCAAAGGCTTTTTGGAATCGCCCAATGCGTTGAATATTGCTGAAAAAGCATTGTACAAAAACAGGAACGCAAACCCAAAAAAGTAAATCTGCATATATTCCGCCGCCTCTGCAAACACATCCTCCGGCGTCCCCATCAGGCGCATAAGCCCTTTGTGGATCAGGCTCCCTAAGATGCTTAGAAACATACTAAACGCCAGGATGGAATATAACGCGGTCGAAATCGCAGTCTTCATCTTTTCTAGTTGCTTTGCGCCAAAAAGCTGTGAAATAACCACAGAACAGCCAATCCCCGTCCCCATCGCCACCATGACAAACAGCATTGTAATCGCCGTCGACGCCCCGACAGCGGCCAGCGCCTCTTCCCCTACGACATTCCCAACAATTACAGAATCTATGATATTATAAAATTGCTGGAACAAATTCCCTGCTACCATAGGCAGCGCAAACCCAATCAATGCCTTTGTTGGGTTCCCGTTTACCATACTCCCTTTGATCTGATCTGACATCACAGACGCACCTTCCTAACATTTTTTATAATGAAACGTTCGCTCTGCCCTTATTTTACCAAAATTTATCAAAAAGACAAGAAAAAGAAGCTATCTTTTCTTTTCGTATGGGACTAGGACGCCAAAAGATCTATTTCTATTACAGGGCAAATATTTTCAAGATTGTGCCGCAATAGATTCTATTTGACAAAGACAACCATTTCTGCTATACCAGAACTATCCATTTAACAACACGAATGATACCAGACAGGCGTTTGCCTATGTATGGAGGAACGATATGAAACCCAGCCGATGGCTCCATAGCAAATGCACGGGGGATCAAGCTTATAGCGCGGCAATCTGCCAGGCCTATCTGGCCGCCATGCTTATGGGATTCCCCCTGTATTTCCAGAACAATTATATTAACCTCACCGCCGCTAAGAAATCTTACTTCCAGACAGCCGCCCTCGTATTTTTCGCACTGCTTTTTGCCTGTAGGATCTATCAGGCCCTGGCTGCCAGACAACAAGAAGGCAGAAACCGCCAAACGTTCCATGTGGGGCTTCCTGGCTTCTTTGCCTTTGCCTTTTTCTGGAGCATCCTATTTTCCGCTATCTTAAGCCCGGCCTGGCCAGAATCCTTCTGGGGACGGGAAGGCAGGCAGATGGGCGGCCTTTTCCTCGTATTATGTATCCTGTCCTTCTTTGCCGTTTCGTATTCCTGGCAGCGCAGCGTCTGGCTCCCCTGGCTATTGCCTCTTTCCTGCGCCCTGACGTTTGGGATTGTGATCTGTAATTTCTTCGGCTGGGATTTGCTCGGTATGCACCAGAACCTGGCCAAAAGCCAACAGCCCACATTTCTTGGGACAATGGGGAATACCAATATCAACGCAGGCTATGGCGGGGTAATGTGCGCGCTCCTTCTTGCATTATCCTATATGGGCAAACAGATTTGGCTCAGACGCTGCTGCTTCGCTGCTTCTGCCTTTGGTATTTACGCTTGTTACGGTACGGCATGCGATAGCTGGCTACTGGCTGTCTGCGGCGCATTGCTTGTAATCCTTGCGCATTCCATGGGGGAGCCTGCCAGGATGCGCAGGTGGTGGGCCTGCTGCCTCGCTTTCTTTTTGGGCGGCGCCGCTATGATGCTGACCTTGCAGGTAGGGAAAGGGCTTGGGAAAGAAACCATCTATATGGAAACGCTGCAAAGCCAAGGGATCCTGCAATTTTTAACAGGGAGAGGGATGTTACTGGCACAAGCGTGCCTTCTGCTTCTGATCCTTTGGGGCATCCGTACCCATACCGCCTTGATGGCGTTCCTTCAACGTCACGGGAATAAGCTGCTGCTCCTTATCCTACTTGCGGCATTGCTTCTAGCTGCGTTTTTGATCTTCCCCCTGCCAGACAGCTTCGGGACGAACCGCGGCTATATCTGGAAACGGACCTTGTCAAATTTCAGCCATCTTCCCATCTGGCAAAAACTGCTTGGATACGGTCCAAACTGCTTCTTCCAATCTATGGAAGCGCGCTACGGTGCGGAGATGATCGAGCGGTATACGTATCCCTTCCTTGACGCCCACAACGAAGCGCTGCAGTTCCTCGCCGTCACAGGCGTGTTCGGGGCGGCCTCATACTTTGGGATGCAGCTTTCCCTGCTGGCCTCATGCCTAAGAAGATGGAAACAAAATCCGGTTTCCTTTTTGGGCGCAATTGGGATTTCTGCTTACCTGCTGCAAGGCCTGGCCAACAACCCCTCGGTATTCGCCACGCCGCTGTACTTTATCTTCCTCGGGGTCATTGCCAAAAGCCAGTTTATAAACTTTTAATAATTTCCCAATCCCTTGATTTTCCTAGTATCCCGGCATTTTGTTAGCACTCTTTTTGGTCGAGTGCCAATTTGCTCTTGACTTTTAAAATAAGAGGGATTACAATCTTTTATAAGCTTTGACATCATCAAACAAAAAATAGGACAGAAAAAGGAGTGTAGTGATTATGAACAACAAACATGGGAACCTTTCCATCCACAGTGAGAACATTTTCCCCATCATAAAAAAGTGGCTGTATTCTGACCACGACATCTTCTACCGTGAATTGATTTCCAATGGCTGCGACGCCATTACGAAGCTAAAGAAGCTGGATCTGATGGGGGAATACGAACTGCCCGTAGATTATGAAGCAAAGATCCAGGTGATCGTCGACCCCGAAGCAAAGACGCTGAAGTTTGTTGACAACGGCCTTGGCATGACTGCTGAAGAGGTGGAAGAATACATTAACCAGATCGCGTTCTCTGGCGCAACGGACTTTTTGGAGAAATACAAGGATAAAGCCAGCGAGGAGCAGATCATCGGGCATTTCGGCCTGGGCTTCTACTCTGCGTTTATGGTTGCAGACGAGGTGCATATTGATACCCTTTCCTATCAGGAAGGCGCGGAGCCTGTCCACTGGACCTGCGACGGCGGCACGGAATTTGACATGTCTACCGGATCAAAGGCAGGAGTCGGCACAGAGATTACGTTATTCTTAAACGAAGACTGCGTGGAATTTTCCAATGAGTACCGCGCGCGCGAAGTCATCCAGAAATACTGCTCGTTTATGCCAATCCCAATTTTCCTGAAAAAGGAAAACGCCGAAGAGGAATATGAAACGATCCCGGCGGAAGAAGTGACCGAAAAAGACACTGTAGTAGAAACGATTGTCGAAGAGCCAAAGTACGAGGAAAAAGAAAACGAAGACGGCACGAAGGAACAGGTAGAGGTTTCGCCACGTACGGAAAAAGCAAAAATCATCAAACGGCCCGTTGCTTTGAACGACACAAAACCTCTGTGGGGCAAGCACCCAAACGACTGTACGGAGGAAGAGTACAAGGAATTTTACCGCAAGGTATTCCAGGA
>CAOKNO010000032.1 GCA_948470065.1 uncultured Eubacterium sp. | reverse complement strand
CAATCTTGGACATATCCAGCACATCGTTAATCAGCCCCAGCAGATGCTTGCTGGACAGCTTGACTTTGTTCAGGCAATCCTCCACGCGATCCAGATCCTTAATGTTTTTCAAGGCTATCTCCGTCATCCCGATAATCCCATTCATTGGGGTACGGATATCATGGCTCATACTAGAAAGAAACTCGCTTTTTGCTTTATCCGAACGGACGGCCTTCTGCTTTGCCTTGTCCAATTCTATCATCTGCTGCATGGAAAACCGGAAATATAGAAAGAACATGATCGACATTGCAAGCAGGATCGTAAGAGAGGAAATAAGCATTATGCCAATACGCTGCGTATCCAGCCGGCTGATCGGGGTGTTCATCTTCTCCCCTTTCATCACGGTAATCAGATACCAGTTGATATCTTCCGAAATCGGGGTGCAATATGTATACCTCCGTTCCCCATTGATGGAAACATGCTGCGCGAAGGACTCTCCTTTTGCAATTGCATCCTTCAGGCTCTCAACGTAACCTTCCGCTTCCTTGCTTTCCCCAGACGCCTCCATTAAAATACGTTCAAAATAACTCTCGCGGTATGCATCCCCGCTACGGATCACAAAATTCCCACTCGGATCTATAATATGGGTAAATACCATCGTGTCTTCCGAATCCAGAAAAAGCGCTTCCTTCAGATAATCCATGGGGATTCCGGCAAGCAATACGATGCTCTCCTTCCCATCTCCCATAGGATACCTTGCTTCCTTACCTAACAAAAGGAGACGTTCCCCCTCTTTATCTGTCCCCATCGCAACCACGCTTCCATTGTCCGCCAAAGATTCCATAAACATCTCCTTATCGGAAATCTCTATTTCCTCCCCATAAACAATCTTATGCTCGCCATCTTCTGAATACAGGGAAAGATAGGAAAAGTCCCTGACCTCGCCGCCGATCTTCAAATCATCAAACAGATCTTTTCCATAATCGCTCTCCTCTGGCGAGGTACGTCTGAGTAACCCTTCTACCTGTTCCAGGCGCAACCCTACTGTGGTAGTGAACTTCTGCTTCAACTGCGTGCTCATTTCCGACATGTAAATCCCGCTTATCTCATCAATTGTCGCCTGTGTCCTCTGTCCCATGATCAGTACCAGAAACACAAAAACAATGATACAGACACTAATTACGCAGATAAAACTGTTCCTCAAAAAAATCTTGATATTCTTTCCCATACTTTATTTTCCTTTACATTAAAACAATTAGGCCTTCCATACCGATGTTCCTATAAAACCAGCGCCTGGATCCCCTTTTTCCCCAGAAACAACATATTTTTCTTAGATTGTAGCATAGTTCTCCCTATTCCGCAACCGGAAAATTCCCCCGCCATATGGTTGTATCGTATGGCTATTTTTGGGCAACATTATTTTATCAGGACAAATAAAAAAAGCGAGGTATACGAAAATGAAAATCATGTTGTCCCAACTATTGGATCAAAAAGGCATATCCCAAAACAAGCTTTCCAAAGACACTGGGATATCGGTATCCACCCTCAGGAACTTATGCCACAGCCGAACGACACGGATCAATTTTGATATCCTGGAAAAAATCTGCCGTTCTCTCGGCTGCAATGTAGGCGACGTACTCTCGATAGAAGAATAAGCGGCGCCTATCGGCTTACCTTATGCTTCAAACGCAGCCTTGCGGCATAAACCATCTCTCCATGGAAAACACCCACCTCAAAACAGCTTTGCCAGGGACAATGCCCCTAACTGCTTTGGGGTGGGCGCCTGATGCTTATCACTTGGGATAATACTCCCAAAAGCTTCCCTCCGTTTAATTTCCTGTTTCGGGCGCCACATAAGAAAATGCATTGGAAATTTTAGCGTTTTCCGCAGTCAGCTCCACCTTCTCTCTGTAATACGCAATCACTGGCGTCCCGACTTCTACACGCTCATACAAAGTCTTGGCTACCTCAAGCGGGGCATTAATACATCCATGCGAACCATTCGTCTTATAAATCGCTCCTCCGAACTTCCCATTCCTCCAGGAAGCGTCATGGATCCCGACGTTATATGCAAAGGGCATAAAATACGTCACATCAGATTCATAATCTTCCCCCCGCAGCACCGACGGGCTTTCCTTATATACAATCTTAAATACACCGTCTGGCGAACCATTATGCCTGCTGATATTCCCTGTCACTACATCGGTATCTGCTACTAACTCCCCATTCTCATAATACCACATATGCTGCTTCGTATAATCTATTTCGATGTATGTATTCCCGATGTCATCCTTGCCCTTTACAAACGGACGCTGGGAATAAGACAATTCCCGGCTGACAGGCACGCCGCCTGCTAAATCTTGCTTGATCTGCTCCGCCTCCTTTGGCTTATCTACAATCCAACCATAATCACCGCCGCCAATTTCTATGGTATCGCCCGACGACGTCTGAAACTGCCTTACATCTGCATAGGTATTGTATTTGCTGGCAAGCGCCTGGACATACTTCTCAATCTCATCCTCTTTCAAGGTAATGCTGTAATCCTCTCCCAATGAGATAAAAGACGTGATTTGTTCCTTGCCCAATACCTCTTCATAACCTTCGATTTCATATGTAATTACAGCATTCTGGTACGCCTCAATCCGAGCCATCGTATCTTTGATCTTAGGGCTTTCCTGGGTTACCTCCGGCTGTGCATAATCCTCATCCTCCAAGGTTATATCGCTATCCCCGGCAGCAATTGCCTGTTTCACCTTCTCAAGCACCTTATCTTGCAGCGGACGGTTCCCTTTTTCTTCAGGTACGACTACGTAACCGCCCTCCCCTTCCTGGATTACGGCATCCTTCGGCTCTGTGATATTCTCTTCTTGGAAACAGTCCAGCCCGGCTACTGCCTGCGCAACCAGATCTTCCTGGTAATCCATTGGGATAGGGATTTCATTCTCCCTGGGCTTCAAGGCTTCCTTAAGCCAGGAAAAGGAATCCTGCTCCTCTAAAATCCGCTCCAGGGAACCGTCCGGCACATAACAGCATCCGATATCCATACCATAAATATGATGCTTCCCACCATCCCTGTCGTAAATTGTCAGTAAGTAATCCTCTACGCTGTCACCTATTTTCTTCTCGGCCTCTTCTAGATCCATCCCGCCGATTTTCCAACCATTTACCTTAGTATGGGAGAAAAAATGGTCCCGGAAGAAAGCCGCAATACCGAAATAGCCTGCCGCTATCACTAGCGCTGTCGCCACTGCTGCACTCCCTATGATGATCCTACGCCTTCTTCTTCGTCTTCTTTCTCTCATACGCACTCCTTACCTATTCCAGACAGACCACCCTGCCAGCCCTTAGGCTTTCTTTCACCAGGATAAGCCTCTGGTTTTTCGAACCTCGGAACTTTAAAGAAATATCCTTCTGTTCCTGCACAAATTCCCCATCCACCAGCACATCCAGCAAAGAAAGGATTTCATCCGTAACTTCACATCTTGCACGGCTTGGCAAAAGAAGCTCTTCGTCATACAAATACCCCGTATAACACCAGATGGTTTTCTCTGGATAAGCTTCCTTCACCCGCTGCAAAAACGGCAGCAACGCCCGCTGGCTGCCTGGCTCCATGGGTTCCCCTCCCAGCAGGGATAAGCCTGCAATATAAGAGGGGCTTAGTAACCGCATTAACATTTCCTGTATTTCTTCCCCAAATTCCTTTCCATACGAAAAATCCCATGTTTCTGGATTAAAGCATCCGCTGCAATGGTGGGTGCATCCTGAAACAAACAGCGAAACGCGCACCCCCGGCCCATTGGCAATATCTGTCGGCTTGATTTCTGCGTAATTTATCATAAATGAAGTACCCTCTCCTGGATTTCCTGCGTCCTGCCCTGGTTCCAGAACTGGGTCCCAATATACCCGCAGGTCCTGCGGGCTACATTCATCTTATCTTCCTCCCGGTTCTGGCAGTTAGGGCATTCCCATACCAGCTTCCCATGCTGGTCTGACACAATCTTAATCTCCCCCTCATAACCGCAGACCTGGCAGTAATCGCTTTTGGTATTCAGTTCCCCATACATGATGTTATCATAAATATGCTGCATCACAGCCAGTACCGCTTCGGTATTGTGCTGCATATCCGGCACTTCTACATAGCTGACCGCCCCTCCTGGGGATAGCTTCTGGAACTGCGCTTCAAACGCCAGCTTACGGAACGCGTCAATTTCTTCCGTCACATGGACATGGTAGCTGTTCGTGATATAATTCTTGTCCGTCACGCCTTCGATCACCCCAAAGCGGCGCTGTAAGCATTTGGCAAACTTATACGTCGTGGACTCAAGCGGCGTGCCATACAGGCTGAACGCGATATCTGTTTCTTGCTGCCATTTTCTACATGCCTGGTTCATCCGTTCCATCACTTCTAAAGCAAACGGCGTCGCCTCTGGATCGGTATGCGGCTTACCCGTCATATATCTGGTACATTCGCAAAGCCCTGCATACCCCAGGGAAATCGTTGAATACCCACCATAGAGCAGCTTGTCGATTACCTCCCCTTTCTTTAGGCGCGCAAGCGCGCCGTACTGCCATAAAATCGGAGCCACGTCCGAAGGCGTGCCCTTTAAGCGGTTGTGCCTTAGCATCAACGCCTTTTTGCAAAGCGCAAGCCGCTCTTGTAAAATCTCCCAGAACTTGCCTTTGTCTTTCTTGGAAGAACATGCCACATCCACCAGATTCAAGGTCACGACCCCCTGGTTAAACCTTCCGTAGAACTTGGGCTTTTGTTCTTCATCTCTATAAACGGTTAAAAAGGAACGGCATCCCATACAAGGATAGCAATTGCCTTCCTTATTCTCTTTCATTACCTTTTCCGAAATATAATCCGGCACCATCCGTTTCGCCGTACATCTGGCCGCAAGCTTCGTCAGTTCCCAATATTTACTCCCTTCCCGGATATTGTCTTCTTCGAGCACATAGATTAGCTTTGGGAACGCAGGAGTGATATACACGCCCTTTTCATTCTTCACGCCCTCCATCCGCTGCCGGAGCATCTCTTCAATCACCATGGCAAGATCATCTCTGGTACGTCCCTCTTCCACTTCATCCAGATACATAAATACTGTGACAAACGGAGCCTGCCCATTCGTCGTCATCAATGTAATCACCTGGTATTGGATCATCTGGACGCCACGGCAGATTTCTTCCCGGACACGGAGCTCCGCCACCTGTTCGATCTTCTCTTCCTCCAACGGAAGCCCTGCCGCGATGTATTCCCGCCGTACGCTTTCCTTCATCTTCTTCCGGCTGACCTCCACAAAAGGAGCGAGGTGGGAGAGCGTAATGCTCTGCCCTCCATACTGGGAACTGGCAATCTGGGCAATGGCCTGCGTCGCCACATTGCACGCCGTAGAAAAACTCTTAGGCGTTTCAATCATCGTTTCACTGATTACCGTCCCATTTTGGAGCATGTCCTCTAAATTCACCAGACAGCAGTTGTGCATCCTCTGGGCAAAATAATCTGCATCATGGAAATGTAACACGCCTTCCTCATGCGCCTTTACAACCTCCTCTGGCAAAAGGAAACGTTTGGTAATATCCTTGCTGACCTCCCCTGCCATGTAGTCGCGCTGCACACTGTTCACGACTGGGTTTTTATTGGAATTTTCCTGTTTAATCTCTTCGTTGTTACAGTCAATCAGGCTTAATATCTGTTCATCTGTAGAATTAGACTTGCGCACCAAGGCACGCTTATAGCGGTATGTGATGTATTTCCTCGCCACCTCATATGCCTTGTGACGCATGATCTCATTCTCTACCATATCCTGGATTTCTTCGACATTGTAAATCCGTTCCATAGATTCGCAGAAGTCCGTTATCGTCCCTGCGATTTCTGTAATATCTTCGCCAGAAAGCCTGTCCCCTTCCGCCACTTCTTTGTTCGCTTTGGCAACAGCATCCACAATCTTGCTCGCGTCAAACCCTGTTTCTTTCCCGCTTCTTTTAATTATCTTCATCGTATTTCCTCCAAGGCACAAAATATAGTGTGATTCTATCGGTTCCATACCACATATGCTACTTATTATAGTATCATATGCAAGAAAATGCAAGAAGAAAAAACGAAGGTTTTGTCACTAACACCCTCGGAACCAGGAAAGCAAATGTCTGGTCCGCGATCCAACCCTTACGATAAATGCCCAAAATGCGCCTGCATGCCACATTAACGGGTCGGCCTTGCTATCATTACAATATTGCCTGCCGGAGTATAATTACGCAGCGGCTTCTCTAAACGGTAACCATTCCCATAATACATGGAAACATGGTAGATATTCTTATACCTTCCATTTCCAGCCCTGCCATAAAAAATCAAATCGCCCGGGAGAAGCTTCGACACATCGACGCCACGGTAAGAGACGACCTTCCCAGTCCGTTCCAAATGAGACGCCATCGTTGCCGCCGTAGGCGCCCAGGAAGGCGTCCCGCCCAGCAACCCAGAATCGCACCCATATGCGCGGAATACCAATGAACTGCAGTCATAATAACCGTTTGACATACGGCGTGCCTGGCTGTACTTCGAACTGTTGATAATCTGGTAACCAGACTTACATGCCGATACCGCGCGCTTTGAATACACATTTACCTGAAATTCCAAGGATACGCCGTCTGCCTTTACCACAATCTTCGTATTCCCGCTGCCTTTGGCCTTCACCACGCCCTTTTTATTCACAGTGGCAATGGATTTGTTCTTTGATTTATATGTAATCTTGCTCTTCGAGGAAGCCCCAGCGATTGAAATCTTAACCGTACTCCCTGTCGTAAGCGTCTTGCTTGTTTTCTTTAGCCTTGGGTTTGTAATTACCAGCTTATGTTTTATGTCCTTCCCGTCTACCGAAGCAATAACGGTCGTCTTCCCAGCCGTATTCCCAGCCGTAACCGTCCCGTCTGGACTGACGCTTGCCAAAGAAGGATCTTGCACCTTCCACGTGGCAACACTGTACGCATTCGTACCAGACAGCTTGATTTTCTTTACTTTCCCAATAGATAATACGGTCGAAGAAGACTTTACCTTAGGATTTGATACCTTGACTTGGGACGTATACTCCTTTGTTGTGCCATCTGAATAAGTAACTGCCGCTGTGATCTCCACAGAACCTGGCTTCTTACCTGTTACCATGCCGTTGCCGTCTACCCCGGCAACCGCAGGATCCGACGAACTCCATACCGTACCCTCAGCCTTCTGCCCTTCTGCTTCTATGTTTTTCAAAGCAAGGCTTTTCTTCTTCTTGACAGCGACGGACACCTGCTGCTGCGCAATCCCACGGTCAATGACAGTAACCTCACATTCGGACTCCCCGCTGAGCCACTGGCCGTCCACCTGCACGCGGTAAACCGCCTTTAAGGTGGCCTTGCCTGCTTTCTTCCCTGTAATGGTACAGCGGTTCTTGGAAGTTGAAAGCTTTACAATATCTTTCCCTCCATCCGAAAGGGAGAAAGAAACGGCGTCGCCTGCCGAACTGTTTTTCAGATACAAGGTCTGCTTCTTCCCTGCCATAAGGATCTGGGAACTCTGGTTCAGCTTGCGGTCATTGTCCAATACCCGTACTTCACAAGACGCTTCCGCGCCTGGGACAACCGCTGTGATCTTCGCATTCCCGGCCCTTAGCCCAGTGATACGCCCATCCTTGCTGACCTTCGCCACCTTGGGGTTTGACGATACCCACTCCAACTGGCTGGAAGGATTTGCAGATGCTTTCAATTTACAAGCATTTTCTTCAAATAAAACCGTAGACTGCGCGTTTAGCTTTACGGATGATTTCTTAACGGTCACCTTACAGGTCTTCTTCACCCCATTGCAGGTAGCCGTGATCTTCACCGTCCCCGTCTTCTTTGGCACAACCTTTCCTTTGGCGTTTACCGTAGCGATTTTGGGCTTTGAGGATTTCCAGGTAATCTTACCCCCTGGGGCTGCCGTGGCTTTTAATGTCAGCGAACTATTCAGATATACCGTCGCCTTGGCGTCTAGCTTCAGCTCTGGTTTTTTTACAGTAACCTTACAAGAAGCTTCTGCGCCAAACACCGAAGCCGTAACCACCGTTGTCCCTGCCTTCTTTGGCGTGATCTGCCCGTTCTTATCGACAGACGCGATTTCAGGCTGGGAAGATTTCCAGGAAACTGGCTCCTTGGAACCCAAAGAAGCCTTCAACGCTCCTTTCTGGCCAAGATATAACAGCATTTGGCTCTGATCTATGGCAATGGTATTTGCAACGGTAATGGTTCCTGAAACAGAACGTTCTTCCACGCCATCCTTCGTTGGGACATATGCAGTAGCTGTAATGACGGCTGTCCCTGCGCTATGCGCTGTAACCAGACCATCCGCGGAGACAGACGCCACCTCCTGATCTTCACTGATCCATTCGATTTCTGCTGGCACGTCCGTCCTACATTCCATCTGCAGCGTACCGCCTATTACAAGGGAATATGTATCGTAATTCAAAGACACCTCAGGCGCAGCCTTCTGGCTGTCCTCCGGAAAAGATTCTTCTGGTTCTGTATTAGAAATAGATGCTTCCTGGCCATCCTCTTCAAGCGGCGCCCCAGCCTGGGGCGTATCCTCACCTTCTTCTGGGAACGCCACAGATATTGAATCGCCCCCGCTGGCTTCTTCCTGCGAAGGATGCGCCTGCTGGGCTACTGTTTCTTCTGTCAAATCAGGGGAAATGGACGCTGCCTGGGAACTTAACGGCGCTTCGAGCATAAGCAGGCAGCCCATCACTAAGGTTAAAAACTTCTTGAATCTCATCGTTATATGCCTCCTGTAAAATCATGGGATTATTATCCATAAAGAAACCTTCCAAAACTGTAACCTTATTTAACATAATAATCCCTTTTCCCCGAAGATTCAAGATAATTCTTACAAATTATTAAAAAAAAATTACAAATAGTATCACGGCTCAGACGTATCCCATTGTTCCAAATGCCACAGCTACCGCCCTATCGCCTGCAAACCAGCGTACTTTCCATTTTTCCGCCCCATATGACCACGTCCAGCCAACGCCAGCGCAGCCAACGCACCTGTCCGCCGGAAGAGAAATATTACTTCTTTTTTACATCCTTATGACAAAATATATTTCAGGCAGAAGTATCTTACCAACCGCCACCACAATGGCGGTTGGATGGATAACCTCATCAATTACGCTAGCCTAATATCATTTTCATACACCCATAAATCCCAGCGTCATTTCCCAAAGATGCCAATGCAAATCTCGTATCGGCGCAAGCTGAAAACGCCGCCTTTTGGTACGATTCTGCGACAGCATCCAAAAGCGGCTGGCCTGCTTTTGAAACGCCGCCGCCTATCACAAAAGCTTCTGGATCCATTACGCATGCAATGTTGCTTAACGCTTTCCCCAACACCCTGGCAAACTCCCTTACAACTTCGGCCGCTATGTGGTCTTGCTGCTTGTAGGCGTCAAAAACGGCTTTGGCTGTCACTTCCGTTTCCTGATCCAACAAGGACGCCTCATGCTCCCCTGCCAAACGTTCCCTTGCCAGGCGGGCAATCCCCGTTGCAGACGCATATTGCTCTAGGCATCCGTTCCTTCCACAGTTACAGGATATGTGTTCGTGTGGGTTCACGGTAATATGTCCAATTTCCCCTCCGGCTCCATTGGCGCCTGCCACAATCTCCCCATCTACGATAATTCCGCCGCCTACGCCTGTGCCAAGCGTTACCATTACAATACTGTTACAGCCCTTGCCGCCGCCTTGCCACATTTCCCCAAGCGCAGCCACATTTGCGTCGTTCCCTGCCTTTACCGGAATGCCTCCCATCAGCCCTTCCATTTCCTTGGAAACATCTTTGTCCTTCCAGCCCAGGTTGACGCACATCGGCACGATCCCATCGGAACGCACCGGGCCTGGAAGCCCAATCCCTATCCCTCCGATCTCTTCTTTGGAAATGCCATGCTGTCCCATCTTCTGATGAAGGGAATCTGCAATATCTGGAAGGATCTGTTTCCCGTCTTCCTTTGTATCCGTAGGGATTTCCCATTTCTCCACAAGGCTCCCATCCATCCGGAACCAACCGATTTTACAGGTCGTACCTCCAATATCCACACCAAAACCATACGTTCCCATAATAACCCGCTCCTTTCTTCTATTTCTTTGGTAGGTAATTGCGAAACCCTCTCTGGGACAGACGCGTCTGTCCAATCCATACAAAAGCGGGCTCCAGACGCCGTCGCAAGTCGCCCTTTTTTTGTACAGATTGTACATCCGCTGTTTCTAGAAAGGGAGTTTTGCAATCGCCTAATTTCTTTGGAATACCTACATGGTAACATATTCCTGCCGAGTTCTCAACAAAATTGGCGCAAGCCTTGCAGAAACTTGTTCGTGTTTGCAGCGTTTGCCCCTTGAAAGCTTTTTTGTGAAATGCTACACTGATATCCAGGATGGTGATTGTATGACACATATTTTATTAGTAGAAGATGACAAAGGGATTGTCACAAACTTAACGGAATTTTTACAAAAAGAAGGCTTCTCGATTACCTCAGTGGATGGGCAGGCAAAAGCGCTTGCCTTACTGGAAACAGAATCTGCGCAGTTCGACCTGATCTTATTGGACGTTTCTTTGGCGGAAGGAAATGGGTT
This sequence comes from uncultured Eubacterium sp., assembly GCA_948470065.1. Lineage (GTDB taxonomy): Bacteria > Bacillota > Clostridia > Lachnospirales > Lachnospiraceae > Petralouisia. The sequence continues at coordinate 18,156 of CAOKNO010000032.1, read as the reverse complement.
CGCTGTCTGCCGCGCCGTGAAGCCAACCACGGATCTCCCTGTGATTTTCCTGACGGCCTCCGGGGACGAATACAGCGTAGTGACCGGGCTGGACTTAGGCGCAGATGATTATATCGCAAAACCCTTCCGCCCTCGGGAACTTATCTCCCGCATCCACAGTATTATGCGCCGTTACGGTAAGGCAACTACTGTATTAGAGTATAACGGGCTAAGTGCGGATGTGACCCGTGGGACCGTTTCTAAGGATGGGCGCGAAATTATCCTGTCCGCCCTGGAATACCGCCTGCTGCTTTATTTTTTAAACAACAAAGGGATGATCCTGCCGCGTGCCCGTTTGTTAGAAGCGCTTTGGGATATCGCCGGGGAATTTGTCAATGACAACACGCTTACCGTATACATCAAACGGCTGCGTGAAAAAATCGAGGCGGATCCACAGAACCCCACGCTGATTAAAACAGTTCGCGGGATGGGATATAAAATGGGGGACTGAAAGGAGATCTTATGGAATGTTTCAACTTACTGCGCAACCCAGAAATAAAGGCAGGCTTTTTATGGCATCTGGCTCTTATGGCTGGTTCCGTCTGTTTTGGGATCTATGTAGCGCCAGGCGCAGCATGGACGCTTTTTTTGGTTTCCCTTCTATATTTCATTTCCCACTATTGGATTACTTGGCACAGATACCGTAAGCTAAGGCAGCTTAGCGCTGAGATTGACCAAATGCTGCACAGCCAGATCCCCATCCACTTCGAGAACTACCAGGAAGGGGAGCTTTCGATCCTAGAAAACGAATTATCGAAAATGACGCTGCGGCTTAGCGAACAGGCTGCGGTCTTAGAAGAAGATAAAAAGCTGCTGGCAGATTCTATGGCGGATATCTCCCACCAGATCCACTCTCCGCTTACTTCCTCCAACTTAATCTTATCCTTACTCTTAGATCCACAGCTTCAGGCATCGCGCAGGCAAGAACTCCTCCATGAACTGACGCAGCTTCTGTCACGGATTGACTGGCTGGTGGAAGCTTTGCTGAAATTGTCAAAGATGGACGCTGGTACGGTGGATTTCCAAAAATCCCCGGTTTTAGTAAAAGAACTGATCCGGCGCGCTGCCGAGCCATTGCTTATCCCAATGGAACTTCGTAACCAGACGCTATCGGTCGAGGAGAAAGGCAGCCTTGTGCATTTTACAGGTGATCTCGCCTGGTCCACGGAAGCCGTCTTAAATATCCTGAAAAACTGTATGGAACACACCCCAAAAGGCGGGGAAATCAAAGTCGGTTTTTCTGAAAATACGATTTTTACAGAAATCTTAATCGAGGATAATGGCCCTGGCTTTGATAAGCAGGATCTCCCGCACTTATTCGAGCGGTTTTATAAAGGGAAAAACGCTTCGGATCAAAGCGTAGGTATTGGGCTTGCACTGGCAAGGATGATTGTCACCAGCCAGGATGGGACGCTGAAAGCAGAAAACCGCCCGGAAGGCGGGGCGAAATTTACCATAAAATTCTATAAATGACGGTTTCGTCACTTAAGAGTCACTACACTGTCACGAACCTTAGATAGAATATAAATAACAATTCATCAGGAGGATACTTTGATTATGGAAATTTTAAAAGCCGAACATCTGACGAAACTTTATGGCTCTGGGGATAACCAGGTAAAAGCATTGGACGACGTATCGTTCTCCGTAAAGAAGGGAGAATTTCTAGCCATTATCGGGCCTTCGGGGTCTGGAAAATCTACGCTGCTGCATGTATTAGGCGGCGTAGACGTGCCTACCTCCGGCAAGGTATATATGGAAGGCGCCGACGTCTATGCCCAGAATGAAAGCCAGCTTGCCGTGTTCCGCAGGAGGCAGGTGGGGCTTATCTACCAGTTCTACAATTTAATCCCCGTACTGAACGTAACGGAAAATATGACGCTCCCTGTACGTATGGACGGCCGCGAGGTCAACAATCAGCGTCTAGAAGAACTGCTGGACCTTTTGTCCTTGAAAGGGCGGGAACACCATCTGCCCAACCAGCTTTCCGGCGGGCAGCAGCAGCGCGTGTCAATCGGCCGCGCCTTAATGAACGCGCCTTCCGTCGTGCTTGCAGATGAGCCGACCGGAAACCTGGATTCCAAAAACAGCCAGGAAATCGTAGAACTTTTGAAATACTCCAATGAAAAATACAAACAGACTTTAATCGTCATCACCCACGATGAAAACATCGCCTTGCAGGCAAACCGGATCCTTGCGCTAGAAGATGGGAAAATTATAAGAGATGAGGTGATCCGTCCATGAATATCTTCCACAAAATCACCTTAAAGCATTTAAAAGAAAACCAGACGCGGACGCTTGTAACCATTATTGGGATTATCTTATCCGCCGCCATGTTTACTGCGACTACCATAAGCGTCTCTTCCCTGCGCCATTGCCTGATCCAATCTACGGTTTACGATACCGGGGACTGGTACGGGAGCGTCTATGGGATATCCCAGTCGTCACTTGAACAGATCGCCTCAGACGCGGAAATAGAAAAAGCCGTTTCCATGGAGCTGCTGGGCTATTCCAAGCTGGAAAACTGCCTGAATGAAGGTAAGCCATATTTGTGCATATATGGGATAGGACAGGATTTTACAGAAATGATGCCAATACACATCACAGAAGGCCGTATGCCGAAGAACCCACAGGAACTCCTTCTCCCCATGCACTTAAAAAGCAACGGCGGCGTCCAATATGCATTGGATACCACGTTAAGCCTAGATCTTGGGATGCGCAAGGATAAGAATGGCACAATCCTTTTGAACCAGACAGGGTATGCCTGCATGGAAGAAGACGGAACTGGGACAGACGACGGTACACGTGTGCCGCTGGAGCATTTAGATCCGGTTACAACCAAGGAATACACCGTAGTCGGATATTACGAACGGCCTTCGTTTGAAAGCTATGAAGCCCCCGGCTATACCGCCCTTACCATAGGGGATGGCAGCGGAACGCTCTATGATCTGTATGCCCGCACGGTATCTGGCCCGAACGCCGTCTCCATATTGAACGGCATATTCTCAAAGCTTGGCGACGTGCCTTTCGATATGAATTATGACCTGCTGCGGATTTATGGGTATTCCGGGGAGAGTGGGTACAACCAGGTGCTGTATGGCCTTGCGCTGATTTTAACTGGGATTATCATGTTCGGCTCCATTTCGCTGATCTACAATTCCTTCTCTATTTCCGTCAGTGAACGGACGAAGCAGTTCGGGCTTTTATCCTCCATTGGCGCTACAAAACGCCAGCTTGTCAAAAGCGTTATATTCGAAGCCTTGTTTTTAAGCTGCATCGGGATACCCCTCGGCATCCTGTCGGGGCTTTTGGGGATTGGGATTACCTTCTATTTTGTGAAAGATATGATTGCAAGCGTCCTGGGCATCCGCGGCGCCGCCGGATACGGCGCGGCAAAGCTTGTAAGCGACTTAGGCCCCGTCCAGGCTAGTGAAGTTTCCCTGAAACTCCATCCCTCCTTTGGGGCATTGGCAATTGCCATCTGTATCTCGCTGCTTACCATTTTAATCTCTGCCTACATCCCGGCCAGGCGCGCAATGAAAAAATCCGCCATCGACGCCATACGCCAAGCCGACGACATCGCCATACGCCCGGGAAAGGTAAAGACTTCCTGGCTGACCCAAAAGCTTTTTGGCTTTGAAGGAATGCTGGCCACAAAGAATTATAAGAGGAGCCGGAGGAAATACCGCGCTACGGTAATTTCCCTGTTCTTAAGCATCGTTCTGTTTATTTCCACAAGTAGCTGGTGCACTTACCTGACTAGGTCGGTGTCTACGGTTATGACAGATTCTGAAAGCTGGGATATCCTGTACCGTATCAGCTCGGCAGACCTCAAACAGCCCGTAGGCGATTTATGCAAAGAACTTGCAGATACCCCAGGGGTAACGGACGCTATGTATCTGACCAGTCTGTACATGTCCGCTTCCTTCGATACTTCTATGTTTAGCACGGAATACCGCAATTACCAGGAAAAACTGGCACAGCAGAGGAACGAGCCATACCAGGAATACAAGGCCACCCTGGTTGAAACCAGCATTGTTTTCCTAGAAGACGACGCCTTCCTGCGTTACCTGAAAAAGGAAAACTTGCCAGAATCTATATATTATAACCAGGATTCCCCTGTGGCTGTAACCATCGACAAGCTGAAATATTACAATGAAACCGAAGGGAAATTCTACGCATTCCACGCGTTTGAAAAGCCTGCGCAGATCCCTGCCGCCTTCTACCTTACAAAAGAGCAGGAAGATTATTACTTGCAAGACAGGTATATTGACCCGAGTACCCAAACGCCATACTGTAGCTTTTCCCATTATGATACATCTGAAACTATCCAAATGCCTGTGGACGAGGCTTGCGAGATACTCCCGCTTACCCTAGGCGCCCCTACGCCGCATGCACCGGATTCCTTTGCAGATACCAGCGAGAAGATCCAGCTTTTCTACCCATATAGTTTTATGGATGCAGTCCTTCCCGGCCTGGATCCGGACCTAGACTACATGGAATTACCTGGCGTCCCCTTTGCGGAATACGCCAGCAATACCTTGCAATTCCGCTGTGAAAATTATATGGAAACTGAAGCAGCCATGTCAAAAACACTGGCAAACAGAGGGCTTAGCATAACCAACCTGTATAACGTTGCAGCCAGCGCCGAGGGGGAACGCGCAATGATGGCTGTCATCCATGTATTCGCGTTTGGGTTTATAACCTTAATCTCACTTATTGCAGCAGCAAACGTATTTAACACCATTTCTACCAACTTGAATCTGCGCAAACGGGAATTTGCCATGCTCAAATCCATTGGCATGACCCCGAAAGGCTTTGCCCGGATGATGGATTTTGAATGCTTGCTGTATGGGTTTAAGGGGCTGCTGTACGGCCTGCCCGTATCCTTCGTTGTAACCTGGCAGATTTACCGCACGGTTTCCGCCGGGCTTGAAAACGGCTTCTACATCCCATGGTACAGCATTGCGATTGCCGTGGGCAGCGTATTCCTTGTGGTATTTGCGACTATGCTCTATTCCATGCATAAGATACAAAAAGAGAATACCATTGACGCCCTGAAAAATGAAAACCTATAACAACAGCATACCGCTGGCCGCTCCAAACGGCTATACCTCTCCTGGCGCCACAGGCTCTGGCGGTTCTTCCGCTCCACCGCCAGGCTCTTCTGGCACGACAGGCTCCGGCTCTTGCGGCGGTTCCTCCCCTCCTCCAGGATCCTCGGGAAGCTCCGGGACTTCTGGGATATCCGGGATGTCTGGGATATCCGGGACTTCCGGGACTTCGTCCGTCCCAGGCACGATCGGCTCTTCCGGCTGCACAGGCTGTTCTGGCTGCTGAGGCTCTTGCGGCGCCTCTGGAACCTCTGGGACTTGCGGCGTCTCTGGCGCCTCCGGCGTTTCTGGGACTGGAGCCTGGGGTTCCTGCTGGCCTTGCGGCATCTGGTTCTCATTGATATAAGGGAGAAATTCTACTGCTTCCAAGGACTGGTGGATCTGGTTCATAAACGTCTTCCAAATGTTCCCAGGATAGCTTGCCCCGGACAACCCCGGCAATTCCTTTGGCATATCATACCCCACCCATACGCTTGTCGTATAATATGGGGTATACCCTACGAACCAGCCATCCTTGTTGTCGTTTGTCGTACCAGTCTTCCCTGCGCACGGCATATTGTCCAATGCCAGCCCGCGCCCGGTTCCTTCCTGGATAACGGATACCATCATATCGGTCATCATACGGGAGGCATTCATCTTATATACTTCTTTTTCGTTATTCCCATCCTCTAAGATAATATTATCCTCAGAATCGGTTATTTTCACAATACAGGTAGGCTCGCGGAAAATACCGTCGTTCTCAAGGGCTGCATAGCCAGACGCCATTTCTACGGCGGATACGCCGTTCGTAAAGCCGCCCAACGCGCTGGTAGGCCGCTCGTCCTCAGGATCCAGACGTGAGAAATCCATGGCTTTCAGATAGGCAAGCCCTGCCTGGGGCGTCATTTCCTCCAATAAGTTCCAGGCAACGGTATTTTTTGAGGTCTGTACCGCATACCGGAGCGTGATGTTCCCACTGTAAGATCCGCTTGAATTGGACGGTCCTTCTTCCGTCTTCACATCCTGTACCATGGAATCCGGCGTATAATTGCGTTCTAACGCCGGGGTATAGACAATCAAAGGCTTGATGGCGCTGCCTGGCTGCCGGAAGCTTTGGTACGCACGGTTCAGCGTATATCCCGGCAGGTTCTGGTTCCTGCCGCCGACAATGGCTTTTACATAGCCTGTGTGGTTGTCGATACAGACGGCGGAACTCTGCAGCGTATAAATCCCTTCTTCGTTCTGTTCGGTAAATTCTGACAGACCGTTGTCTACGGCCTCTTGGAGCTGCTGCTGCATCCCCAGGCTGATAGAAGTGTAAATCCGGTATCCCGCAGTATACAAGCTGCTTTGGCATTCGCTGTAGCGCTCGCTATAGTCTTTTTCGTACGCCTCCTTTTCTTGTTCGGATGTAAATTCCGTCTGGAATACGAAGCCCTGCTGTTTCATCAAAGCCCTTACGGCACAGTAGTACGTATAAGTTTCCACGTAGTCGTTCTTGGTCTTTTCGGGACGTTCTAACGTAATCGTTTCCGATTTCGCCTCAAGGCAAGTGGAAGCGCTGATTTTCCCATCGTCTGACATCTGGTTCAAGATCCGGTCGCGCCGTTTTAAGGTATTCTCCATGCGCACTACCGGGTCGTACAAACTGGGGTTGTTCGGGATTGCGCACAAAAATGCAATCTGGGACAGAGAAAGGTTCTTCACATCGGTATTGAAATAGCCCTTGCTCGCCGCCTGTATCCCATAATACCCATTCCCAAAGTAAACGTTGTTCAGATAAAACTCCATGATTTTATTTTTGCTGTAGACTTTCTCCATTTCTACGGCAATAAACATTTCTTCAATCTTACGCTCCCAATTCCTTTCATGGTTCAGAAAAATATTCCGGGAAAGCTGTTGGGTAATCGTGCTGCCGCCCTGGGTCACTTCGCCGTTTTGTATCATCGCTTTAGCTGCACGAAGGATCGCCTTAATGTCTATCCCATTGTGACTGTAGAATTTCTTATCCTCAATGCTCACCATCGCTGCCGGGGCGTACGCCGGGATATCTTCATATTCCAGGTAATACACATCCTTCTCCCCGTTAAGCTTGGAAATCAAATTCCCATCCGCGTCATACACCAGGCTCGTCTGCACCGACCGGAAGGTGTCCTCGCTAGACTCCTTCACAAACTGCTTCGCTTCCCGCTGCATGGAGCTGACCTTTGCAGCATAGCCGCCGAAATAATACCAGCCGACCCCAATCAATACTACAAAAAGCAATATAATCTGAAACCATGCCCAAACCCAAAATATACGATGTTTCCTTTTCCGTTTCTTTTTCTTATTTTTAGCCATACTATCCTGTCCTGTCTACCGTAACGGTTCCAATGTTTATTCAGTGTAACAGAGCGGGAACACAAAACGGTTATGTTTCACTTTCCAAAACGATCTTCCCGTATGGGATCCGTTTTTTATTGAGCAGTTCAATCTCCCGCTCCTGGCAGGTAAAGAGGAATATCTGCCCCTCCTGCCTGCCCAGCCACTCCAAAGCTGCCTCTAGCCTCCTCTCGTCAAAAGAGGCGAATACCTCATCCAAAAGGATTGGCATGGATTCCTCCCTCGTCAGCACCCGCCCTGCGCCCATCCGGAGCGCAACGTACATCTGCTCCATCGTACCGCGGCTTAGCTGCCAGGGATCGACCCACCGATCGCCCTCCCATGCTACCAGGTTCATCTGATCATCCAGGCCAATTTTGCGGTATTTCCCGCGGGTCAGCCCTGCGAAAATCTTTGAAATCTCTTGTTCCAGCCTGCGCCTGGCATCCTCATGCGCATCTTTCGAGATCTCTTCAAGCACCTGCCCGGCAAGCTGGTATGCCTTTACCTGGTAATCTGCCTCCTTCTCATCCTCGGTAGGGTTCTTACAATCCTCCAATTCTTCCTGAATGTTTACCAGCATGGCATGCTTATCAAAAATCTGCCCCTGGAGCATCTCTTCCATAGCTGCCTGCCTCGCCTGCCGTTCATTCTCTTCCTGGAACTTATGCTTTTCCCGTTCCATTGCCCTGCGCAGGAACTGCTCTTTTTCTGCTTCCTGCTGCCGGATGGCCTTTTTCACTTTCTCGGATTTCCCCTGCCAAAAAAATGCGCCGCAAATACCAAGGACTGTCACAAGGATCCAGACGACCTCCAACAGCATCCATGCCATTGGCATAAGCCCTCCCCTGCTGTGCGCAATCCCAATCCAATACAAAGCAAATATCCCCAAAACCGCTACCAGAAGAGAAAGCAACGCCTTCATATGATACCCCAGCTTCTGTTTCTTCTGGCGGGATTCCTTTAGGTATTCCGCCATCTCATTTGCTTCCTCCTCTTGCACAGGGAGATCCGCCTGACGGTTCTGGAAAATCTCGCTTGTCTCCGCCTTTTGCTTTTTTAACTGCTGCAGTTCCTTTTCTAGGAGCTCCCGCTGCATCAAGATCCTGCGTTCTTCCGCCTTGCGCTTGCCCAAACGTTCCTGATAGAGCTGGTGTGCTTCCTGCTCTCCCCTCTGCAGCCGCTGCCTGGCTGCTATGTAATCTTCATCCAAGGGAGCGTCCATAAAATAATCCTGTAGTATCTTGGCAAATTCCCTTTTGGTCTCCACGGCAGCCTGCCGGATGCAATATGTGTTTTCATAAGCTTCTTTCTGGATGCCGCCCAAAAGCTTTTCCAGGCTGGCTTGGCTCGCTTCTATCGTTTGCCCGTCCCCAGACAGATGGAAGGATTTCCCATCCTTACGGAAATCCCGCTCTAGGAAATACTCTGTGTCATCTATGCTGAACTTCAGGCCGCCGCCATAAGAAGGATCCTGGCTCCATGGCTCATACTGCTGGTAGGCGCTTTTCTTCCCTGCCTTCTGTTCATCTGGTCCTAACCCAAACAAGATCCCTGCAATAAAGCGCTGTAAGGTGGACTTCCCTGCTTCGTTCTCCCCATAGATCACATTGATGCCTGGAAGTGGGTGGATATTAATATTATGAAGCTTTCCAAAATTTTTAATCTGAATTTCTTTGACTTTCATTCCGCCATCAATGCCTCCACTCCATAAGATAATGCTTTCTTCACTATTTCATCCTGGGGCATTCCCTCCAAAGCTCTAATATACCGCCCAACCATCTGCTTCCCATACTTTTTTTTCAATTCTTCAAAATCATACCCTGCCTGGCAGCGATCCGCCACCAACGCCACACGTTCTAGGCGCTCTAACTCCCGGGCAACCGCCGGAGCCTTTGGATCGCAGGTCCCAGTCAAGGTAATACGGAAAATCTGATGGGGCGCAGATTTTCGGATATAGTCCACTACAAATTTTTCCAGTTCATCCACCTTGATTTCTGGGGTAATTTTCAGATTCAGGGGCACATACTCGCAATAATGAAGCGGATGGAACGTTACCCGGCAGGCATGATCTCGGATCTCCCCAGAGAAATATCCATGTTCCCCAGTATGCCTGCTCTGTATCGGCTGCAGCGCGCCAGCCATCACGGCTTTCTCCTCTATCAGCTGCATTGGAGTTGGCAGATGGCCAAGCGCCACATAATCAAACGGCGTTTTCCGAAAGTCGCTGGCCTGGAACGGGATATGGCGTTCATCCCCTCCATGCCCCAGCAGGATATTCGTAAATCCATCGTCTTCCACCCGTACATTGCGGTACAGGGGCTGGGAAATCTCCCTGCGGTGATAACTCAAGCCATATACCCTGGCCTTAAGACCTTCCAATTCCACATACCGCATTTTCTTTTCTTTCAGGAAATGCACATTCCTCCCCCATGGGAATGCAGCGTAACAGGAATTCTGGCTTAAGTAATCGCAGTCCCCAGCAATCAAAACTACCTGGGTATCTGGTATCCTGGAAAACTGGTAATCTACGGCCTTTAATTCCTGCAGCAGCGGCTGCCTGTGGTATAAGTTCCCTGCGATCAGCAGAAGCTGCACCTGTTCTTCCTTCGCTTTCGTAATCACATTCGTAAACGCCTGCCAGCTATGATCCTCCCGTTCCCTTGCCCACGGCTTGCCCCGGTCTGGCTTCGCACCCAAATGTACATCTGCTATGTGAATAAACTTCATCTGCATTTCTCCTTACCCTTCTGCACTCCTTGCCGGACGCGCCAGATCGCGGATGGCTTCCCCTGCCAGGATCAGCCCTGCCACGGAAGGGACGTACGCGACGCTTCCCGGCACGCCGCGCCCCTCTCCCTCTGCTGGCCAAAGCGGCTCTTTTGGTATTTCCTTAGAATACACCACCTTCAGTTTCTGGATCCCACGCTTTTTCAGTTCCCGCCGCATGACACGCGCCAACGGGCAGACGGACGTCTGGTAAATATCCGCCACTTCAAACTGCGTCGGATCCAGCTTATTCCCCGCCCCCATACAAGAAATCAAAGGCGTGCCTGCCTCTTGTGCCTTCTGTGCCAGCGCAAGCTTCGCTGTCACATTGTCCACGGCGTCCACTACGTAATCGTACTGCCGAAACTCAAATTGCCCCGCTGTTTCCGGCAGGAAAAAACAATCCCAGCTACGTACCATGGCGTCCGGATTAATCTCTAAAATCCGCTGCTTCATCGCCTGCGCTTTGCTCTTGCCTATGGTTTGCATTGTGGCGACGGCCTGCCGGTTGATATTTGACAGGCTGACGACGTCCTTATCAATCAAATCCAGGCTCCCCACGCCGCTCCTAGCAAGCGCCTCCGCCGCATGGCCGCCTACGCCTCCTATCCCAAATACGGCCACCCTTGCCCGCGCCAGACGTTCCATGGCGTCTGCGCCAAGCAGCATCTGCGTCCTGGAAAACTTTTCATCCATAATACCCTCCCGGCTGACGCCGCTAAATCAATGGCAGCATATGCTCCACCAATGCAGCCGAATGGGCTGCCGCTGCCTTTTCAAAGGACGGGTAGTCCATTTCTGCGCTGTCGTCCGCCTTATCGGAAACCGCACGGATAATGACAAAGGGTATGTGGTTCAAATATGCCGTATGCGCAATGGCGGCGCCTTCCATCTCCACACAGGAGCCTTGGAAATTCTGTATAATCCTATCCTTTACCTCATGGCCGCTGATAAACTGATCGCCGCTTACCACCCTTCCCTGGTATACGCCAATGCCTGGGTTCACCTCTTTACAGCAGGTAACTGCAAGCTGTACGAGATGCCCGTCCGCGGGGAACGCCTTACATCCCACCTGCGGGACTTCCCCCAACGGATAGCCAAAGACGCGCACGTCTACGTCATGGTGGAGAGCGTCTGTGGATACGACGATATCCCCAATGTTGATTTCAGCCTTCAACGATCCAGCAACGCCCGTGTTGATGATATGCGTCACGGAAAACCTGTCGCAGAGGATTTGGGTGCAGATCGCAGCGTTTACCTTGCCAATCCCGCTTTTCACCACAACGACTTCCGTCTTGTGAAGCGTCCCTTCCAAAAATTCCATGGAAGCATATTCTTCCTTATTCCTGAGTTCCATCTTCTCTTTGAGCGAATCGACCTCAAGCTCCATCGCGCCGATAATCCCTATCTTCTTCATCCCTTCCTCCTCTAGCTTATGCCGGATAGACCAAATGTGTTTCATCGATCCCATACAATGTCTGTTTCAGATAGCGGTCTGCCAGATAATTCGCCATCCCAAGGTTCATATCCAGGTAATTCCCACAGTCCTTGGGGCTTGCGCCTGGCACTTCCCCTTTAAAATCACGGATAAATTCATACAGCCTTGTTACCAGCCCTACGATATCCTTCGATTCATAATCCCCAGCTAACAGCAGATAAAACCCGGTACGGCAACCCATCGGCCCGAAATAAATCGTCTTGTCCTTGTATTCCACATCATTCCTAAGATACGTAGCGGCAAGATGCTCTATCGTATGGACTTCCGCCGTATTCATTACCGGTTCATCGTTCGGAGATGCCATCCTAAGATCAAACGTTGTGATTACCTCGCTTCCAACATGGTCTTTCCGCGATACATAAACGCCTGGCTCTAGCTTTATATGATCAATGGTAAAGCTTGTTATCTTCTCCATATGTCCCACAATCCTCCTTCTCGTCATTCCCATAATACGTTCCCTGTCTTCCAATCCCAAACAGCCTCGGTCCATAAAGCAAGGCCTCCTGCTCTATACGGACGTCTTTCCTGCGAAAATACTGCTCGCTAGTTCAGGAAGCTGCCTTAATTCCGTGATAAAAGGTACTTCAGCCTCCACCACGCCATACCCTGTCCTAGCATGGACAAACGGCACGCCTGCCTCCGTGGCCGCTAAGTAGTCGCCCTGGGTATCCCCCAGGTACAACGCCTGTCCGATCTGCCCCTGTTCCATCACAAGGCGGATATTGCCAGCTTTGCCCTGCTTCGTCCTTCCAAAGCATTCAAAACCGTCAAAATACCTGTCCAGCTTATGGTAGGAAAGGAACGCCTCGATATACCCTTCCTGGCAGTTGCTTACAATATACAATGCGTACCCTTCTTGCCGCAAGGCCTGCAGGGTATCTTCCACCCCCGCAAAAAGCTGCCCGCCATGGCGGCGGATATATGCATTCTCCTCGTTACAGCAGTATTCCAAGAGCCTGCGGCGGGTATCAAACTCATATTCCGCAAACAAGATATCTGCAATCTCAAACATGCTCTTGCCCATAACGTCCCGCATCATCTGCCCAGTAATTTTCTTTGGTACATCCAAACATTCCTTCAGCGCTTCCTCCCAGGAAACTGCGACCGCATCCGCGGAGTCCCACAACGTCCCATCCAAATCAAACAAGATCCCTTTTTTCATCTGCTCCTCCGTCTACTTCGGGCTATTTTACCATGTTTCCCGCATAAAGTCCAGCCACTACCTGTCTTCGCCCTGGCCGTCCTCTGGGCTTGGGCTTTGGATCTCAATTGCCAATTCTTCTAACTGCTTCTCATCTACAACGTTTGGCGCGTCTGTCATCAGGCAGGAAGCATCCTTCACCTTCGGGAATGCAATCACGTCCCGGATGGAATCACATTGCATCATCAGCATCACGATCCGATCCAGCCCGTAAGCTAATCCTGCATGTGGGGGCACGCCATAGCAAAACGCATTCAGCAAAAACCCGAACTGCTCGTACGCACGCTCCTGGGTAAACCCTAAGACCTTAAGCATCTTCTCCTGGACGTCGTTTTGATGGATACGCACGGAGCCGCCGCCTAACTCTGTGCCGTTTAACACGATATCGTATGCCTTTGCACGTACTGCCCCCGGATCGGAATCAATCTTATCCCAGTCTTCCTCCATCGGCATGGTAAACGGATGGTGCATCGCCATAAACCGTCCTTCTTCGTCCGACCACTCCAACAACGGGAACTCCGTCACCCAAAGGAAGTTATACTGGCTCTTGTCCAGCATTCCTAGCTCTTTTGCCAGTTCCAGGCGCAGCGCGCCCAGCACATCCCAGACTATTTTATTTTTATCCGCAGCAAACAGCAGCAGATCCCCAGGCTCGCCCTGCATCGCCCCTACCAGATCCTGCAATGTGCCTTCGTCCATAAACTTGGCGAACGAGGACTTGAAAGACCCGTCTTCGTTGACTGCCAAGTATGCCAGGCCCTTTGCCCCATAGCCTTTGGCAAATTCTACCAGCTTGTCAATTTTCTTACGCGGCATCGCCCCCTGCCCCTTGGCATTGATGCCGCGGACAGATCCGCCGTTTTCCAACGCCCCGGTAAAGACGCCGAACCCGCATCCTGCTACAATCCCGGAAACGTCCGCAAGCTCCATGCCAAACCTGGTGTCCGGCTTGTCCGTACCGTAACGATCCATGGCTTCCCGCCATGTCATACGTTGGATTGGGAGCGTCACCTCTACGCCGATGGCTTCTCGGAACACGTACTGCAAAAGCCGTTCATTCACCTCAATCACATCATCCACATCGACGAACGACAGTTCCATATCTGCCTGGGTAAATTCCGGCTGGCGGTCTGCGCGCAGATCCTCGTCGCGGAAGCACCTTGCAATCTGGAAATACCGATCGTACCCGGAACACATCAAAAGCTGCTTAAAGAGCTGGGGGGACTGGGGCAGCGCATAGAAAGTCCCAGGGTGGACGCGGCTTGGCACCAGGTAATCCCTTGCCCCTTCCGGCGTGGACTTTGTGAGGATCGGCGTCTCAATCTCCAAAAACCCCTCTTCCTCCATAAACCTGCGGATCAGCATGGACACCTTGCTCTTCATCATCAGATTCCTCTGGATATCCGGCCTGCGCAGATCCAGGTAACGGTAACGCAAGCGCAGATCTTCTTTCGTCTGGGAATTTTCCTCAATCGGGAAAGGCGGCGTTTCCGATTCTGCCAGCACCCGTATATCTGAAGCTATCACTTCGATATCCCCAGTCTTTAAATTCTCGTTGACCGCAGCCTGCCGTTTCATAACCGTCCCTGTGACTGCCACCACAAATTCGCTGCGCAAGGTCCCTGCCTTCTCGAATCCCTCGCTTCCTACCTTTGGCTCGTCAAATACAATCTGAAGCAGGCCGGAACGATCCCTAAGATCGACGAAAATCAAGCTTCCCAGATTCCTTCTCTTCTGTACCCATCCCATGACTGTGACAGTCTCTCCAATATTCGCATTTGACACTTCCGTACACCGACAGGTGCGGTGCAGCCCTCTCATTGATTCTGCCATTTCTCTTCCTCCATCTCTCTTCCTAGCGGTTAAAAAATTCTTTAAATTCCGTATAGCCTTCTGCGGAAAGCTTTTCTTTCTGGAACTTCTTGTTCTTATTCATCCGAGTCACCAATACCTGCTTCCCATTTGCCCGTTCTTCCTGAGCCGCGGCAATGACCTGCGCAAGCTTCTCTCCTGGATAGCCCTTCTCCACCAGGTAAGCTATTTTTTCCGACTGCCCTGGCACCGTAAAGCCGCGTTCCAAAAGCAGCAGGATAATACGTTCAAACCCAATCGAAAACCCGCAGGCCGGGACGTCCTTCCCAGTGAAATTCCCAATCATCTTATCGTAACGCCCGCCTCCGCCGCAGCTTCCGCCAAATTCCGGCATGGCGACTTCAAAAATCGTGCCAGTATAATAAGACATGCCACGTACCAGCGTAGGGTCAAAGACCAGCGCGAAGCTTGCCTCTTTCGTATCTTCCACACAGGCTGCAATCTCTTTTAAGCTAACGGCAACCTCTTCTTCCAGGATACCGCCCAGCTTCTCTGTTAAATACGAAACCCCTTCCGCTACGCTGTCCTTCCCTTCCATCTCACAAAACAGGCCAAGGTACGCTTCTATGGATTCTCTGGAAAACCCGCTTTTCTCCAATTCCGCCGCAACGCCTTCTAAGCCAATCTTGTCCATTTTATCCAGGATAATAAAGACCGTATCGTAGTCTTCCTCAGCAAACCCGCTGTAAGCCGCCATCGCCTTTAAAATCCGCCTTTCGTTGATGCGGATCTGGAAGCCTTCAAATCCCAGCTTCCCTAACGTCGCCGTTGTTGCAAGGATCAATTCTATCTCAGCAAGGTTGCTTGGCTCTCCTAAAATATCAATGTCACACTGCATAAACTGGCGATACCGCCCGCGCTGTGGCCGGTCGGCTCTCCAGACATTCCCCATCTGCAACGCCTTGAACGGGGAAGGAAGCTGATTGGAGTTGTTGGCATAAAACCGCGCCAACGGCACGGTCAGATCATAACGCATCCCAAAATCCACCACGTCGCTTTCTGTCTGGGCCGCCCCCAAATCCAGCTTCTCCCCACGCTTTAATACCTTAAAAATCAGCTTTTCATTCTCCCCGCCCTGCTTGTTGCTTAAGTTTGCAATCTGCTCCATACAAGGCGTTTCAATCGGGGTAAACCCAAATCCCCGGTAAGTCTCCTTGATCACTTGCATCACATAATCCCGGATCTGCATCTCCTCCGGTAAGATATCCTTCATACCATTTACAGGCTTCTTGGCCAGCGCCATCATCCATCCCTCCGTTTTCTACTATTTCTTCTGTGCGTTCCACGCGGACTTCCCCTGTTTCGCCAGACGCAAAGACATACTTCGCCGCCCCAGCGCAGACCGCTAGGATACTCTGCTTCTCCTCTATAATGATACGCACAATCCATCAATTTCTATTGTGCAAAAAATCCCATTATCATGTTGATATTGCTTAATTTCTTGTAGTGCCTGACGCACCTCCTTCACCAGTGGAATCTTACGGATACCTGCAAATCCCATCAAGTTTGTCCCGTAGTATTTGTCCTTCCCTCTGGCGAAGTGTAGTCAGATTTTTAGAATAAATGTATCGCCTCTTTCCTGCTACATCAGCATAGGCATATTGATACTTTCCATCTGAACTACGGTAGCTTCTCCCTTCCGCAATACTCGTCCCTTATTGTCTTTTCGTGATTTAGCCATAGCCGCTCCTTTCTTGTTAGGAAAGAGGAAACCCTGTGCCTTACTCACGAGTTTTATACAATAAGTCAACTCCTGTTTTGATCGTATCTGTTATAGTCTGTTGATGTTTTTCAGAGTATTCCTTTAGAGTGTGGTATTCTGCGTCAGACATCCTTATGGTTACAATACGCTCTTTTATGACATCCGATTTCGGACGTCCTCTTTTTCCCATAGGCACACTCCTCTCTACATCTACATACCATTATATTTTCCGTAATACGAACTGTCAAGTATTTTTCGTATTACGAATAAAAAACTATCTGGCGCACAAGAATCTTTTACCTTCCCATTTCCGTTCTATTCTGCCGGTATTATCCCTTTACAGGCAATAAAAAGAAACAGCTTAGTTCTTTACATAAAGAGAACCAGCAAACACAAATACAGAAAATAGATTACTACCCTGCTTTTTAAAAAGAATGCGTAAATCATACAGATTTTTTGCGTGATTTACTCATTTTTTTTTACAGTCCCAATATTACAATATTGTTATCAAAAAAGCAAAGGAGAATAAAAAAATGGCTACATTATTGGAAGCGAAAAACGTAACAAAAATTTATGCAAAATCACAGCACCCAAGCCTTAATAAAGTATCGTTCAGCGTAACGGACGGCGAATTTATCGCCATTATGGGGGCTTCCGGATCAGGAAAGACCACATTGCTTAATGTTCTTTCTACGATTGATACACCCACAAGCGGCAGCATTACAATAAACGGTATCAATCTTAAAAATCTGACTGATTCCAAAGCAGCGGATTTCCGCAGGGATAATCTGGGTTTTATTTTCCAGGAATATCTGCTGTTAGACAGCCTTACTATTTTTGAGAATATCGCTGTTCCACTGACTTTACAGAAACTCCCACCGAAAAAAATAGAAAACATGATACGGAGCCTGGCAGAAGCATTTGGCATTGACGCACAGTTAGATAAATATCCAAGTGAGCTTTCAGGCGGGCAAAGGCAGCGTGCTTCTGCTCTAAGGGCTATTGTGAAACGTCCAAGCATTTTATTTGCAGACGAACCGACTGGGGCATTGGATTCAAGTTCCGCAACAGATTTGCTGAACACTTTAAAGGAATCAAACGAAAGTCTCCATACTACGATACTAATGGTCACACATGATGCTTATGCTGCAAGTTTTGCCGACCGCATCCTGATTTTTAAAGACGGCTGTATCATTCAGGAATTATTGAAACAAAATGCTGGCAGGCGTGCATTCTATGAATCCATTGCACATGAAATAGCAAAATTAGACACAGAAAGGTAGGGAAGTACCCATGAACCATTTATCTATGGCACTTAAGAACCTAAAAAATAATTTTTCCTTTTATGCCCTCTATTTATTATCCATTTCCTTTGTGATTACTATTTTTTTTGCATTCACTTCGTTTTCCATGAATAAAATCATGCTTGAAAAAATATCAGGCGATGGGCGGGTAGAAACCATGTGCAACACGATTTCTATATTCCTTATGGCATTCGTTATTTTTTATATGTCATATTCAAACCGTTTCTTCCTGCGCCGACGCACAAAGGAATTAGGTATTTATGCTTTATTAGGATATCGGAAATCCACAATACTGTCCTTGCTTACAGCAGAAAATCTGC